>JALOBP010000103.1 GCA_023228295.1 Methanoregula sp.
CAGTCCGCTCAACCGGGAACAGAACGCGATCAGGCTGGTTTTCTCTATGAGACAAAAACCCCGGGCGGTGGCCTGAGAAGCGGGTAACTTGTTTTTATTATAATAATCTCAACTCTGTGAACGAAACAACCGCGACCTCCACGGATCTTCCGGATTTTCACGCGGCCGGGAATGATGCGATGAAGGCCTATTCCGGGGGGGGCCGCCGGGCCGGACGATCTTCAGCCCGCATACTCACTCATCTCGTACAAGGAATATGCAGAAACGGATCTCAATCCGGTCAGGGACAATCCTGCGTTCAAAGCAATCATGGCCCTTGGGGATACGTCCCCGTGCCAGACCGCGGTTCTCACCCGGGGCGATCACCGGATGGAAATTGCCATCGGTTCGACAGCCGTGACGGTACGTGATGGCGGGAATTCCCGGACGGAAGAGTACGATAACCCCGCGGACGCCCTGACAGCCTTTTTCAGCAGTGGCAGAGGCGGAAGCACAGGGACATCGGTGCCAAAAACCATGAACCGGTCCCCGATCTTCTTTTTGACCTACATGCGCGTCAGGGTGTCCCATCCATTCCAGGATGGATCATTAAAAAAGGGGGATTATTCCCTGCTCATTCGGGAGTGGACTGCTATCAGTCCCGCACAGGATTTGCAGGTATAGAACTCATCCTTCCAGCAGGTCTTGCAGGCCCAGCGGCCGCAGAGCACGCACTGCCGGAGTTCCGGGACCGGGTGCGGCGAGGTACAGAGGTCGCACAGGTACTGCGAGAAGGTACCGGGATCCTTTGTGGGACCTTCGCCCTGCTTGCGTATCACCGCAATCTCGCTCTTCAGCTCGTGGAACCGGTCGGGGGTATCCTTACTTTTTTGTGGATCCTTTCTGAGCCAGTTCTTTTTCCAGAGTGTCAAGCCGTGCCTCCAGGGATGTGAGAGTAGTCTGCATGCCGGTCTCGTATTCTTTTAGTTCAGCAACACGAGCTTCGTCCTGCTCGATCGTCCTGTAGTTCCGGGACTTGAACGCATCGAGCTTCTCGCGGGAGACAAGTTCCCACTCCTCCACCAGACTCTGGAACCGGCGGTCAAGGTACTCGTCCACCCGGCTCTCCACCGGGCGGGCAAGCGAGATGTCCCCCTTCTGGCCCCGGAAGAAGAAGTACACGATGAAGATCGCGGCACAGAGAACAAGGACGATGATGATGAATTCCAGAATGTCCATATCAGGTCCTCCCTTTCAGCCTTCGGGCCCGGTTCTCCAGCTCGGTCAGTTTGTCCCCGGCCGCATGCCCGAATGTTTTCAGCCGGGTGATTTCCTGCTCGAGCGCTGCGAGCCTGCCGGTAAATTCGTCAAGATCGGTTCCCGTTGCGAGATCCCATTCCTCGATAATATACTGCATCCGCCGGTCAACGTAGGCATTGAGGTACGAGTCCATGCCAATCATTTCTTTTCCTCCAGCGAGGTGATTAGGGCATCAAGAGCTTCTGCCCGCGCCTCGAGGATCACCTTTCCTGCATAGAAGCTGTTGATCTCATCGCTCACGCGGGTCAGCCGGTTCTCGAGCCGGCCAAGATCACTTTCGGTCAGGAGATCCCATTCCTCAATGATGGCTCCGAAGTTCCGGTCAAAGTACGCATCAAGGGACCGGTCGAGCGTGGGAACCTTCGATCCGATTGTACCGGGGAGATTCGCGAACCTGTCCCAGAACGATCCACCCGTTATGTTCTGTTCCGGGTTTGAGTAGATGACGGGGTTCATTTACTTCACCTTCCGTTCCTGTTCGTCAGCATTTGCGAGGAGATTATCCAGTTTCTTTGACTTCACGAGATTCTCGAGCCGGGACAGCCGCACTTCAAGGAGTTTTTCCTTGGCAAAAATCGTGGTCTCAAGACCGGCGTTCTCTTCCTCAACATGTTTTATCGCCCCGGTCTGTTCAGCGGAGAGCCGGGTGAACGAGAACCCTTTCTGGGCCTCGTGCTGCTGGAGGAGCTTGAGCTTGTCCTTCTCCAGGTCCAGTTCGCTTGCCCTGTTGGCGGTCTTCATGATCCGGATCTCGCGGATGATGAGGTACATGACCACCATACCGAGTATGACGAGAAAAGCCATGACCACGGTATCGGTAATAATTACTGCTTCTGCCATTATGTCACCACATCATTTTTTGGCCTGTTACAGGCTGTCGTCACGGGTTGCATCTTTTACTGCCTTCTTTACATCCCCGGCGGTCTTTCCAAGGCTGTCAGAGGCTTTCTTTGCTTCCTGCCTCAGGCCCTCTGCAGCTTTTCCGGCTTCGGCCGTTACTTCACCTGCGGTTTTCCTTGCCACTTTGTCGAGAGAATCAACACTCCGGGTAAGTGAGGCATTCACGTCTGCTGCCGCCTTTTTTACTTTCTCCTGCAGGGGCGTAGTCCTTACAACAAGGACCTCGCTGCCATCCAAAAGATCCAGTGCAGCAAGATCCTCCCCGCTCACGCGGATCTGCCCCTCTTTCACCATAGTATCAGCAATGACCATTGCCGTAACTGTCTTTTTTGCAGATTCATTGATGAGATCCACACGTTCCCCGTCATGCACCTCCAGCGCGGACAGGTTTGCGACATTGAGACGCACCCGGCCTTCACTCGGAAATACCCGTTTTTTAATGGTTAACCGGACTTCGTGCATAGAGGATAGACAACCCTGAAAGGGTAAATAATTTCCTGATTTTTAGGTTTTTTTTGCGTATGGGATAACAGTGCACTGCAAAACAACATCGTACACCAATCGTCAGCGCAGCGGGATTCGTTTGTCCGGTTCATACGGTAAAGCTTCTGAAACACTGTTATCTGGCAGGAACGCCAATATCGTTGCAACAAAACGGGGGATAATCATGACACAGCCATGCGAGATGCCGGTCACCCAGCTCCACGTGAAGCCGGAGATGACGGTGAACGAACTGGTCGTTGCAATGGAGCAGGCCGGCGCCTACAACGGTGGATCGCTTGCCCGCGCAGCGAACATCTGGGAGCAGATGCTAAGAGACAGGGAGACCACGAAATTCTTTGGCCTCGCTGGTGCAATGGTGCCTGCGGGTATGGGCGGGATCGTTTCAGATCTTATCAAAGCCGGCCACATCGATATCCTTGTCTCCACTGGTGCCAACCTCACGCACGACATCATCGAGGCTATCGGGTGCAAACACTTCCACGGCACCGCGTTCTGCGATGACAACGAGCTTCGGCACGACGAGATCAACCGTATTTACGATGTCTACCTCCCCAATGAGGCCTTCGAACACTTCGAGGAGTTCATGCAGGGCGTATTCGGCGAGATCGAACCGGGCTCAACCATCTCGATCTCCGGTCTCATGGATCATATCGGGAAGCACACGAAGTCCGGCATTCTCCATACCGCGGCCCGTAACAAGGTTCCCGTGTACAATCCCGCGGTGCAGGACTCGATGATCGGCCTCCAGTACTGGCTCTTCTCCCAGACCAACAAGGTGACTGTCGATGCCTTTGCCGACATGCCGGCGCTGATGGACCGGTGCTTCACAGCAAAGAAAGCCGGAGCCATGCTCGTGGGTGGCGGAGTGCCGAAGAACTTCATCCTCCAGAGCATGATCATGACTCCCAACGGGTTTACCTATGCCGTCCAGCTCACGGGCGACCGGCCGGATCTGGGCGGGCTGTCGGGTGCAACGCTGGACGAGGCACGGTCGTGGGGCAAGATCACGGAAGATGCCCAGGCAGTCACCGTGTACGGCGACGCCACGATCACCCTGCCCGTGCTGACCGCGGCGGTTATGGAGAGGCTCCACCATGGCTGAACTGATCCTTGCACTGGATGCAACAGAGAAGAAACAGGCACTTAAAATCGCAAAAGCCTGCGCCCCGCATCTCGACGCCATCAAGCTCGGCTACCCCCTTATCCTCTCCTGCGGGCTTGAGTTTGCCGCCGAGTTCGAGGAGTTCGATCTCCCGCTCATCGCGGATTTCAAGGTCGCCGACATCCCCAACACCAACCGGCTCATCACCGAGCAGGTCTTCGATGCGGGTTTTGCCTCCATCATCTGCCACGGGTTTACGGGGAAAGACGCGGTGCAGGCATGCGTTGACGTTTCTGCGGACTATGGCGGGGCATGTTTTGTTGTCGCTGAGATGAGCCATCCCGGGGCACCCTTGTTCTTCCATGGCGGTGCCGCAGAGAAGATCGCGGAACTTGCAATGGAATGCGGGGCTGACGGGATCATCGCCCCCGCCACCCGTCCGGAACGGGTGAAGGTGCTGCGGAAGATTGTCGGGAACCGGAAGATCCTATCCCCTGGCGTTGGCGCTCAGGGAGGGGATGCGGAAGCGGTTGCAAAGATCGTGGACGGGATTATCGTCGGCCGCGCGATATATGAGGCGGAAGATCCGGGTACAGCCGCAGAATCGTTCGCGCATATCAGATCCGGGAAATAATTCGCGTGCCCCGGGATTTCCCGGACACGGTTTTGGAAACAAGCTTGAGGTGAAATAAATATTTTTCGCATGAGGAGGGCGGCATTTTTCAGCCCGGTTATAGAAACCGGCTATTGTTTTTTGTCCGATTGGGTCACTATATTTAAATGACGGGTTTTTCGCGGTCGGATCAGCATATGCGCGATTTATATTGGGCGAAATCGCTGTCCATCCAACGAGAACGGTCTAAATATTTATTAAGGACTTGCGCGATGATATAGTATGGATTGGACGGCAGAACAAAAGGAAATAGCAAATAAATATAAATCACTGGATGATATTCCGGAAAACGAGCGGAAATACAAGTGCCATACCTGCCACCACATCGTTGAGCAGAACCCCTGCCCGAACTGCGGCGAGACGCACCTCGTTATTATGTGCCCACTCGACCACTGCCACTGCAACCACGAGATCATCTCCGGCATTGAGTACTGCCCGCTCTGCGGCCAGGCCGTCTGCCCCGAGTGTGGCTCCCATGACGTGGTGCAGGTCAGCCGTGTTACCGGTTACCTGCAGGACGTTTCCGGCTGGAACGCCGGCAAACAGCAGGAACTCAAAGATCGGATGCGCTACTCGGTTGCATGAGATATTATTCAGATACCAATACTCTTTTCATTCGCGGATCGTTCCGCGCTGCAAGTACCGGTGTTACAGGCTGCATCCGCTCGGTGTCAACACTCCTGAACCATACATTTCCTGACGCGAATCGGGCAGCAGATCCGGAAAAGGTACTCGATACGGTCATTACCGCAAGCGGACTTGAACGGAATTATTTCGGCCTCACAACTACCGTTCCCACCGGGCAGACCTGCGTGCTCCAGTACGATTTTATCACGGTCTTTATCACGGCAGGAATCCGGTGTGAACCCCCGGCAACGGACGGAAACACCAATATCATCATAGTAAGCTCGCAGGGCATGGAGGACACAGCGCTGCTCGAAGCGGTCATGGTCGCCAGCGAGGCAAAGGCCGAGGCCCTCCAGGCAATGGATCTTCCGCTGACCGGGACACCAGCCGAAGGGGTTATCGCTGCATGCGAGGGAGAGGGGGAGATATGCCACCGCTCAGCCGGGCGCGACACGGACGCCGGCCGGCGGATCCGCGAGGCGGTGCTCCACGGAATACCGGAAGCGGTCCGGCGCCACGATACCGGCATACAGGATGACCGGCCGGCATTTTTCATCTTCAGCCGGATCAAAGGCGACCACTGGATCGAGTGGACTGATAAGGAGTGCCCGTATTACCCCTGCCATTTCGAGGGACAGTCCTGCGAGTACTGCTACTGCCCGTTCTATCCCTGCCACGACGAGATGCTCGGCCAGTGGGCAACCGGATCGAACGGAAATCGGGTCTGGAACTGCGCCCGGTGCCGGCTCCCGCACGAGCCGGCGATCGCGGCATATCTCAAGAAGTATCCCGGCGCATCCCGTCTGGAACTGGTAAAACGGGCCGGCTCAAAAGAGCGATAGACCGACAGATCGCATTTTTAAAAAATAAGGTGATTATTCCTTGATGTCGAGCGCCTTGAGGAGCTCGGGAAGGGGGATGCCGTGTGCCTGTGCTGCCTCGCGGATGGTCTCGCCGCGGGCGATTGCGCAGCCGACACAGCCCATGCCGAACTTGAAGAGGGCTTCGGTTGCCTCGGGTTTTGCTTTCAGGAGATCATAGATTGTACTGTCAGCGGTGATCTCTGCCATACCTTCCTAAGTCTCCCGCGGGGGTGATAAATCTCACCATAGCGGCGGCACGAAATACATTCCGACACTTTCACTACGCATGCTCACACTATATAGACCGGATAAAACCGCACCATTAACTGGAGATGTATGAAATGGATTTTTCCGAAGCAGCAGAAAGAATCTCCCGAAAGTTCTCAAAAGAAGGGCAGCCCGCAGATAAGACAAAGATCGAGGGCAAGCTCAAACGGCTTGTACAGGAATTCGGCGTCCAGCCATCCGAGGCGGAGCGCAGCGTGACAAACGAACTCGCCAAGGAGTATAACGTACCACTGCCTGGCGCAGGTCCTGGTACCGGTAAGAGTAGTGGCGGGACCGAGGAGAAGAAGATCGCCGAGGCAAGTCCCGGCGAGTGGGTAACCTTTGAGGGAAAAGTTGTCGCGCTCTCCGCGCCAGCTTCCCCGGCCATTGCCCAGAGCGGGATCCTCGCGGATGAATCCGGCGCGATCCGGTTCGTGGCATGGGCCAAGGCAAATGCCCCAGCCATGACCGAAGGGTCATGGTACCGGATTGAATCGGGAGTGGTGGACGAATACAAGGGCGTCGCGAACCTCAAGATACATTCCGGGACCACGATTAAGGAGATCAGCGAGGACCGGACCCTCATCCCGACCCCCATACCGGTCGCGGATCTCCACCCGGGCATCGGGGGCGTCCGTGCCAAGGTTGTGCAGGAATGGGAAGCCTCCCACGAACGCATGCTCCAGTCCGGCCTTTTGGGTGACGAGACCGGCACCATCAAGTTCGTGATCTGGAAGGAGCCCGGCCGGGAAAAACTCGAGGTCGGCGGTGTGTACAATATATTCTATGCGCAGGTGGACGAATTCAATGGCCGGCTCTCGCTGAACCTGAACGGCGCCACCGTCCTGCAGGAAGAGGGGGATATCCCGGTCAGCGGGGGAGAGGCGGAATTTACCGGCGCCCTCGTCCACGTTGCCCCGGGTTCAGGCATCATCAAGCGCTGCCCGGTGGAGGGCTGCAACCGCGCCCTGTCCCGGCAGAACTACTGCCCGGTCCACGAGATCCAGCCGAAATTCGTATACGACCTCCGGATCAAGGGATGGCTGGATGATGGTGAGAAGACCCACAGTATCCTCCTGCAGCGCGATGCTGTGGAGGCCCTTACCGGAATAGACCTTGCCGCGGCACAGGAGATCGCAGAGAACAACCCGCTCGGAATGGACGAGGTGTTCCTCCAGATGCGGGACAAGGTGCTGGGCCGGTATGTGACCTGCAAGGGCCGCGAGATCGATAACCGCCTGCTTGTAAATACCTGCGAGCCAAAAAAGTTCGAGAGTGCGGAGCATACGAATCTGCTGAACCGGGCCGGGGGTGCATCATGAGTACACCTGCACGCGACATGCCAAGGCGCGAGGGCTCGTTCGAGCGGGAACCTGCGCGGCGCGTCTTTGCCGGTGAACTGCGCGAATGCCACTACCAGTTCAAAGACGGGGAAGATGAGAAGAGCCCCACGTTTGTCCTCCTCCCGACCGGAGAGCGCTGCAACCGGGTCTTCATTGTCGGCACGCTGACCGAGAAGACCCGACAGGGCGAGCAAAACATCTTTTACCGGGGCCGCGTGGTCGATCCCACGGGCACGTTCTTCGTGATGGCCGGCAGTTACCAGCCCGAGGCAATGCAACAGCTTGCAAAGATCGAGACTCCGGCGTTTGTCGCAGTCATCGGGAAACCAAACCTGTACCGGAAAGATGAAGCCAGTGCACCAATGGTCTCGGTCCGCGTTGAGTCGATCACCATTGTTGACAAGGACACCCGCGACATCTGGGTGCTGGATGCGGCAGAACGCACGCTCGACCGGATCAATGCCCTGCGGACCGGCGACTCGACGGATATTGTAAAGGCAAAAGAGCAGTATCCCACGATCGACCCGGCGGTCTTCCACCGCATGGCCTACGATGCGCTGGCGCAGATCAAGATGTAATTTTTTTCAACGCTATTCAGTCACCACATTGATCCGGGCCCCCTCATGGAGGAGGGTGAACGGATCGTTTTTTTTAATGGCCCGCTGGATTTCCCACCGGCCCCTACAAATTACCCCCACTGACCCCCTCCCACAACCAGGTCCCGATGACCAGTATTTTTCAGATGGAAAATCCACTCAATCCCGGCCAGAACCAGAAATGGTGGTGGGGGGGTCAGTGGGGGAATTTTTGTTTCAGGCCCGCAAACCCGGTGGGGGATTCACCTTATTTACGACTGAATAATCGTCACGCTGCCTGATGCGGTAAAACATTTTTCCCCTTCCGACCCCCAGGGCCCATTCAGCGACCGAAAAGTCCGGAGCATTAAAAAAACCATTACATCTTCCACCGCCAAAATAAGAGAGATAAGGCCCGGTCCCATGACGCCCCCTGCCCGGCCATCACGTTAGTCCCTTGCCACCGCAGCGGAACGGATAGCCGCCCACCAGGACCGGTGCCTGCTCATCCGTGGCGACCCCTGCCGGGACGGGGCATTCTCTGCCTGCCGGATCGACCGGGTGCTCCAGCACATCCCTGATCCGGAACAGGTAATCCGGGAACTGGCCCGGGTCACGGCACCCGGGGGAACACTTGTCGCGTTCGACAATGACTGGGACACGCTCTCCATCTCACTGAGCAACCGGGAGACCGCAGTCAGCCTCACCCGGTTCTGGCACGACAGTTTCGCCTCGGGACGAGTCGGAAAGGATCTTGCCGGACACTTCCGTGATGCCGGGTTTTCGGAAATTCCCGCAGAGCCAAAGACACTCACGATTGTCGGGTTCTCGCTATAGCCGAGAAGGTCTTCGATATCCGGATGCTGCTCGACCGGATGGGGCAGACCGGAGCGCTGACCCTTGCTGAAGCAACCGGTGTCTGGGTCGAGTTTGGGCGCAGATTGCAGCAGGGCACCTTCTCTTCAGGATATACAGGCTATCTCGTGTGGGGAAGAAAACCCGTTGAATAGTCCTGTAGATCTCACAAGGAGTACCAAAGGATGATCCACAGCACTACAAAGGTTGCCACAATTCCTGCAATGAGAAGAACTAAATCAACAAATGTTTCCCGTTTTATTTTTCCTCGATAGAAATTATTCTTGGTTCATCTCACTAATGAAAACAGGATCCTCAATTGGGGATCCTGTAAATACTGTTGTTGCGAAAGTTCAGGAATTTCGTCCCCGGTACGGGTGCCTGGCAGCGGAGAGGGTGTTCTACGCTGATCCAGAAGGTTTGACGAGATGCAGGTGTCGATATCAAAGGTATAGGAACCGACAGATGACTCGGGGAAACGATTTCGGGTGTTCTCGTGCTGCTCTTCTGGCCTGCATCCATCGGTTTCTTGCATTCCCACGTCCTTTCAAGGTG
>JALOBP010000014.1 GCA_023228295.1 Methanoregula sp.
CCGGTCCCCGGATACCGATGAGGGCTATACCCTTGGGGGACGGGAGACCATAGTCGCGTGCCTCCTCGGTGAAGGCCCGTTCGCGGAGCCGGAGCCAGTCCTTTAACATCGAGAGGCCTCCGACATTGTCCGAAGTCTCGGTGAGGCTGTAGAACTCGAGGGCGTCCGACTGGGAGAGGATGTCCTTTTTGTCGGCTATGATCGTATCGATGTCCCGGTCGTCGAGCGTGCCCTTCGTCACGATCGCTTTTGCAAACGACCGTCGGGCCTGGTTTAAGGTCATCCCGAGGGCTGCCTGGATGATCTTCTCGCGGCCGGCTTTTGAGAGCGCGGGAGAGATCCCGCTCGTTGAGAGGAGCAAATCGAGGTCGGCCGAGAGTTCGGCTGCGGAGGGCGGCGGGAAGTGGACGAGAACCGCATCGTCCCGGATCTCTTCGGGCACCCGCTGGACCGGCGTGACGATCACGATCGAGCGGCGGTTGTACTTAAACGAGTGGGAGAAGTTCCGGATCCGGCGTTTCACCTGGGGGTTGTTCCAGTACTCGTGGAAATCCTTGAAGATTACCACCGCGTTCTCGTCGGTTTTCTGGATATCGTCCAGCGCTGCAAGGGGATCGCGGGACTGGGTGTGGAAGTTCTTGTTCCCCGCTATAACCGAATAGCCGTCCACGGCATCCCATGCAATGCACTGCCGGGGCGGGTCCCAGGTCTCGCAGACATCCTTGATCTTTGCAACCACGCGCTCCTCTTCCGGCGTCATCACCACGATGAGGGTGACCCGGGCCCGGAGCGATACGTTCAGTTTTCTTGAAAAGTCCGGTTCCGTCCGCTGCATCATTCCCACCTCCTCACAACGATCCGGAGAGTGCCATCCTGCTCCTCGGCCTGGCTGACAACTTCGAACCCGTCGAGGGCTGCCTGTTCGAGGACCATCCTCGTTGCGTACTCCTTCTGGATCGTTGCGGCCTGCCGGGCAAGTTCCTGCGTCATCTTCCGCTCGTCAGCACCGGCCACGCCCCACCAGTCGGCCACCATGTCGTAGGTGCCGTCCGGGCTTTTGATGAATCCGACGCCATAACCTTTCGCCTTCCTCACCGCGATATCCACGGTATGTTCGCCATGATGGCCTTTGATGACCGTGTCCGTTTTAACCTCGTAATTGAGGTTTTTTAAGCAGGCGATCAGGGCTTCGCGGTTGTGGAACTGTGTCTTCACGCGGCTGTAATGCGACATTTCAGGAACCTCTGCAGCGCGATGCGAGCTTTCGGATAAGTACCGGTGCCGGAAAACCGGTCGTGGTGATGGTGCCGTCCGGCGCGATCGTGAATTCGGTCCGGCTGCCGGCAGGGCCCTTCCGCCCGGTGCACCGGGTATTGGCCAGCCGGGTATCGAGCGCGATAACCTGCTGGTTGGAGGAGCCTTTCAGCGGGTCCGGGTATGCGCGTGCAGCAACATAGGGGCCGGCGATGAGGAGGTCGGTTGCTGCAAGGAGGGCCGGCCATGCGGGGTCGCCCCCTGCAGCCAGTTCTTTTAGCGTATAGCCGGTGTAGGTGACAACGCTGAGCCCGTCCTTTCGGAGCTGTGCCCCGAGTTCTGCGAGCGGGCGGGCCTGCGCAAACGGCTCACCGCCCGAGAAGGTGACGCCGTCAATGTTGTCAAGGGAACGGATCGTGCCGGCAAGCGTTTCAACTGGGGTAAGTGTTGCGGGAGAAAAGGGCTGGAATGCACTGTTGAAACATCCCTCGCAGCGGCGCGGGCATCCCTGCACCCAGACAACAGCCCGGGTGCCGGGGCCGTTCACCTCAGACCGCGCGAGAAAACCCGCAAGGTTGAGCACGCTCATTGGTCGGTATCCGGGGTCGTTGTATTCGTGCACCATCATTTTTCCGCCGCTTGATTGTACTGGCTGAAAAATTTTTTCCGGTGTGGGGGCCAGTGTATCTATAGTATTACCAGATTTTTCCCGGAATGGTGTTCATCCGCGGGGACGTGCAAATTTAAGCATACTTATGAGATACGATTGGACTATACATGTTCGATTTTTTCCTTATTATAGGCAACGATTCGCACTTTTGTAATGCTTAAGGATTTCTCCTAAAAATGGGGCCGGGTGGCAAAGACCCGCGCCCCCTGCTTCAGGCGCCCTTATAATCCTCCGGGAATAATAGATCAGGCAGTGAAGGCTATATTCGACGGCACGATGGTGCGCACAGGAAAAGACGGCAGGGCGCTGTACGACCAGAGCGGGTATGGCCGGCCGGACGGCGAGGGGCTCCGTCTCTCCCCGCAGGAGGCGCTCTACCTCCTCCACCGGCAGAAGATCACGGTGCCGGACTACACGTTCGATTCCCTCTTTGCCGAGTTTGCCAGCCAGCCCAACTTCATGCGCAGTTTCCTCGTGTACCGCGATCTCCGCGAGCGGGGCTACGTTGTCCAGACCGGCCCGCACGATTTCCGCGTCTTCCGGCGCGGCGAGAAGCCGGGGAAGGGAGAGTCCCTCTACCTGGTCCGCGTACTCTCCGAGCGGGACCCCATCCGGTTCGAGAAACTGATCGAGGAGGTGATAGCCTCCCGGAACATGCGCAAGCAGTACGTGCTCGCGGTCGTGGACGACGAGGAGGAGCTCACCTACTACGAGATCAAGCTCCAGAAACTGGCTGATGCGTGTTCAGCCCTCCCGTCCCTTGACCGGCACAACGCGATGCTGGTCGGAAAGTCCGCAATGGTCCGGGTCCCGGCAGGGTCCGACCTTGAACAGGCTGGCTATGGCAAGCGCCTCGATCCCGAACGCCTGATCCTCTCCCCGGTGGAACTCATCTGCTTGATGGAGAACGGGACCGTCACGCTCACGCGGGGAACAGAGACCATAAGCCCGGCCGCATACCTTGAGCTGGCAGGCGAGGCCGACAATGAACTGGCGGGGAAGATTGCGGTCTATTGCGAGCTCCGCTCCCATGACTATACGCCCCGCACCGGCTACAAGTTCGGCCACCACTTCAGGGTCTACTGCGGCACGAACGTCCACTCCGACCTTCTCGTCCATGCCGTGGAGAAGGAAGCGGCACTCGCCATGAGCCTCATCTCCCGCTCCGTCCGGATGGCGCACAGTGTCAAAAAGAAGATGTTCTTTGGCGCCGTACATACTTCAGGAATCCAGTTCGTCGAATTCGCACGGATCAAACTGTGATAGTACCATGCAGGAACCGCAGATCAACCCCTGGTCAGGCACCCCGTCTCTTGATATCGACAAGACGTTTGCCGAATTCGGTATCGACCCTATAGCCCCGGTCCTGGCAGAACTCCCCGAGGTCCCGTACTTCATGCGCCGGGGCATTGTTGTCGGCCACCGCGATTACCGCCCCATAGCCCAGGCGATCCGGAACAAAACCCCGTTCCATATCCTGACCGGGTTCATGCCGAGCGGCCACCCGCACCTCGGCCACCTGATGGTGATGAAGGAGGTGGTCTGGCACGTGCAGCAGGGCGGCAACGGTTACATCACCATCGCCGACCGGGAAGCCCATGCGGTGCGGGGCCTCTCGTGGGAGAAGTGCAACGAGTTCGGGAAGGAGTATCTTGCCTGCCTGTACGCTCTCGGGTTTGAGGGAGAGACCTACTTCCAGACGCGGAACAACCGGCTCAAGGACCTTGCATTCGAGGCAGCGACCAAGGTCAATTTCTCTGAACTTACTGCAATCTACGGTTTTGGTCCCGACACCGACCTTGCCCATGCGGACAGTGTCATCACGCAGGTCGCCGATATCCTCTATCCCCAGATTGACCGCGAGCCGGCGCCAACGCTCGTGCCGGTCGGGGTTGACCAGGACCCGCACATCCGGCTCACCCGCGGGATTGCCCATAAGATGCGGATGTTCACGATAGAGGAACGGGACGGGTACATCAGCGTCCGGTCCAAGAATGCACCGGAGGCAGCAATGGACGCGGTGAAATCGGCCTTCCCGCACGCGAAGAAATACGAGGGGCACGTTGATATCAAAGGGGCGCAGTGCGCCGATGTTGCCGCAAAAGTACGGGAGATCGAACGGGCGCAGGGCGGTTTTGCGTTCTATACGCCCTCGTCCACGTACCACATCTTCATGCCGGGTCTCACTGGTGGGAAGATGTCCTCCAGTATCCCCGAGAGCATCATCTCCTTCTACGAGACCGAGGCGGTTGTCCGGAAGAAGGTGATGAGCGGGATCACCGGCGGGAGGACGACCCTGGAGGAGCAGAAACGCCTTGGCGGAGAACCGGACAAGTGCTCGGTCTATCTTCTCAACCTCTTCCATATGGTGACGGACGATCTCGAGCTTGCAGAGATAAAGCGGAAGTGCATGGCCGGCGAGATCACCTGCGGGCAGTGCAAGAAGGAGACTGCCGAGCGGGTGGTTGCGTTCCTGAAAGACTTCCGGGAAAAGATGGACGCGTGTGCAGACAGGATACGGGTGTAAGATGGCAGAACTGACACAGAACGAGAAGCGGTTGCTTGCAATCCTTGAAAAAGAGAAGAAAGCGGATGCCCCGCACCTCGCCGGCCTGATGGGCGCAACGCCCGAGGCGGTGGTGCAGTGGGCCTTCCTTGCACAGGACAACGGGTGTGCCACAGTCGGGCGGATCGTTGCAAAGGAGTTTGTTTACACGGATGAGGGGAAGGCATACCTCAAAGACGGCCTCCCCGAGACCCAGCTCCTCCGCTTTATCCTGCCGGGTACCACCCTTGCCGATCTCCAGAAGCATGCGGCGTTTAAGATCGGGTTTGGCCAGCTCCGGAAGAAGGGACTTGTCAAAGTAGAGGGAACCGGAGTCACAAGAATTACGGGGACCTCAACGGACGCTGATGAAGCGGCCCTGAAAAACCCGTCCGATGCCGACCCGAAGACCAAGGAGCTCATCAAACGCGGGATCCTGCAAGAGGAAGAGACCGTCCGGTACGCCATTGCCATCACACCCGAAGGGCTTGCACTCGCAGGAAAAGGCCTCGACCTCCGCGAGGAGACCGGCACCCTCACCCGCGAGCAGATCCTCTCGGGTGCGTGGAAGACTGCAAACCTCCGCCGTTACGATGTCTCCAAGCTCCCGAAGAAGGCCTACCCCGGCAAGATCCACCCCTACCAGCGGATCATCGGCGAGATGCGGGAGATCCTCCTTGAGATGGGCTTTACGGAACTCTACGGTGGCATCGTCCAGCAGTCCTTCTGGAACTTCGACGCCCTCTTCCAGCCGCAGGACCACCCGGCCCGCGAGATGCAGGACACCTTCTACCTCAACGAGACCCTCCCGCTCCCGCCGGGGTACGAGAATGTGAAGGCAATGCACATCTGTGGCGGTGAGACGTCCTCGACCGGCTGGGGGGGATCGTGGACGGAGAAGAAGGCCGAGCAGTGCGTGCTCCGCACCCACACAACGTGCCTCTCCATCCAGCACCTGGCACAGAACAAGAATCCCCCCGTGAAGGCGTTCGCGGTCGGCCGGGTATACCGCCGCGAGACCATCGACACCACGCACCTTGCCGAGTTCGAACAGCTCGAAGGGATTGTGATGGACGAGAACGTTTCATTCGGGAACCTGCTCGGGATCCTCCGGGAGTTCTACAACCGCATGGGCTTTACGAGCGTCCGGTTCAAACCATCGTTCTACCCGTACACCGAGCCGAGCCTTGATGCGGAAGTCTATGTTGAAGGCATCGGATGGATCGAGATGGGCGGTGCCGGTATCTTCCGCGAGGAGGTCACCGCACCAATCGGGATCAAGTACCCGGTCCTTGCATGGGGTCTCGGCGTGAGCCGGATCGCGATGCTCCGCCTCGGGTTAAAGGACCTCCGGCTCCTGCACAAGAGCGACGTGGCGTTCCTCCGCGAGACGCCATCGCTTCGGAAGGCAAAGGGTGGTATCTGATATGGCCGTCATCACGCTCCCCTACAAGTACCTTGAGCGGCTCACCCGCACCGACCGGAAGACGATCCTCGACAAGGTCGCCCTCATCGGATCGGATGTGGAGCGGACCGAGGAGGACCATGCAGACGTTGAGTTCTTCCCGGACCGCCCCGATCTCTTCAGCCCCGAAGGGGTTGCCCGTGCGATGCGGGGCTATCTCGGGATCGAGACCGGCCTGCCTGCCTACAAGGTGAAACCCTCGGGCATCTCGTTCACAATCGATCCCCAGCTCGCGGAGATCCGCCCGGTACTCGGGGCCGCGGTCATCCGCGGGGTGAATTTCGACGACGAGTCCATCCAGAGCATCATGTCCCTGCAGGAGTCGCTCCACTGGGCCGTCGGCAGGGGCCGGAGCAAGGTCGCGATCGGCATCCATGACATGGACACGGTCAAACCGCCGTTCCATTATATTGCCTCGCGCCGCAGCCGTGGCTTTATACCCCTCGACTTCACTGAAAAGATGACGATGGACGAGATCCTGGAAAAGCACCCGAAGGGCCGGGACTATGCGAAGATTGTAAAGGATTTCCCGCTCTTTCCGCTGATTGTGGATGACGATGACCACGTCCTCTCGTTCCCGCCAATTATCAACGGCGAGCGGACCCGGGTGACCCTTGACACGAAGAACATCCTCCTCGATACGACCGGCACTGACAAACGGGCAGTCGCGGTTGCGGTCAACATCATCTGCACGGCCATGGCCGAAGCCGGCGCCACCATCGAGAGCGTGGAGATCGACGGGGTGCAGACCCCGACACTCGCCCCCGCGGAACGGACCGTGAGCGTTACGGAATGCTCCCGCATTCTTGGGGTGGACCTGACCGCAGCATCGATGGCAGAACTCCTCCGGAAGATGCGCTTCGGTGCCGAACCCGTTAGTGCGGACACGGTGAAGGTGCAGGTGCCCTGCTACCGGGCCGACATCATGCATGACTGGGACCTCTTCGAGGATGTTGCGATCGCGTACGGGTATGACCGGCTCGAAAGCAAGCCTCCCAAAACCTTCACGGTGGGAAAACCCCACCCGGTACCGGTCAATGCAGCCCTTGCCCGCGAGGCGTTCTGCGGGCTTGGCTATCTTGAAGTGATGCCGTTCACCCTGACAAACGAGGACGTGCTCTACACGCGGATGCAGCGCGGGGAGACAAAGGGTGTCCTCCATGTGATGCACCCCATCAGCATCGAGAACACGGTGGTCAGGACCGAACTCCTCCCCCTGCTCCTCGAGTTCCTCACGTTAAACCGGCACCGCGAGCTGCCCCAGCGGCTCTTTACCGTGGGCGATGTGGTGCTGGACTGCCACACCCACCAGCAGGCAGTCGGTGTCAGCACCCATCCCGACGCGGACTTCTCGGAAGCGTATGCCTCGGCCGATGCGGTGCTCCACGAGCTCTCGATTGATTATTCCGTAAAGGAGTCCACGGACCCGGCATTCATCGACGGGCGCCGGGGCGATATCATTGTTGATGGAAAAACAGTCGGTGTTTTTGGCGAGATCCATCCCGCCGTACTTGTCGCGTTCGAGCTCGAACACTCCGTTGCCGCGTTCGAGTTCGACCTCAGAGCCGTACCGGGATATCCCGCCCTCTGAGATACTCTTTTACGTCACGCACGGTGAACTCGCCGTAGTGGAAGACGCTTGCCGCAAGGCAGGCATCGGCCTTCCCTTTCGTGAAACCGTCATAGAAATGTTCGAGCGTACCTACACCACCGCTCGCAATGACCGGAATGCCTGCCGCATCGGATATTGCAGAGGTGATGGCGATATCGAACCCGTTCTTGGTGCCGTCGGTCTCCATGCTGGTTAAGAGGATCTCGCCGGCGCCCCGCTCCTCGGCCTCCTTTGCCCATGCAACAGCATCAATGCCGGTCGGCTTGCTCCCGCCATAGATGACCACCTCATACCAGCACGTCCGCCCGTCTTCGAGCCGGACGGGAATGGCTTTCTCGTTGGGCGTGAAGTTCCGGCGCACGTCCATTGCGACCACGATGCACTGAGTTCCAAACGCTTCCGCACCGCGGGTGATGAGCGTGGGGTCATGGACGGCGCTCGTGTTGACACTCACCTTGTCTGCGCCGGCCCGGAGGATCTGCTGGATATCGTCAAGGGACTTGAGGCCGCCCCCCACGGTAAGCGGGAGAAAGAGCTGGTCGGCGGCACGCTTGATGAGTTCGACGATGATGCCCCGCTTCTCTTTCGAGGCGGTGATGTCGAGGAATACGACTTCGTCTGCACCCTGCTCGTTGTACCGGTTGGCCAGCTCCACCGGGTCCCCGGCATCCCGGAGCCCGAGAAAGTTTGTCCCCTTCACAACCCTGCCATCCTTGAGGTCAAGACAGGGGATGATCCGTCGCGTCAGCACCATTCGGTACTGACTTGGGCGGCGGATACTATCTATATTTCTAAACTCCTTTGCCGCTCACGTAGTTTTTATGTTGCCTGCCGCCCCTATTGATAGGGTAGTCAATACAGGGGCGGGCCGGAAACCGGCCCCCTTTTTCGAGGATGTTCATGAGTTCAGGAAAGCTGAAGATCGAATGGGCTGCGCAGTACATGCCGGTACTCGCCGCCATCAAAAAACAGTTCGTCAAGGAAAAACCATTTGCCGGCATGACGATTGGGATGGCGCTCCATGTCGAGGCCAAGACCGCAAACCTCGTCACCACGCTCGCCGCGGGTGGTGCAACCGTGCACATCACCGGATGCAACCCGCTCTCCACGCAGGACGATGTGGCAGAAGCGCTCAACCAGGTGAAGAACGTGCACTGCTATGCGAAGCGGGCCTGCTCTACCGAGGAGTACTATGCCGCCATCGACCAGGTGCTGGATGCAAAGCCGTCCATCACCATCGATGACGGGATGGATCTCATCCACTATATCCACACCAAGCGCCGCGACCTCCTGAAGAAGGTCATCGGCGGGTGCGAGGAGACCACCACCGGTATCCACCGGCTCAAGGCAATGGCTGCCGAGGGCAAGCTTGAGTTCCCGGTCGTTGCGGTCAACGACACCCCCATGAAGCACTTCTTTGACAATGTCCATGGCACCGGGGAGAGTGTGCTCTCTTCGATCATGATCACGACCAACACCCTGATTGCCGGGAAGTACTTTGTGGTTGCCGGCTACGGCTACTGCGGCCGCGGGCTTGCACGGAAGGCCCACGGGCTCGGCGCCAAGGTCATCGTCACCGAGATCGATTCCCGCAGGGCTCTCGAAGCTCACATGGACGGGTTCATGGTCATGACCATGGAGGATGCGGCAGCCATCGGTGACATCTTTGTCACCACGACTGGTAACTGTGCCGTCATCGCTGCAAAGCACTTCAAGAAGCTTAAGAACGGCGCCATTCTCGCAAATGCCGGCCACTTCAATGTCGAAATAGATCTGGAATGGCTCCATAAGAATGCCGACAAGGTCATCCAGCGCGATGGTATCGAGACGTTCATGCTCGGCAAGAAGGCAGTGCATGTCCTTGCCGAGGGCCGGCTCGTGAACCTTGCGACCCCTAAGGGCATGGGTCACCCGATAGAAGTCATGGACCTGAGTTTCGCCCTGCAGGCGCTCTGCACCCTCCACATCGCAAAGAACGGGAAGAAGATGAAAGGCGGCGTGTATGATGTGCCAAACGAGATCGATGAACAGGTGGCAAACCTCAAGCTCGCATCACTCGGGCTCTCTATCGATTCGCTCTCAAAGGAGCAGAAGAAGTACGGCTGCAGCTGGGATATCGGGACGTAAAAGGGCCGGGATATATTTAAAAAAATTCCTTTTTTAGTACGATTGTTTTTCCAAAAATGGATATTGAATTGCGATAACGGGCTCGTGGGGATGGACAAACATCCCCACTTCGCCAGGGTCGGTTTTTTTCCGATTCCCACCGTTCGAATACTCCTTCTTTTTTGGTCTGAACTTGTTGAGATTATCGAGGCTCCGGTTCCGGTAATACGGCACTATCGCATACGGGGGATGCCCGAGCGGCGGGGGCATGTCTGCATGCCCCCAAGAGCGTCAGAGATTTAAAAAAAATCTTCAAACAGGATTTTGAAGACTCATCATATTGTATTTCAATTCTGCAAAATGCTGACAGTTTTTGGAGTAATTTCTATACTGATGGAAAAAAGAAGCAAAACGCCCCCCAATCCCCAGGCCCCTCCCGGTAATTCTTTTTATCAGTTACAAATATGGATTATCTTTGACCTTAAAACAGACAACACTTTAATAAAACTGTAATTGAGGCCGCCGCGGGGCGTCCTTCGGGGCGGCGGCAGATATCCTCTTGGGGGTATGGGGGCATCAGCCCCCATCGTAACAAATGAGGATTTCTACCAAGCACATTTTAAATCATTTCTCGTAATTGAACGCCTTCGGGGGCGGCGGGATACTTGCAATTATCAGACTCCCAAAGGTTCTGCTTTTGAGGTTACCCCTCCCTTCCCGCGAACAGGTACTCCTGAGCATACCCGCAATATTCCCCGAAATGCTCCCGGGCAAACCGGCGGATGGTATCATATTCCCGGCCGGTCAGGGGCGACCCCGTTCCCAGTCCGGGAAGATAATGCTCCTGCATGATCCTGCGGATCCAGACATCGACCGGGAACGCCTCATACTTCTGGAAGGCGAAGAGGAGGATGCAGTCCGCGGCTTTCGGGCCGATACCGTGCAGTTTCATCAGCTCTTTCCTGGCGTCCTCGTACGGGAGCTTCCGGACCATCTCCTCCCATTGCTTTGCATCAGTAACTATGCAGGATGTGCCAAAGACATAGGGCTGGCGGTACCCGAGCCGGCATTCCGTCAGCCCCTCGTGCCCCCCGCAGGAAATCACCGAAGGTTCTGGGAACGTGTAATACATCTTCCCCTCAAATTCGATCGGTCTGCCGTACCGTTTTGCAATGGACGCGATCCTTCTACGGATCGTAGGGATGTTGGAGTTTGTTGCGCAGATGTAGGACGCTGTGCACTCCCAGGGCGGCTGCCGCACGAGACGGAGTCCCCGGTTGTTCATGATGGCATTATGAATGAACGGGTCGCAGTCAACCGATGCGAGGATCGCGTCAAGGTCCATGTCAAGGGAAAAATAGTGGTGGATGAAGGATGCCGGTGCACCCAGGAACATGAGCTTGTTCCCGTCCTGCCGGACCTTCAGCACCCGGTCCCCGACCACCCCGTACCACCAGCCGTCCGCGGTCCTGTCCCAGCGGAAGACCTGCCCGCAGGAAAGGGTCACATCGAGACAGAACGGCTGGTCATGGCGCAGGATAAGGGTGGGCATGGGTTCTTCGCAGACACCGGTTTGTCCTGCGATCTTATTATCCTGTACCCGAAGGCAATCGCGGTAAACCGTACCAAAATCCTTGTAATGATGGTAAGGGCCCCGTGAATGCCCGGCCGGTCTGGAACGAATAGGCTTTTAATATATAAATCAAATGTTCTGTACTATGGAATTAGCTGAGAGCCTCAAGGAATTCATTGAAGAAGGGCAGGACTGGGAGCGCAAGAACACGTCGGTCAAGGGAGTCTCGATCATCCGCCTCCCGCAATACAAGACCCGCCCCGCCTCCCTTGCCATCGATATCAACCCGGTCGGAGAGAATGGTCTCCCGATGAAGAAGAAAGGTATCATGATCATGAGTGCAACAGAACTCCAGGCGTTCCGTGAGGTCTTCAGGAACGAGAAACTCGACAACCTCGTCAAAACGCTGGAAGATGTCACCGGGAAGAAACCTGCCGGCAAGGCACCAAAGCCCGATGTTGTCCAGATCTGAACCACCCGGAGTGATGCGTATCAGAACCTGGATGGCATTTCTTTCCCTGTGCCTGGTTGCGGCAGTCCTGTTGAGCGGATGCCTTGGCGAGAGAACTTCCCCATCTCCCCGCACCGATCCGCCGGGCATTATGGTGGATTACCAGCGGACCGGTGGCATTGCCGGGGTAAACGACCGGCTGGTGATCTTCGATAACGGAGTCGCCATGATCTCGACCCGGAAGATCATGACCGAGTTTTCGCTCAACCAGACCGAACTTGAACTGATTGATTCCCTTTTCAAGGCGAACAGGTTTATGGAACTTGAGGGGAACTACACCTCTGCACGGGAGGGCGCGGACTTCCTGCAGTACAGCATCAGTTACTGCGGGAAGACGGTGAAGACCGAGGATACCGCGATACCCGACCAGGCACAACCGATCATTGATGAGATGAACAGGATCGCGGCCATGGCAACGGCCAATGAGATGACTGGCTCGCCGCTTCCCCGGATCAGTCCATAACTTTTTTTTTGATCCTGTATGACATCTCCGGACATCCTCTTCTGCGTGGATGCCTTTGCCGGACATATCGGGATGGGGAACCCGGCTGGAGTCTGCCTGCTCACTGAACCGGCAGATCCTGCGTGGATGCAGATGGTTGCCCGGGAGATGAACCTCTCGGAAACTGCGTTTGTCCTCAAAGAGGAGAATGGGTTTGGCCTGCGCTGGTTCACGCCCCGCGTGGAGATCGAGCTGGCCGGCCACCCGACCCTTGCCACAGCCCACATTCTATGGGAGGAGGGATATCTTACGTGCAATGAACCGGCCCGGTTCTTCACGAAAAGCGGCATCCTCATTGCAGAAAAGGAGGGCGATCACATCGAACTGGATTTCCCAGAAGTACCGGAAGAATCAGAATCTGCCCCGGCCGGGCTCATCGAAGCACTTGGGGTACAGCCATACTACACGGGAAAGAACCGGTTTGATTATCTTATCGAAGTGGCCTCGGAACGTGAAGTACGGGAGATGGCGCCGGACTTCCATCGCCTCGGCAAAATCCCTATGCGGGGTGTGATGGTCACGGCACGTGCCACCACGCCGGGATATGATTTCGTGAGCCGGTTCTTTGCTCCCACGGTCGGCGTGAATGAGGACCCGGTCACCGGCTCGGCCCATTGCTGCCTTTTCCCGTTCTGGCAGAAACGGCTCGGCAGGGACATCCTGACTGCGTTTCAGGCCTCGGAACGGGGCGGCGTTCTTTCCTTGCGACCGGGTTATCAGGGACGGATAAAAATCGGCGGCAAGGCCGTCACGGTCTGGAAAGGATCGCTGATATCCTGAAAAAAAGATTATTTCTCGTACATGCACGACTGTATATCGTGGCCGAGTTTGCCGATGGCATCGGCACGGCACCGCTGGCAGTGGCGCATCTGTTTGACATATTTGCTGCACTCGTCCTGCATCTTCCGCTTCATCTCGGGTGTCGGGGGTGTGATACCAGCAAACTTGTACTGGGCGATGAGCGGGATGAGGTTGAAGTTGTACACTCCCATCTCGCCGACCTTCTTGGCAATGGTGGGGATATGGTCCTCGTTGATGCCCGGGATGTAGACCGTGTTGATTTTGACGAACATCTTTCGTTCAACTGCCATCTCGATCCCCTTTAATTGCTGGGAGAGGAGCAGTTTTGCGCCCTCGAGGCCGGTATAGCGTTTACCCTCGTAGTCCACGTGCTGGTAGATCTTTGCACCGATCTCAGGGTCGACTGCGTTGAGCGTGACCGTGATGTTCCCGACATCGTACTTCTGCAGCAGATCGATCTTTTCCGGGAGGAGAAGGCCATTGGTGCTGATACACTTGATTACATTGGGGTATTCTGCATGGAGCCGCTTTAACGTCTCAAACGTCTCCTCGTTTGCGAGCGGGTCTCCCGGCCCGGCAATGCCGACGACCTTGATGTAATTGTATTTTTCCACAACTTTCTTAACCAGGTCCATGGACTCGTCCGGGTTCAGCACCCTAGTGGTGACGCCGGGACGACTCTCATTGACACAATCGAAATCGCGGATACAGTAGTTGCACTGGATATTGCATTTGGGAGCGACCGGGACATGGCACCTGCCAAACCCGTGGCATGCCTTTTCGGAAAAGCAGGGATGCTCCTGGATCTTGCGCATCTGTGCCGGGTCCCACTGGACTTTTTTGCCGTTGACTTCAGCAACCCGTATCTCATCAGCCATGCTAACCACCAGTAGATTCGCGCTCGTGGTATAAATAGCGTGCAATTATGATATCCGGCACGGGGCAGCGGAGCTTGTACGGCGGTTGGTTCGGCACCTGTATAAACGATCCCTGCCAACGCCTTTAGTGGGATCCCGATGAAAAAATCCGAGAAGCAGAAAGGCAGGGAACGATCGAACGCCCAGAAACGGCAGTTACAGTTGATCATCGGAGGAGCGGTCATTGCACTTGTCATTATTACCCTCGTTGGTTACGTTTTTTTTAATCCGTCCGTTGCAAAGACCGGAGATAGGGTGGCGGTATATTATACCGGGACATTGGATAATGGAACAATAGTAAAATCCAACATGAACACAACACCTTTTGTTTTTACCATCGGAACCGATGAGATTATTCCCTATGGTTTGCCATCCACTGTTATTGGTATGCAGCTGAATGAGACAAAAACGGTAGTCCTTTCACCAGAGGATGCCTTCGGGAAGTACGATCCCGCTCTTATTCAGGTAGTGAATCGCTCTTCCCTCCCCCCAGATGCTGATTATGTTGTCGGGAATGACTACCAGATTGTACGGAAATCGGATAATGCAGTTGCTCATGTAAAGATAATGAATGTGACCCCGGATGCGGTCACGTGGGATGCGAATGATAATCTTGCGGGCCAGAACCTGACCCTGAAGCTCACCCTTGTCCAAATCGTGAAACAATAATTCCTTTTTTCCTGCGATTATCTGAAAATTGTCTACCTGCAGGTTTCTGACAGATTAATTGCACAAAAATCAATCAATGGGCCCGGCCGGATTCGAACCGGCGATCTTCGCCGTGTAAGGGCGACGTTATAACCAACTAGACCACGAGCCCTGATTCCTACTAATGTCGTCCTGCTCACTATTAATAATACTGTTTTTGGAAGACTTCCCGGAGTAATCACAAGAAGTGATCGTTGCTGAAAGTCTAAAAAAAAGGGATTTGTCCTGTCATTGAGGCTTTACGGAGCCTTGTCAAACTGCAGGATCTTCTTTCCCGTCTTATCGAATAAGAGAAGCTGGCCATCTTTCATGGAATAGGTCTCTGCCCATTCAAGGTCCGTGTAGTATACAGATTCCTGGCTCATCACACCGATCGGGGTCTGGCAGACTTTTTCCTTTACAGCCGGGCGCGTGATCCAGATTTTCTGCGACTCTGTCAACTGGTATTCTGTGGTGTAATCACTACATCCGGAAAAACCGGTTAATTTTCCATCTGCGGAAAACGTTGCCGTGACCGTGCTGCCTTCAGCTACTTTTGACCACATTCCTTTCGTGTCATCAAACCATTCAAGCTGCCAGTTTGTACCGATGAAAGATGTTGTTTCCATGTGAGTAACTTCAGTTGCCTGCGGATCTGCGGCAACGGGTGTTACTGGTGCAGTTGCCGGTTGACTGGTGCAGCCGCAGATCAGCACAGCGAAAATCAGGAGACTGATACAAATAACGAAACCCTGTTTCATATTAACCCGGGAGGTTTTTGCAGGAATAAATATAACGATTTGCAATTTTCCCATCATATACAATCGGCTGCGGGAAAATAAACTGGAACGGCAGGTTTGCCATGGTTTTAGGAAAACATACTCCAAATGCACGAACCGGAATATCCATTTTCCGCATGTACCCCAAAGCCAAGCTGGAAAAAAATAAAAAGGCGGGATTATTCTTTCTTTGGCGGGAGCTTGATGTCGATTGCGAACTTCTCCGCGTTACGGTCGGCAATGGCCTGGATAACCGCGATCTCGGCGTCCTGTGCCTTGGGCTTGAACAGGTGACGGAACCGCTTCTGGGTCTTGAGGTACTCGGTGACCGGTTTCCGGACAACCTTCTTCGCCTTGGTGACCTTGCCGTCGACCATCTCGTAGTTCACCCAGAGGCCGGTCTCAATGGCGAGCTTGGCAATGGCGATCGTCTGTTCGCCCTCGAATCCCCAGCCGGTGCAGCAGGGGGCGTGGATCTGCACATAGCAGGGCCCGGGGGTGTTGATGGCCTTTTCCACTTTCTGCATGAGATCTGCGGGATACGCGATGGACGCGGTGGCGACATAGGGTGCGCCGTGGGCGGCAAGGATAGCCGGCATGTCCTTTTTCGGCCGATTGTTCCCAAACGAGCATTTCCCGGCCGGGCTGGTCGTGGTGCTCGCATCGTAAGGCGTTGCACCGGACCGCTGGATGCCGGTGTTCATGTAGGCCTCGTTGTCGTAGCAGATGTAGGTGAAGTCGTGGCCCCTTTCGAAAGCGCCGCTGATCGAGATCATGCCGATATCAAAGGTCGCGCCATCGCCAGCCATGATCACGATTTTCTCTTTCCTGCCCTGCTTTTTGAGTGCTGCTTCAATGCCGGAGGCGACTGCGGCAGCGTTCTCGAAGAGCGAGTGGATCCACGGGACTTTCCATGCAGTTTCCGGGTAGGGCGTGGAGAAGACTTCCATGCATCCCGTGGATGAGACGAAGATTGACTCAGGTCCGGCCGCCTGCGTGACAAGGCGTGCAGCGAGTGCTGCCCCGCAGCCACCGCAGGCGCGGTGGCCGGAATCGAAGAGTTCACAGGTTTTGCATGCCATTTCAGATCAACTCCTGTCGCAGGCCATAGAACTGGTCGCCCACACCTTTCTCGCAGAGTGAGACGATTTCTTTGATGTCCTTCTTCCTGATGTCCCTGCCGCCAAGGCCGAGGACATACCCCTTCACCGTGGTAGCGGACCCGTACATTGCGTCGCGGACCTCGATGGCGGTTGCACCGCCTTTTGCGCCCAGCGAGATGTTCTTGTCGAGCACGGCAACCCGCTTCACCTTCGCAAGTGCTAATGCAATCTCCTCGGACGGGAACGGGCGGAAGACCCGTATCTTGAGGAGCCCGACTTTCTTCCCCTCAGCCCGCATCTCATCGATGGCGTCCTTGACGGTTCCGCAGATCGAACCCATGGCAACGATTGCAGTCTCGGCATCTTCGAGCTGGTAGCCTTCCACAAGGGCGCTGTAGTCCCTGCCAAACATCGTACCGAACTCTTTGCCGTATTTTGCGATGACCTCTTTTGCCCGCTTCTGTGCCATGTCCATCTCGTACCGGAATTCCGTGTAGTAGTCCGGTGTTGCATACATGCCGAAACTGATGGGGTCTTTTGCATCCAGTTTCTCGGCCGGGTTATATTTCGGGAGGTACTGGTCCACCTGTTCCTGCGAGATCATATCGATCGGCTCATACGTGTGGGAGAGAATGAAGCCGTCGAAACATACGAAAGCCGGGAGCTGGACTGTTGTGTCTTCGGCTACCTTGTACGCAAGGAAGTGGAGATCGGTTGCTTCCTGGTTGTCCTCGGCATAGAACTGGAGCCAGCCGGAGTCTCGCATGGAGATCGAGTCCTGCATATCGTTCCAGATCGAGAGCGGTGCACCTATGGCACGGTTGGCGATGGACATGACGATCGGTAGTCGCATGCCCGCTGCATTGAAGACGACCTCGGTCATCAGCAAAAGGCCCTGCGAGGTGGTTGCGGAGTAGGTGCGGGACCCGGCCGCGCTGGCACCCACGCAGGCCGAGAGGGCGGAGAGTTCGTTCTCGACCGTGATGTACTCGGCGTCAAGCTGGCAGTTGGCCACGAAGTCGGCCAGCGCCTCGACGATATGGGTCTGGGGGGTGATCGGGTAGGCAGAGACCACCTGCGGGCGGCAGAGGCGGACCGCCTCGGCCACCGCATGCGAGCCCTCGGTAATTTCCATCATCTACTTCTCCTCCTGTTTCATGGTGATCGCGTCCTTGGGACATTCGGTTGCACAGATCCCACAGCCTTTGCAGTACGTGTAGTCCGGGTCGAAGAACCCTTCCGCATCCTCGTAGATGCAGCCTTCGGGACAGAGCGTCCGGCACATGCCGCACTTCGAGCACTTTTCGTGATCGAAGATCGGTTTGAAGACGCGCCATGAACCGGTTTTGTTGTCCCGGGCTTTTCCGGGCCGTGCCCGGCAGCCGACAGCGAGTGCCATCAGGCACCTCCCTTTACCGTATCAAACGCGATCTTTGCCGCGGCAATGTTCTTCGTTGCAAGCTCCCCGGGGAAGCGGTGCTTCAGCGCGTTTTCAAGCGTGGAGAACTGGATCTCGCCCGTGGCTGCGGCAAAAGCTCCCATAAGCGTGGTATTGGTGATCGGGAGGCCGATTGCCTTGAGCGCGATGGTGGTTGCATCGATGGTGATGAGCTTTACACCTTCAGGTACCTGGTAATCAGGCTTCTTTTCGGTGTTGACGATCACAATGCCCCCCGTTTTGACTCCCTGGAAGACATTGACGTCCTTGATCAGGGTGCTGTCCTGCACGATGATGTAGTCTGGTTCATAAACCTGGCTGCGCAGCCGGATCTTCTTGTCATCAAAGCGGACAAAGGCCTGTACAGGTGCCCCGCGGCGTTCGACACCGAACGCCGGGAATGCCTGTGAAAAGACGCCGCCTTCAAACGCGGCGACTGCAATGAGTTCCGCAGCAGTGACCGACCCCTGGCCACCCCTGCCGTGGATACGTAGTTCTCTCACAAAAATCCCTGATAATTTTCCATGATAAAGGATTAACCCGTTGTGCAAATTATCATGACTTTACACACGGCTTTTCATTCTGCCATTCCCCGAAATTTTTACAAGATATTGTAGTAATCTATCACTATTAATAATGCTGATCAGGTGTTTTTTGAAATGATTTCATGAAAACCAGATTGCCTGCTCTGCCCTGGCTGGTACTGGTGAGAAACGCCCGGGGATTAAAAAAATTCCTCTCTATACCTGAAGATTCACAGCAAGCCCGAGGATCTCCACTTTCCCTGCGAAGATGTCGCGGGCGATCCGTGCAAGCCCGCGGGAAGCGCACCACTCATCGTACACGGCGACATCACAGCCAAGCAGCGCCCGCACTTCCAAAGCGATTACCGGTGCAAGACTGCCGGCAAGGGCTACTTTTGCGCTCCTGTTGAGCAGCCGGAGCGCAGCGCACTCCATGGCGGCAAACATCGCAATGGTCCGCACGCGTTCGTTCTCCGGCAGTGAGAAATTCACGCCCGCGTGCTGGAACGCCTCGTTTGCGGTCCACTCCCCAGCGTCAACCTTCCGGATCGCATCCACATCGAGTGCGCCATGCACCGTGCCCGGTGCAAAGATGCAGGCATCGAATGCCCCGACCAGTCTGCCAGCGGAAACGAGGAGCGAGACCGTGTTGGAACTGACATCGGAGACTACCACATCGCCGCCCAGTGCGTGGCAGGCCTCATAGGCAATACCGATCTTTTCGGGACTTGTCTGGTGGGAGTAGGCCTTGAACCGCGGATCGGTGGGTGAGCCCCGGTGGAGGCCGGGGATTACAACTGCCGGGATCCCGCTCTCTGCCACAGCATCAAAGACGCGGGTCCCGCCCCCGATGTGTTTGCCGGCGCCATCGCGGCTCACGATCCCCCGGTTATGTACCTTGCGGATATCCGTGACCTCAGCGATATTGTCTCCCATGGAATAACAGAGAGCGATGCCTTCGATTTCGTCAACCGGGCAGATGCGGGAAAGGTCGGCAATGGAAAATTCTAATGCCGCCTCGCGCGCTATTTTGAACTCACCTTTTTCACCGGCAAACCGCATTGCGGTGGTGCCGTGGTCAATGCCGATGAACATACCAGTAATCCTATAGGATCGGTGACATATTAGGTAGTGATGTTTGATGTGGTGACGGGCGGTGCCGGTTTCATCGGCTCGCATCTGGTAGACGCCCTTGTGGAACAGGGAGATGAGGTTCTTGTCATTGACTCCCTTGTTGCCGGGAAAAAAGAGACGATAGCCGGCCATCTCGGGTCAGGGCAGGCACGGCTCGTGCAGTGCGACCTGCTCGCTGACGGCTGGCAGGAAGCACTCGGGAGCGCGGACCGGGTGTACCACCTCGCCGCAGACCCGGACGTGCGCCAGAGTGCGATGACGCCCGATCCCACGTTCCGGAACAATATTGTCGCCACGTACCGGGTGCTCGAGGCGATGCGGGTGGGCCGGGTCCCGGAACTGGTCTTCACCTCCACCTCCACTGTGTACGGCAATGCTGCCGTTATCCCCACACCTGAAAACTATGCTCCCCTCGAGCCTGTCTCGGTGTATGGTGCCAGCAAGCTGGCATGCGAGGCGCTGATCTCGGCATACTCTCACTCCTTTGCCATGAAATCATGGCAGTTCCGGTTTGCCAACATCATCGGCTCCCGCAGCGGCCACGGGGTTATCACGGATTTTGTCCGGAAACTCCGGGCAGATCCAAAAGAACTGGAGATCCTCGGCGACGGGAAACAGACCAAGTCGTACCTCGAGGTACATGAATGTATCCGGGCCATGCAGTTTGCCATCGCCCATACTAAGGAGCCCGTCAATATCTTCAATATCGGTTCCGAGGACTGGATCGATGTGACGACCATTGCCGATATCGTAACAGAAGAGATGCAGCTTAAGGATGTGCAGTACCGCTTCACCGGTGGAGCGCTCGGCTGGGTCGGCGATGTGCCGAAGATGCAGCTCTCGATCGACCGGTTAAAGGCGCTCGGCTGGAAACCGCAGAAGGGCTCCCGCGAGAGCGTGCGGCTTGCGGTCCAGGCCGCAGTGCAGGGGCAGTAGGATGAAGTATATCGTTGTTCTCGGGGATGGGATGGCGGACGAACCGCTCGCCGGGCTCGGGGGCAAAACTCCGCTTGAATACGCAGAGACCCCGAACATGGACCGGATGGCACGGGAGGGTGCCTGCGGGATGCTCCGGACCGTCCCTGACGGCTACGAAGCAGGCAGCGACATCGCCAACATGGCAGTGCTCGGGTATGCCCCGGAAAAGTACTATACCGGCCGGGGGCCGCTCGAGGCGCTGAGCATGGAAGTCGACCTTGCGCCTGACGATGTGGCATACCGCTGCAACCTCGTGACAATCGAGGAGAACACGATGGCCGACTTCTCGGCAGGCCATATCACGAGCGCTGAAGGAGCGGAGCTCTTTGCCTCGCTCCAGAAAGAGATCCCCGCGGTCATGCTCAAAGCGGGAGTCAGTTACCGCAACCTGCTGGTAGTTCATGGCGGGAAGGGTGCCGCGTCCACCCCGCCGCACGACATTGTCGGGCAGGGGATCTCCCCGTATCTTCCCAAGGGTGGCGATGCGGAACTGCTCAACGGGTGTATGGAAAAGAGCCGGCAGGTGTTCGACAAGCACCCGGTAAATCTCGCACGGATTGCGGAGGGGAAGCGTCCGGCCACCCGAATCTGGCCGTGGAGCGGGGGGCACAAGCCCGCGTTCCCGCTCTTTGAGCAGAAGTACGGGAAGAAGGGCGGGATAATCTCCGCAGTGGACCTCCTCAAAGGGATCGCCCGGTGCGCCGGTATGGAGGTCATCAATGTCCCGGGCGCTACCGGCTACCTTGATACGGATTACGATGCCAAGGCCCGGTATACCCTCGACGCTATCCAGCGCCTTGATTTCGTCTATCTTCACATCGAGGCCCCGGACGAGGCCGGTCACCTGGGGAGCATCGAAGAGAAAGTGAAGGCAATCGAACGCGTGGACGGGGTTGTCGGTACTATCCTTGACGCGTTTGATGGCGTCGTTGCCGTACTTCCCGATCACCCGACGCCGATCCGGGCAAAGACACATACCCGCGATCCGGTCCCCTTCGTGATACGCGGCAAAGGAACGGACCGTACGGAGAAGTATTCCGAAGAGGCGGCAAGGAGCGGAGGGCTCGGGATGAAAAACGCAACGGAATTCTTAGAGTTCCTCTTCTCTTAAAAGAAGAACGGCATCAGACCCCTGCTTCATCATTTATTCAGTGGGGGTAACTTTCATCATCTGCCGCACTCAGGCTGGTTCATTTTCGTTTCAAAAATGATATAGGTTTGTCCTTTAAAAAAACGGGCACACCCGGTTTCCCGGCATTCCAATGCAGTTATTACCGATGCGGTAAACGTGTACAGCAATGAAGAAGAACCTGCTGATGTGGGATGAATCGCTCTTCCGTGACCCGGACGTGCTGGAGATCGACTATGTTCCCGAGCAGTTCGAGTTCCGCGACACCCAGATGCGCGAGCTCGCGTTCCAGATCCGGCCCGGGCTCCGTGGTGGCCGGCCGCTAAATACGGTCTGCAAGGGGCTTCCCGGCACGGGAAAGACCACGAGTATCAGGAAGCTCTTTACTGAGATCGAAGAGACCACCAAGAAGCTCGTGCCGGTCTATATCAACTGCCAGATCGACAATACCAAGTTCGCCATCGTTTCCCAGATCTACCGGAAACTCTCCGGTCATCTTCCCCCATCGTCCGGGACTTCGTTCAAGCAGGTCTTCGATGCCATAGCCCGCATGCTCATCAAGGATGACATAGTCCTCCTTGTCACCCTCGACGATGCCAACTACCTCCTGTACGAGAACGAGATCAACAAGGTACTCTATACCCTGCTCCGTTCGCACGAGACCTATGAAGGCACCCGGATCGGGGTGATTGTGATCATCAGCGACATGGATGTGGACTTATCAAGGGCAGTGGATGCCCGGGTGGCCTCGGTTTTCCGGCCTACAGAGATCTATTTCGAGCCCTATGGCGACGCGGAGATTCGCGAGATCATGAAAGCCCGCGTAACGCAGGGGTTATTCTCCGGTGTGCTATCCGATGATCTCCTGGATCTTGTTGTCGAGCAGACGCAGAACAGCGGCGACCTCCGCGTGGGTATCGACCTCCTCAAGCGTGCAGCCCTCTCCGCGGAGCGGGCAGCCCGGCGGAGCATTGAGCGGGAGGATATCTGCGGCGCCTACGAGATCTCGAAGTACCTGCACCTCAACTATACCGTGAAGACCTTAAAAGACGAGGAACGTCTCATCCTCCGGGCCCTTGCCGAGCGGAGCACCAAAGAGCATCAGATGAACGCCGGGGATGTGTTCAAGGCGATCAAGGAGAAGAACGCTATCGGGTATACCCGGTTCTACGAGATTGTGAAGAAGATGGATGCGATGCGTCTCGTCAACCTCCAGTACCGTGAAGGCAAGGGCAGGACCAGGATCATCACGCTCCGGTATGACCCGGAAAAAGTGCTCGAGTACCTCGGGTGAATCGTCCTTCAACCCACTTTTATTCACGAAATTTTTAAAATTTTCCGGTATCCGGCGAACAACCCGGAACCCTGCCTGCGTTTCCCGCCTATTAGTTTTCAAAAATATTATACGGTAATGCAACCTCTTTTATGATACAGGGGTTTTTCGTAATGTTAAGTGTTAACGAACTGGCACTCGAGATTTTTGACAATCTGGCTGATCTTGCCGAGGAATTCAACTGCGCCTACCATGAACTGGACAATGGCGCACGGATCGTAGACTGCGGTGTATCCGTTCGCGGAGGCTACGCAGCCGGCAGAGCCTTCACCGAGATCTGCATGGGCGGTCTTGGCGAAGTGAACTTCCGCATGGGACACATCAGGGACTTCCCGATGCCGTTTATCGATGTCAATACCGACTTCCCCGCCATCTCGTGCCTTGGTGCACAGAAGGCCGGCTGGACAGTCAAGGTGGGCAACTTCTTTGCCATGGGCAGCGGCCCGGCCCGGGCGCTTTCTTTAAAGCCCAAGCACACCTTTGAGGTCATCGAGTACGAGGATGACTACGATGTTGCGGTCATCTGCCTCGAATCCGACCACCTCCCCAACGCGGAAGTCATGAACAAGATCGCCGAGGAATGCCACATCGATGTCGCCAATGTGTGCGCTGTCGTTGCCCCGACCTCCTCTATGGTCGGCTCGATCCAGGTATCCGGACGCTGTGTCGAGACCGCCATTTACAAGCTCAACGAGCTCGGGTTTGACACGAAAAAGGTCATCTCCGCCATGGGTACCGCACCTATCCCGCCGGTCCGCGGCCCCAAGCTCGCCATGGGTGTCACCAACGATGCTACCATCTATCATGGCCGCATCAATCTTACCATGAATGCACCCGAGATCAAGGACTACCTTGACAAGATCCCGAGCAACAAGTCCAAGGGCTACGGCAAGCCGTTTAACGATATCTTCAAGGAAGCGAACTACGATTTCTACCAGATCGACACGTCACTCTTCTCTCCTGCAGAGGTCATCATCAACGAGGTCTCGAGCGGCGCCGTCTACCATGTCGGTGCAGTTAATGCCGACGTCACGCTGAAGTCCTTCGGGCTCCAGTAATCATCATACCTTTTTACTATTCGTAGTTACGGTACCTCATGGTATTGTTTTTTTAAACGTGCAAAAAAAGATCCCGGCACCTGCCCGGAGCAGGTGACAGGATGTGTCATCAGCTATCAGTTTTCCTTGAGCCGGATGAGGTTCTCCCGGCCTTTTCGCACTTTTACAATGATCCCTTTCTGGTGGAGACTGTTGAGCGATGCACTGACCGTTGATCGGGGAAGGCCAAGGAGGCGGACGATATCTGACTGGAACTGTTCCCCGCTGTTTGCCGTAAGGAACCGCACGATCCGGTCCTCAACACTTTTCTCCTCCTCAGCTGAAAGGGAGGGCAATGGCTCTTTGGTATCATCATCAGTGAAACCCGCCCGCCATCTTCGGAAAACAACAAACCCGAAAATGATAAGGATCAGCGCGATGATCCCCGCAGCGATCGGGATAACCGGAATTGAGTTAGTTTTTTCCAGGACCACGCGGGGTTCCCCGGCTGCAAATGACCGCTGTCCGTACCAGATCAGGCTGTCCCTCTGCTGGTCGGATGCGGGTTCGGCGCTCGTAACGGTATATCCTTCTGGGAACCGGATAATGAGGGTACTGTCCTTTGCAAGGTACAGCCCTCCGGCAAACGCATCTCCGATGGCAAGGCCGGTGCCGGTCTTCTCGGCAAACCCTTCCCATGAAAACGAGTAGATCACAACGCCATATTTTCCTGTTGGCGAGAGCTGGACAACAGCATCGCCGTTCACATTGCTCACCTTCATGGGACGCGATGCGGCAACTGAAGCCTGTGCGGCTGACCGCTGCATGAGATCCTGAACCTGCGGAAGGTATAATCCGGGCAGGTCCCGGGTGTATTCCTCAAAACCGGCAACATCCGTATCGGATTCCAGCGGTGTACGGTATTCCACCTGCCAGAGGGCGCCCCCGTCCTCCATAACGGTGATCGTGTACGTTGTGGTGTACTCCGGTGCCGGGGCTGCTGCCGAGACTCCTGCAGCCAGGGCAAGTATCAGGCACATTGTCATCGTAAACCGGATATACCGGGTCGTATTGTTCATGGAGCACCGTAGTGGATGAGTATTCTTCATCTTACCAATAAAAAATTTCACTATCCGGTTTTTGCCGGATATGTTCCCGTGTCACGCGTTAAGTTTTACGTGAATTTCCGTTTGCTTTATCATCACTGTTGCCATTGCCCTGCCCGTTATCCTCACTCTTCTTCCCTGCCTGGGGCGATGCGGTTATTGATGGTGTGGACTTGTCCTGGTCGGACTTACCCCTGTTGTCAGTTGTTACGTCCGGCTGCTGTGGAGTAACCGTTGCGGTCTTTTGGGTCTTTATCTTCTCCTCATTCCGGGCTTCGGTCCTGTTCTCGTTTAAGACTCCCTCGCCTTCGCCTGCCCGGTTCCCGGTCTGAACTTCAATGCGGTAAGCTTTGACGATCGTCTGGTTGTTCTTCGCCATCACTTTCTCAAAGCGTGTCTGGGTTTTTTCCTGGAATTTCAGTTCAAGATCAAGACTGTTGTTGTATGCCCGTGCAAGGCCCGTGTTGTTGGGATGGGAGATGAGGAGATTCTCGAGCACGATCTGGTGTTTAGCATGCATCTCCTGCGCATGGAGGAGCCCCGTTTCATTGGACCCGAAATATGCAAGTCTCGCCTGTGTCAGGTTGACCTTCTGCCAGTACAGCCCAAGGGCCTGCTCTGCAGAATCGCTGCGGTTCTCTGCAAGTTCACGCCGGACTTCTGAGAGACGTAACCGTGCATGGTCCATCTGCTTGTTAACCCGCTCGCTCTCATTTGTAGTGAAGGATTCATCGAAGTCTTCCCATGCGAGTTTCAGCCCGTACAGGGGACTGTCGGCACCAATCGGGCCGTCATACGGCGGGATTTCATCAATTACCGCAGAACCTGACATATCCTGTGCACCGGTGGCTGTGGTTTCTGCTGTGGTGACCGTATCCTCTGCTGCGACAATTCCTACGGAGCAGAGCAGTGCAAGTGTAATGATGCCTGCAAGAATGATTAAGTTGATTTTCATAGACAAACCTCCCTTGTGCAGCATGCTGCCACTGGACATGAGGTAGGCTTTCGGACGCAATAAGGGCCGCGAAAATCCCGCCACGATCCCATTGTTCCAGGTTTGCTGAATACCAGAAATATTGTTCAGGATTGTTCAGATGAGCAAATGAACGGTGATTTGGGGAGAATCTTAATTAGGCAAAAAACAGGCTGGACCTGAAGTGATCCCGCAGGATCCTGTGGAGAATGATGAGTGTTGCGGAGATGTATCGGAAAAAAAAGATCAGATGAGTGCTGCAGTGATACCGAGCACACCGGACTGGATAATGACGGCTACAGCGATGATGACGCCGGCCATCTCGAGGGCAACTGCAACATTGCCCTTCCTGAGTTCCTCAAATTCATCAACACCTTTGGTGAGCTTATCAAGGATGTTCAGGGCAAGATAGATTGCTCCGACTGCGAGGGCGATACCAAGAACCAGCTGGGCAACGGAAAGGCTGATTGCAATCATCCCGTCCACGGAGAGGATGCCAACCGTGAGTGCCTTGCCGATACCCGCAGAGAGCCCCTTGACGCCGGATTCAACCACAATTGCGATGGCAACGAAGACTGAGGCAACGATGATACCAACTGCTGTGTTCCCTTTTGCGAGTTCCTTTTCCTCGTCAATCCCCTTGGTAATTTTCCCAAGTACCGCAAATCCGATATACAATGCTACAACAGCAAAGACGATTGCTACGATCAACTGGAATATACCTACAATTGCATTTTCAAGAAGCATAATTATCCTCTTATCTCTAAGATGTTGCCATTTGGCGGTAAAAAACATTTCTACCCCTTATATGGGGTTGGATTGTGTTATTAGAAGAGATATTCTGGATTTTCCCAACACCTGCTCCATCCAATGGCGATCATTCGCATCAATAACCTGATAACCGATTTCGGGAGTGGGCTTCCCATTCCGCGATTATGCATCCTTCCTTATGGTGAGGATGTATGGGATGACTACGAGAACTACGATAAGAATAGCCATGAATTGTAAGAAGAAATAAAGGAGATCCTGCTGGCTCTGGGAATAAAATCGCAGGTCGAACATGTACGCTTTTGTCCAAGAGATCGTGGTGGTATTGTCGGCATTATGAGTTACATTTGCGCCATTGCTGAGTCCGGCCAGTAACGGGTTTGTGACACTGAAATTCTGCGGGAGCATGACGCTTGCATTGTAAGGTTTTGTATACACTACATTGAGGTTGTTGTCCCGTAGCGGGGCAGTGAACGAGACCGTGTAGTTCCCTTTGGCAAAGGAAATTGATGATGGGGCACCCCAGGGTTTACTCCAGTTAAATGGAGCCGGAAGACCGTCACAGCTCAGCTGGACGTTCCCAACAGCAAGCGGAACCTCTTCTCCCATGAAGCCCATGTCGGCAAAAGTATACCGTTCGGTATCGCTGATATCGAGTGTTGCTCGATACGCCGTGCCGTTCTGGAAAATACTGTAATCCGCTGACAGGGCTCCCGCCGGGATGGCGAGAAAGAGCAGGATTACAAGTGCAGCGCAGCAAGTAGCGAGGGCAGGTCCGCGTTGATCTCGGTCGGGGGTTCGCATTGTTTAATCACTGTTTCCGGATCTTTCAGGAGGTGTCCTGTGACGACGCAGACGATCCGCTCGTTCCGGTCAATCACACCCATCTCTACTAATTTTCGGATGCCGGCAACGGATGCGGCGGATGCCGGTTCGACACCGATGCCTTCTTTTTGCGCAAGGTCACGTTGCATCCGCAGGATCTCATCATCAGTAACGGTTTCTGCAAGGCCGCCGGTCTTTCGTATTGCTGTGAGGGCCTTCTCCGCATTTACAGGAGCGCCAATCCTGATTGCGGTTGCAATTGTCTCGGGATTCTGCTCCGGAATCACTTCAGGTAAATTTTCGTGGATTGCCCTGACAATCGGGCTTGACCCTGTAGCCTGGATACCGGTCATCATCGGGAGCCGGTTGATGAATCCCAGTTCCTGGAGTTCAAGAAAACCCTTGTAAACGGCCGATATGTTGCCGGCATTGCCGACTGGGAGCACGAACCGGTCCGGGACATCGCCGAGCTGATCGAGGGCTTCAAACCCGATGGTCTTCTGCCCCTCGAGCCGGTAGGGATTAATGGAGTTTAGAAGGTAGAGGCCATGGGTGAGGCAGAGGTCGTGGACCATCTCAAGTGCACGATCGAAGTTGCCGCGGATCGATATGACTTTTGCCCCGTGCATGAGGGCCTGGGCTATCTTGCCGACCGCAACTTTACCGGCCGGGAGCAGAACAACTGCGGGAATTCCCGCTTTTGCTGCGTATACTGCAAGGCTTGCAGATGTATTGCCCGTGCTGGCGCAGGCCACGCTCTTCTTGCCGAGCTGGATTGCCATCGAGACCCCGACCGTCATGCCCCGGTCCTTGAATGAGCCGGAGGGATTCATGCCCTCGTGTTTGGCATAGAGGTGGGGTAATCCCATTTCTTTACCGAGACGTTCGAGATGGTAGAGCGGGGTGCCGCCTTCCTGCAGGGTAACCGGCGGGATAGTCACTGGGAGCAGTTCCTTGTAGCGCCAGACCGAGAGCGGCCTGCTGTTCCAGGTTTCCCGCTTCACGGATATGGTATCGAGCGGGTATTTAACTGCGAGCAGGTGTCCGCACTTTTTACAGTTGTAGATGATCTCGTCAGCGGGGTACGTGGCTCCACAGTTGACGCAAGCGAGATGGTACATGGAATACTATTGGTTGTGTACTTACATATAGGCGTGCGGGTTTGTGAGGGGATCCCGGGTCTGAAAAGTTACCGTGCGAGATTGCGATAGATATCTTCCCTGCGATCCTTACCCACGGGGAACGAGGATCGGGCTTCATCGGCAACCGCCGGGTCGAGATCTGCAAAGACGAGCTGCTCTGTATCGCCGGCCCGGCTGATGATGGTCCCGTAGGGATTCGCAGTCATGGATGTACCGGAATAGGTATCAACCGGTGTCTTTCCAGTGGTATTCACGCCAACGATATACATCTGGTTCTCGGCAGCACGGGCGGTGATGAACAGTTCCCAGTGGCGGATGCGGCTCGCCGGCCATGCAGCAGGGACGAAGACTGCCTGAACGCCCCGGGCTGCATAGGCACTAAACAGTTCTGGGAACCGGAGATCGTAACAGATTGCCATGCCGCATTTCATGGGCCCCAGCGTGAATAACCCGAGTTCAGTACCGGGCTTGAATGCCTTGTTCTCATCAGCCGGGGAGAAGAGATGGATCTTGGCATAGGATGACATGATTGTGCCGTCCCGCCCTATAGCGATGGCTGTATTTGTCGGGCGGGGGAGGTCCCGTTCCCGGAATGATCCGAGTATACAGATCCCGGCTTCCCGCGCAGCCTTACGGAGGGAAGGTACAATTCTCCCGTTCAGATCCTCATCATTCTCACGGGATCCCGGATCCCAGCCAGTGGCAAACTGCTCGGGAAAACAGATAATGTCTGCGCCGCTTGTTGCGGCGTGTCGGATAAAAATCTCTGCCTTTGTAAGGGACTTCTCCGGGTCTTCCCAGGCACTGATCATCTGGGCGCTGCAAACCCGGATAACCGTGTCAGGTTTTTGGCTCGTTCGGGTTTGACTCATGCTTTGTATCATAATAAATAATGATGATGGCGCTCAGGACAATCAGGAATGCGGTTGTCAGGAGCAGGAACGATGCCATGGGTACCTGAACGCTCAGAAGCAGTGCTGCGATAATGATGCCGGCAACCGTGATGCTACTCCCGATCAAGACAAGACCTATAGCGGTCAGGTTCCAATCCCCTTCTTCGAGTCTTTTCATTTTATCCCTCTTTTTAGTACGGGAAATGTCTCAATCCCTTTGATGACAAACCGGACCGCGATGGCAATCCGGAGCACCCCCATCAAATGACAGCCCGGTAATCCTGCTGTCCGGTTTTTGACATGATATAATCTGAATTTCGCATCATTAATAGGTGATCCCGATCGCGAGCACGATTGAAAACAGGGCGCTCCAATTGTACCCGAAGTTTAAGGTTTTCGTCTCATGCATCATGACAATGCTTGTGGTGATTGCGCCAAGACCTGCGATCAGACGAATGAAAATAGGCTGATATATCTTCCGTGTCCCTGCCATGAAGGATGGGACGATGCGGGATGATAAGTAGGGATTAGAATAAAAAATGAATGTTAGTATTCGTACAGGACGGACTCATCGATCCGCGTGTACGTACATACTTCGACTGCCTTGAAGTGGATCCCGATTTCACGGGCTGCACTCTCGGGTGAATCCGACGCGTGGATGACGTTCCTGCCAATGTCAATCCCGAAGTCGCCCCGGATGGTACCGGGCATTGCTTCCTGTGGGTTGGTGGCGCCGATCACCTTACGGACGATCGCGACAACGTTCCTTCCCTCCCAGACCATGAGGAAGACGGGGCCTCCCATAATGTATGTCTTGAGTCCCGGGAAGAATGGTTTGGACAGGTGTTCCTGGTACTGCTCGGTGACCCGTGCCTCGGGAAGCCTCTCGAACCGGGCTGCAACGAGCTTTAAGCCTTTTGCCTCGAGCCGTGAAATGATCTCGCCAACGAGACCGCGCTGAACCCCGTCAGGCTTGACCATTACAAAGGAACGTTCCATGAACACTTACTCCTTCTTGCCGAGTGCTTTTCTTCCAGCAACCGTCCACTCGACCTTACGGGGGACCCGTCCGAGCTTGTGGTTGTTCTCGCACTTAGTGCTGCAGAAGTAGAAGATGGTACCGTCCTTTTTTACGAACATCTTGCCGGTGCCCGGCTCAAGCTGGACACCACAGAAGGTGCAGACATGCTGTTCTACCATGCCCTTCACCGCCTCGACATTTTCTTTGCTTCGCGTTCGGTTTCAAGGAGCATGATGATGTCTCCTTCCCGGATCGGACCCACGGTGTTGCGGGTGATAATCCGGCCCTTGTTGTTGCCGTCAAGGATGCGGCATTTGACCTGCATTGCCTCGCCGTGCATGCCGGTTGAGCCAACAACCTCAATTACTTCTGCTGGCGTTGCATCGTCTGCCATGGTATGATCCTCACGCCTTCAGCGCGGCAAGCTGCTTTGTAAGTTCGTCAATCGTCTCTTTTGCTTTGCCTGGCTTGACAACCGCTGCTGCGGCAGATCCAACGTCAAGGCCGCTTGCGGCTCCAATGTCATTCTGCTTGTTGATGAAGATGTACGGGACCTTCTTCTCATCGCAGAGTGGGCCAAGGTGCATTACGATCTCTTCGGGTTCGACATCTGCACCGATGACAACGAGTGCTGCAATGCCACGTTCGATGGCTTTGGTTGCCTCGTTGGATCCCTTCTTGATCTTTCCGGTGTCCCGTGCGACTTCAAGGGCTTCAAGCGCCTTGTTCTGGAGCTCTTCTGGAGCCTCTGTTTTAACATAGCCTTTTGACATAACTCACCTCATTCAGGAGTTGGATGCTCCTTCATTACTCATCAGTCAGCAATGATGTAGCCATATTATTACGGCAGGCACCGAAATAAAGGTTTGTGAACGGCGGGGATCCGGACTGTTGAAAGAGCGGGTGCTGCAGGCACCCGGGTTCATGCCGTGAGCCGGTATATCTCTGTTCCGCCGGCAGAATAAACCTGTGTAAGCCCAGCATCCGGTACATTCACTGAATACCGCCCGCGCTCCAGATCACCGATGTACAAAAGCGTTGCATTGTATTTTTTCATCAGGGCAACGGTTTTTTCCGGCTGCTCATAGATTGCCTGAATATCGGCAGGTCGGGAGGAATACCAATCGGTATCGTCACCCCTCCACATGAACTCGTGGAACGGCTGGCCGATAACCGCCGGGATGCCGGTGAATGATGAGACTCGCGAATAATAGGAATAGTCTCCTTTCTCCGCTTCAATGATGATCTCGTTTCCGTTGATTGTCCGGAGGTATGCAACTGCGCCGGCATCGCCCGGGTGCTGCTCCTGGAGATAAGCAAGCCCATCGAGTGAGCCGGATCCGTAACTGACCACCGGGAGACCAAAAAACGGGAGGATGAACAACACTGCCACCGTGATAACGGTTAGGAATGCGGAGTCTCTTGCAGAGATGGCGGGAACCTCCGGGCGTGACGAGAGCCATCGCCCCGCCATCCCCGATGCAGCAGTCCCGAGCATCAGCCATGCCGGAAGATAGCACTTGAAGACTGTGTTCATCCGGAAGTAGGTTTCCCCCATATTGTCTTTCATGTAGATGAGTTCGCAGGCGATGAGGATCGCAAGGCCAAATGCTGCAAGAATGTCAGGGAAGTTGCGGTCTTCCTTTGCAATGAAATAGACAAGCGGGATAATGGCAATCGCTGCGGCAGTATACCCGGTAATGGCAAACGGAAGACATGCGAGCAGGAGCCAGGGCCGCTTTCGTATCTCCGGCACGATAAGGGCAAAGAAGATGGCGATGAAGATCCCGTTCACCCAGAGGAACTCTATGGGGTCTGAAGGCGCCCGGACGAGGGCGATTGCCCCGGTCTGGGTTTTCAGTTGGATATAGAACGGCAGGTAACAGAGGATCGATACCGGGGGGACCGTGAGCAGAAACGCCCACGCAGTCCGGTCCATTGATGCCCGGTTCCTCCAGATGATGAGAAACGCGATGACCAGTACCAGGGGAGCATAGATCAGCACATCCCACGTGTTGATGAGCGGCATCGACCCAAGACTGATCGCAGTTAAGGACATGATGAGGATCTTTCCCTTCCGGTCAAGGGTCTCCCAGCGCTTGTACGCAAAAAGAAGGAGGAATAGTAAGAAAACCTGGTTGAAGATTGAGATGACATGCGCATGGACATCGCCCCAGATAAAGGAGAAGAGCGGGAACTCGTTGATGGTGTTTGCGATCGTCCGGGTTCCCAGCCATGACAGGGACGGGTCATAGGCCGGGTTGACCGCCTTTCCCGTGATCAGCTGGAAGACCAGCGCAGGGTTGGGCAGGATGAGGGTGATGAGGGGCAGCCAGCGGAAGCGGTCGAGCAACAGCGTGCCAATCGCGTACAGGCTGACTGCCGAGAGGGCAAAGACTGTCGGCAGGGAGAGGTTGAAGGCGATGTTTGACGGCACACCGGAAACAATTGCAAGACATCCCAGCATCCAGTATCCGAGATAATAATAGACATTCAGGGTACCGCCCGCGAACCAGGGGTCGAGCGGGGGAACGACCGGGTTCCGGATAACCGATGCGAGGAACCCATGATCCATGAATTTCTCGGCATAGGAGATGGTCGGGTTGACAAACCGCACATCCAGCATGAGGAAGAAGCAGATAAGGAACAGGGCTTCCCAGTGCCAGGCCGATTTCAGCTCGGCAACCGAATAATGCCGGTAATACAGGTGGTAAGCGATAAGGGTCAGGAATGGCAGGAGTGCAAGCTGCACCGGTACCTGCACAAGCCCGCAGTACCAGGAGATGAGGGTGAACGCGAGGATCGATGCGGGGAATGCAACCGGGAACGCAAATTTTCCCAGGGTCTTTCTGAGCGAGGGATAGAGCGAGAGCTGGAGCAGGGAGATGATGACAAGCCAGCTGATGACCGATATGACTTGCTGTTCAGGAGTCAGGCTGCGTACCCCCTCCGAGTTTTGAGTTCAACGCCTCCTTGATACTTGGCATTACCCAGTCCCCGAAGTAGTAAATGGAAATAATTCCTCCAACACCAGTAACGACATTCTTGATGAGGTGATCGATCACGGCAATCAGGGTTGCGATCGCTGGTGCTACTCCGGCAAGGGTGAATGTTGTCCAAAGGGCAATCTCATACGTGCCGATACCCCCCGGTGTCAGGGGCACTGCCTTGACAAGATTCCCAATGACGATTGCGAGTACGATCACTGCAAAGGGGATCTTCTCGCCAAACATCAGGACTACTGCAAAACATACCAGAATATCCAGAATCCATATCACAAGAGATGAGCTCCCAAGCAACAGGATCGATTTTATTGATAGTGATGCTTTGCGTATCTCGTGCAGCATAGTGAGGATAATCGCAATATATTTGTTTTCAGTTGAGAATTTTCCGATGAAGAGAAGGAAGATGAAAAACACAACTCCGATTGCCAGCGGGAGGACAATGATCGTGTAAAACCATGAGGGGGCATTGAGCACGAACAGGATGGATATTGCCCCCAGAATTGCCACGGTGAATATATCGAACATCCGCTCAACAACAAGAGAGGAGACCCCTTCGGAGTAGCTGGTGTTGTACTCATGTTTCAGGATGAAGACCCGGACAAAATCTCCGAGGCGTGCCGGAACGATTAGGTTTACCGTCTGGCTGATAAAGATACAGGCTGTTGAGAATATTAGTCCTACGGTATAACCAAGGCTCTTCAGGATAGATCGATACCGCCAGCCCCGCAATATCCATGCCATGAGACAAATTACAACAGCAATGACCAGATATTCCGGGACAATATGCTGTATGGCTACAAGAAGATCGTTCCAGACTGTGAAAAGCATCCATGCAATGATGCCTGCAGCAAGCAATGTTGGGATGACGATGGTGCTAATTTTCCGATACATGTAACTGCCACCATAACTGCAGGATCGACAATCCCATAGAAAAAACATCTTTTATTCTGACTGTTGTACCTTTGCCCGCCCGCCAGTGGACCGGGAACTCTGCAACAGTATATCCCATACGCTGAGCCCGCACAAGAATCTCGGTGTCCCAGAACCAGTGATCGGATTGGATTGTCGGGAGAATCGGCCGAATGCTATCCCGTCGGAACCCCTTGAATCCACACTGGTGATCATAGATACGGCTTCCTAAAATGAGCCGGACAAGGAAATTGTAACTCCGGCTTGCGATTTCCCTGCCCCCGGTGCGTACGGTGTCACTTGAGGGAAGGAGGCGCGATCCCGTAGAAATTTCCGCCCCGTTTCGAATTGCGGTCACAAGTTCCGAAAGGTGTTGCATATTTGTCGCAAGATCCACATCGTAGTAGCAGATGATTTCCCCTTTTGCATCAGTTATTGCCCGGTTGAGTGCTCTTCCCCTCCCGAGCCGGATATCGCTGTGGAGTAGCCGGATGCGGGGATCTTTTTTTGAAAACACTCTGACCAGTTCGGCACTGCCATCGCTGCTTCCGTCTTCAGCCACGATAATCTCGAATTGTTGTGTTATCCTGCTGAGTGTTTCGATCGAGGATGGGAGTGCCTTTGTAAGAGATGCCCTGTCATTAAAAACCGGGATAATTGCCGTGACTTCAGTGTTGCTCATGCGTCTCCTGCTTCCGTAAGCATTCGGCAACCTCAAATCCGGCCCGGATTGATCCATCCATGCTCCGCTCAGGATAATTCGTCTTGGAAAACATTCCCGCCATGAATAATCCCTTGTTTTCGTAGCGGGGGATCAGCGACCGGTAGCCTGTCGTATAGACCGGGCCTGCAAATGGATCGACTGCCATCCGATTCCAGGTAATCTCATCTGGGCTGACAGAAAACCGCGAACAGAAATTCGCAAGCATCCGTTCATCCAGCCGCGGCGGGACTGAACCTGAAAAGTAGGAGGCGAGATACACGAGATGCTCGCCGTACTGTTCAACGGGAATGAAATTGGTATGGGTCACAACAGCACCGTAGGGTGCGGGATCTTTCATGTTCAGCCAGTAGATTCCCCGTGTTACCTCACGGTTCATGGCAAGGGTCATGCAGGCTGCTCCCTGGTACGGGATGTGGGGCAGTTCGGGACCTCCGTACCGCTCAAGTTCATGAGGTGGGATGGTAGAGATAACGCTGTCGAATTGGTTTCCATTAATGGTCCAGCCCTTCTGTACCCTGGAAACCGTGGTGACCGGGGTTTGGAGGCAGATCTTTCCTCCTTGGGAATTTACTGATGATACCAGTGCATCAATCAGGTTGTGGAATCCTCCGCGGATATACCCGAGCCGTTCCCCCTCTACTCCGCGATTTGACCGGATAGCGATCCGGGAGATCAGCCAGGCTGCTGACACTTCTTTTCTTCTGTTTCCGAATTTGCTTTTCAAGAGTGGTTCAAAGAATGAAGTGTAGATATTTATGCCAAGGTTTTCAATCACAAACTGGTCGGCCGGGAGATCATCAAGAGATGTGAGATCGGCTGTTTTTGCCGTCAGGGTAAGCCATCCGAGGCGTGCCTTATCAATGAACGAGAGTTCGGGATAACGGAGGATTTCCAGAGGTGTATTAAGGGGATAAATCGTATCCCTGGCCAAATATCCTGTGGTTCCTGTTTTCCACTCAAGACGTTCTATGAGTCCCAGTTCCTTTAACAGGGAGAAAAGCACCGTGTCAGATGAGAAGCAGTGGTGGTAATAACGTTCAATCCAATAGTCGTTGATATGGTAAGAGGAGAGGCATCCCCCAGGATAGGGCATCTTTTCGTAGAGTGTGATATCATGGTCCTGTGCGAGTGCGTGTGCGGCAACAAGCCCAGTCAATCCCCCTCCGATGATGCCGATCTTCATGATTTCTAATCTATAGTATTTTCGCGGGGAAATGAAAAAGGCTCCGCAAAAATGGCAAATCGTAGATTTGTATCCTCGGAGATCCCATAAGAAGGTTTTTGTACTCTCGGAAATATAGGTTCATACGAGCAAAAGGACTTAAAAGAATTAAGATAAATTAATTATCTGTTAGCCCATTGGATGGTGTCACCAGATGCGGGTATTTTTCATAGGTTTTGGCCAGGCGGGCGGCAAAATTGTCGATATGTTTATCGAGCAGGATAAGAAGCTCGGAACAAACAGTTTCAGGGGAATTGCCGTAAATACCGCACGGACAGACCTGATGGGACTTAAAAATATTGAGATGAAAGACCGGATTCTGATTGGTCAGACCATGGTCAAGGGTCACGGGGTAGGCACCGACAACGTGACCGGAGCCCGTGTCACCGCCGATGAAATTGACAGCATTATCAGCGCTATCGATATGCGGGGGACGCACGATGTTGATGCCTTCGTTATCGTGGCCGGTCTCGGTGGTGGGACCGGATCAGGTGGATCGCCCGTTCTCGCACGGCATCTCAAGCGGATCTACCGTGAACCCGTATATGCTCTCGGTATCATCCCTGCGCCGGAAGAAGGGCGGCTCTATTCCTATAATGCTGCCCGCAGTCTGACCACCCTTGTGAATGAAGCTGATAACACGTTTATCTTTGACAACAGTGCATGGAAAAACGAAGGTGAAAGTGTTAAAACCGCATTTACACGCTTGAATAATGAGGTTGTTCGCCGTTTTGGCGTGCTCTTCCGTGCTGGTGAAATAAGCCGTTTTGGCGTCGGTGAAATGGTAGTTGACTCGAGTGAGATTATCAACACCCTTCGCGGTGGGGGTATCACAACGGTTGGATATGCCATAAGCGAAGTTGTGAGCAAGCGTACCAAGGATAGTCGGGGCCTTTTTGGTGGAATCAAGGAAAAGTTCTCCGGGAAAAAGGAGGCAAACGAACAGGTTCTGATGGGTGAAGATCGTTCGGCCAAGATCGTTGCCCTTGTCCGCAGGGCAATGCTGGGGCGGCTGACTCTTCCCTGCGATTACTCGACTGCCGAGCGTGCGCTGGTGCTGCTTGCCGGTCCCCCGGATGAGATGGACCGGAAGGGTGTTGAGAAAGCAAAAAGCTGGGTAGAAGAAAATATCGCCGGTGTCGAAGTCCGTGGCGGGGATTATCCGGTCAACAGTGAATATGTTGCTGCAGTGGTCATGCTGGCAACGGTTGGAAATGCCCCCCGGATCAAGGAGCTTCTCGATATCGCCAAGGAAACAAAAGAAGATGTTATTAAGTCAAAAGAGAAAAAATCCAGTATGTTTGAAGAGGGCATTGAGCCGTTATTTGAGTGAGGTCGATGATGAAGGATCTAATTAAATGGATAATCATATCAGCAATTATTTTATTCTGTATTCCTGTCGTATCGGCATTTACGGTCTCATCCGTAACCATTGATCCCGCCGGATCCCTGACACCGGGAGATGCGGTTCTGGTTTCCTATCAGATTCAGTTTCCCGCATCTTCTGGTGAGACATTCCCTTCAGGCAGTGAGCTGCAGATGTCGACGGATCTGGTGAATCCGAAATGGACTTGGACTCTGAAACTTGATGGTATCGATAATCCCCGCCCTACAGATAGCGGCCGGATGCTCTCGCTGGGCGGATTTGAACTGTCGTATCCTTCCAGTATGGAGCAGTCGATTAGCGTTACGCTGGAAGGAAATGCCCCCACCGTGGAACAAACCACCGATAAAATTATCGTAAGAATTCAGGAAGTGGATTCGAACAGTAATGTCGTGGCCAGCTCCAAGGTTGAGCATACTGTAAAGGTGATCAATACAGGTGAGATAAAATCTACAATAGCCGCGAGGAACGCGGAACTCCAGACGTATCGCACCCACATAGATGAAAAGGCTGCTATTGGCATTGATACTTCAGTAGCTGAGGTGAAGTATAATGACGCAAAGTCGAAAATCGATACTGCCACTTCAACGCCTTTAACCCAGTATGAAACTGCAATCAGCTATCTGGATACTGCAACTACTCTCATCAAGGATGGGGAAACATCCCTTGATAAAGCATGGGCAGAGTATGAGGTACTGAATGCAGGGACACCTGTCGCGAATGCCGATCGGGTGATTGCATGGTTCAAAGGAAACAAGAGTACCGCGAATAATGCGGAACTTCCTCCAATTATCTCTAAACGAGAGATTGCGGTGAGTTATATATCCACGGCAAATGATCAGATCGCCAGTGGGCAATATGCACAAGCCCGCTCAAAGGCGTCGGAGGCCTATGCAAAAGGGAATGAGTCCTATACGGAAGTATTAGCCCTCCAGAATGAGGTCATGACAGGCTTTGATCCCATAGGTATGATTGGCGGGATCTTCAAGTCGGGTATTGTTATTATTGTTGTGGCCGTTGTCGCAATTGTGCTTATTGCAGTTGGCGTTATCATCTACCGAAAACGTTCCCGCTGGGATGAACTTGGCTGATCGAATATTCCGAGAAGATCAACCATTCTCTAATTTATTGTTCTGTTTTTTATGAGATGATATGTGGTTATTCGAATCCTCCTTTTTTTTGCACGTAATTCCATCGGATCAACACTGAAAAATTTTTCTGGTAATATCCGTTTCAGGGTTAATTGGCTCAAATTATGATATACCCGACTTTCGGCAGTAAAAAATCCGGTGGGAATTATTAATTTTGTACATAGAATTATACCGGAAGAGATCCAACCAGAACCTATCGCCGTATGACGCTGATAGAAGGATCGAATATAACGATTGGACATCTGGGCATAGTAGCCGGCATGTTTGATAAATTGGCGATAGGCAAATACAT
>JALOBP010000015.1 GCA_023228295.1 Methanoregula sp.
GACCGGCCCGGCTGGCACCCCGGACACATCGTCGGCATCTCATCGCATGTATCTGTCGAAAAAAACAGGTTTTTTTTTTAATTATTGAACCGGCCAGACCGGAAATGTAGGTTGGTTGAAATTATCCGGATTAAACACCGGTTCCATGAGTCGTTTGAGATACGGTGTCTGTTGGCTGAGATTGCCTGACTTGACCGTCCCGAAATAGACAATGTAATAATCCGGGGATTTGCTGCCGGTATACTGAATGGTTGTGAAATATCCTGCCGTGATATTATTCTCAAAACCTGTTACGTTCAGTAATGTGGTTCGTTGAACCGGCCGGTTGGAATTTCCCGGGTCCTCATATTCCAGCGTAATGTTTGCCGGGTACATGCGGCCATATCGTTCCAGGTAAAAAGTATTCAGGACTCCCTGTTGGTTAAGAAAGCGATCCCCGTCAACGAAATGCCAGACAATTGTCAGGTACAGATCATCCGAGCCATCCCGTGTATGGAAGACCGAACTGGTATATGGTGTAAGGTCCGGAAAGACAGGCGGTTTGCCGTTCATCACGCTGCCGGATTTCCTGAACGCTGTTCTCTCAAACCCGTTGTCAAAGATTACATCACCCTTGTTCAGGAACTGCTGCGTCTGTATCTCCATGGGAACAGGGCCGCCAATTGGAAGGATGATTATCGGATTGAGGAGGAACGCGAGGCCTAAGAGGCAACAAAAAGAGCACGCTGCTATGAGAATCCATTTTTCCCATCGAGAAGGCATGGTAAAAAAATGGGTTAGGGTCTTACCCACGTTGTCATGATGTTATTCCAACTTCCATCTTGTAACAGGTGGTAATTTGTGTCATCCCATGTGTCATGTATGGTAACGAAGTTATTGATACTTGTTACATACCCGACAACGGCAACACTGTGATCTCCATAAGCCTGCGATCCGCCGACTGATATTCCACCGTTAAGCATGTTCAATACAAACGGCCTGCCCGCATTTATCTCACTGACAAAACCGCTCCAACCCGGGAAATAATCATTTGCTGCCGGTGACTTCAGGGTATACGTGTAAAACACCGTGTTAATTCCATCATCAATATCCCATGGCCATGTCGTCCCGGTCCATGGCCAGTTCGATGTACCCATTGCGCTGGCCAGTTGTGTGAACAACGTTGCCCGGGCAGAGGGAAGTGCGGGATAGCCATGGGTTGACCAGTACCCGACTACCATCGATGATGCCATCGGAGAACAGCCATCATAGACATCACTCACCTGTTTGAAAAGCGGAACACCATAAACATAACCCGAGGACTTCGTTGCCTGAATACTATTCAGAAGGGCAGTGCGTTCTTTGGAATCTGTGTCAGAAATAAGAATTCTCTGTTTGTCCCATTGTGCTTTGATATCTGCTTTTTTGTCGGCCTGCATTTTTTCCGTTAATTCAGAATCCGGAGTTTCCTGATCAATTACCGTACTCTTTGCGTCTTTAACAACCTGATTAGTATGCTCATCTACTAACACATCAGATGCTTTTACACCGTTCTGGTTGACCATTGAATATTTCCGGTAATATGACAGGCTTCCTAAATACACTGGTTTTGATTCAGTTATGGTGAGCCCCTTTTCCGAGGCGAATTTCTCAACAGATTTTTCAGTATCCGGTGTCATTGCCTCATTATACCCTGGCAGTCTTCCTTTTGTAATCTCGAGGACCGGATAATTCCCGGTAGTTGCTGATATCAGGATATATCCTGCATACTCCCCATCAACCCTCACGTCAAAAACATATGCCGCTTCCTGATCGTTGAGATCATAATATGTTTTTGAATGTTTCACTGCAGAGTTTTTCCAATCTGCAAAATCCGGAACTGTGATCGCCAGGTCTTTTGCATTCAGGATGGCAATTGATTCTGCATCACTTATTTCGACAATCGTGACATCATCGGACGGATTTTTTGATTCACCGTTTACCGTACCGAATTGATTGTTGTTCTCACTTAGATCCGCCGCACTCACGCACGGTACTATCGCCATCCCGGCTACGAGTAGTAGCAGCAGGACGACGCCGGTTTTTTTCAGTTGGGTCATGTGTTTTTTAACACCTCTTTCTTGTTTTTGTTGAAATGCTACGCTCGAAAAGGCACGGGAAAATCTTCATAAGAATGAAAGATAATAATCACATGCCTGCGGGCGGGCCGGGTTCATTTAGTCTGCAAACTTGGGTGAACCCGTCCTTTCTTTTTCACGTGAGACAACCTTCGGTTGCCTTCAATGAGCGATTGAATATTGCATTATTTATACTTTCTATCCCAATAGTCGAACTGGTGACATGCTTGAAAAAACGTGACGAATTTTGGCACACAAAACTTTTATACAATTTATTTCTTGTAATTGAACGAAAATATTTATCGTCGAAATAATAATCTGCGCGATTTTGTCGTTCGATCTATCCTCCGCCATGAAATCCATCCAGGATCCTGATTGCAATCGAATGGAGGGGGTCGCACGGGTACAAACCGCTAACCCCCCCACCCCCATGAACGGGCCGGCAGGTGCCCCCGCCCTCCGTACTGACCGGCCCGGCTGGCACTCCCGGGCACCGCAGGGGCCATCCCCCAAATAACGGAAATGCTCTTTATGTGGCAGATGAAACGTACAGACAATGACGACCGGCGATTCTGTTGAGTGGTTCCGGCAGGCCCAGTATGATCTTGGAACTGCAGAAGCGCTCTTCGGATCGGAACGCTATCCCCCGGTTCTGTTTTTCTGTCATCTCTCGCTTGAAAAGGCGCTCAAAGCTCACTACGTTGAAAAATTCAACGATATACCGGAAAAAACACACAGCCTCATCTTACTGGTCGAACTGCTTGAACTTGAACTCCCGCAGCATCTCATCGATTCCCTTCTTGTCATCAATCGGCTCGGGGTCACCGGCCGCTATCCCCATAACCTTGAAAAGATGCTCGAACAATATACCCAAGTACAGACCCGGAAAATTCTTGAGGAGACAAAGGAGATCCTGACATGGTTGATGCAAAAGTCATCGAAGCGGTAAATTTTTTCAAAGCCGCCCTTGAGAATAAAGGAATACGGATAAATGATCTGGTCCTGTTTGGCTCTTCTGCCACCGGCACTCTCAAACCGGGAAGCGATATCGATATCGCGGTAATATCCGACAATTTTTCCGGCATGGATATTTTTACCCGGGCTATCGCAACAAAAGATGCAGAGCTGAGCACGATCCGGAAGTTCCGGATCGCCCTTGATATCATCACCCTGGCTCCTGAGGAATTTAATGATCGGGACTCAATTTTTTTTAATAATATCCGGAAAGGTGTTCCCGTTCTCACTACCCCCTCCGCATAAGGTGCATCTCTTTTCCTCCCACTCGTTCCAACCCCCCCACCCCCATGCCAGGGGAGTCCCCACCAAACAAAAATTTCAAAGGGGGGGTTACCCGCCAACCCCCCTCCCCGTAATTGAGTAACGCCCCGTTTTCCGCGAGTGGTCCGCCCTGCGCTTCGCGTGGAATTTACGGCGTGAGTGCAGAAATCCGCAGCCTGCCCGCGATTGAGCAGGGGGATCCCCGGGAGACAAAGGGGGGAGGGAGTCGGGCGGTGTACTTTGGATTGCCGGCGACCCCCTATACACTGGCCGTGGGTGCATTCACCCGGGTACTGACCGGCTCGCCCGGGCCTATCAGATCGCGAATCTCATGGGCTGCAGGATGCACTCCTCATCCTTATCGGTCAGGTAATTATAGGACAAATTCTTACTATAGGCATCCCGGGCCAGCTTTATTCTCGTGTTCTCCCTTGAGTATCCCGCCGAGGTGTCGTCATCTTTTGTGTACTTGAGAATATTATCCTTGTAGTTCAAGGCGCACACACCCTTCGGGTCAGGAGTATTCTGCATACAGGAAATAAACGCCTGCTGGGTTGCGATATCAGAGATGACAGGGTTATTGGTGTAACATGCCTCGGTCGCGTCAACAAATTCTTTATCCGCAACTGCCCCGGAATCCGGTTCCGGAACTGGTGCGGCAGTCGTTACGATGGTAACCGCAGGGGCCGGCGCAGGAGTATCCGTTACCGCCGGAGTGGTTGCAACCGTGACGGCTGGCGGGCTGTTGGAACTCGTACATCCACTCAACGCAGCCATCAGGATGACAACTGCCATAATCACAACAAAAACCGATGAGCGTTTCATGTTCCTTAAGATCCTCTGAGAAACGATATATGTTTGGATTGCCGGACTCCTTTCGTCCTTCGGTCAGATCTCCCCCCGCCGGCGTCCCTCGCATTCACTAACCTAAGCCCCCCGCCCGTTCCTGAACTTCCCATACCCTCTCGGGGAAGCCGGGGACTCTGGTCTGACGTATAAAAAAAGGATGGGAGTACAAGGAGATATCTCACACCAAAAAACAGCCGCGGTTGGAGATACTTGCGTCTCACCGCACCTGCCGGAACTTCAGGTAGATGATGTGGTAGAGTGCATAAAACCCTGCAAGTACTGCGGCACCGTACCCGAGAACCGCAATCCACAAAACCCCCTGAAAAATGGCCAGGGGAGATGCCCCGAGGATCAACGAGGATCCGATAACCAGCGATCCCACCACAAGACCCACCATGAGCTTGTCGCTCGCCGAATCCATCGCCTCCAGGATTATCCGGATATCCAGATCGACAATTTCCAGGCTTATTGTTCCTGTAGAGAGCCGCTTCAGCATCAGGTTGAGATACCGGGGCATGTCAAAAATGGCATCAATCGTCTCAAGCAGCGAGACCGAGGCCCTCTTTGCATTCGTAACCGAGAACGAATTTTTTTGTGCAATTCTCACGAGGTCCGGGGTCAATTCCTTCTGGATAGTGAACCCCGGGTCGAGGCGGACGCCAATATCGAGGATCATGACCAGGACTTTTAAGAGCAGCATCAGGTTCATCGGCACCTTGATCCGGTACCGGCGCATCACTTCAGAGAGCTCGTTGACAAACAGCGCGAAATTGAACTGCGAGATGGAGTACTGAAGGCCCAGGTCCTGCATCAGGACAAAGAGTTCGTCCTGCAGTTGCTCCCGGTTTTTGCCGGGTATCACGACCCCGAACCCTTCCAGGGATTTTATCAGCAGTTCCGTGTCTTCGTTTGTCAGGGCCAGCAGGAAACTGATGAAATTCTGCCGCTTGTCCGGGCGGAGGATCCCGGCAATCCCGAAGTCCAGGATAACAATGGTACCGTCCTCTCTGACCAGCAGGTTGCCCGGGTGCGGGTCGCCATGGAAGAATCCGTCTTCAAACATCATCTTGACATAGGCATGAAAACCTCTCTTCCCGATCTCGCTGGGGTCTAAACCCATGGCAGTTATCGCTTCCACGTTATCGATCCGGACTCCCTCGACGAGCTCCATGACGAGCAGGCGGGATGATGAGTATTCCCGGTATACCTCAGGGAAGTGGATGCCGGGCACATCCCTGAAGTTTTGCCTCATCCGTTCCGCGGTTCTTGCCTCCTCTAAAAAATCCAGTTCTTTTCGTATCTGGCGGGCAAAGTCCCTGACCATGCCGGTCGGGTTGTAGACCTCTGCATCGGGGAATACCTGTTCGACCCGTTCTGCCATCGACTGGAGGATACGGAGATCGGTTTCGATGATGTCACCGATACCGGGACGCTGGATCTTGAGGGCCACCCGCGTCCCGTCCGGGAGGACTGCACGGTGAACCTGTGCAATGGAGGCAGAAGCTACCGGGGTCTCTTCGATCTCATGGAACCATGCATCGGGATACGGGCAGCACTCCTCAATCACGTTGCGGACGTCTGCGAATGGCACGGGCCTGACATGATCCTGTAGTTTTTTGAGCTCGCGTATCAGTTCAACCGGCAGGATGTCAGTCCTTGTGCTCATGATCTGCCCGAACTTTACAAATGTCGGGCCGAGTTCTTCGATGGCAAGCCGCATCCGTTCGTACGTGGTGGATGGTTCCGGCGTACCCTTATGGAACGGAAACCGTACGCGGAACTGTTCCGGAAACAGTTCTTCTAATGCTATGCCAAAACCGTATTTGCCCAGGATCTCGACGATCTGTGAGAACCGCTGGATCTGCAATACCACGCGTATCTGTTGACTGCTGTGATACTTAATGGATGTTTCACCCGTAGTACCGGGTAACCCCCGTGGGTGGGGACGACCCTGCTCATCTTTCCGGGTCATCGCATCTTTCTTTGTCGGAGATGCCCGCCGCCGCGTGTCTGATATCACCCCCCCGGATTTCCCGAAGTGAAAAGCGGAATCCCGGGCTCCTGCCTCCCTCCATGTCCCTATACGACAGGATTAAAAGCAAAAAAGGACAAGCGATCCAGCATGGTATCGAATGTATCGACCCTGATGAACTTCATCGTCGCGGTGATCATCTCAACAGTCATCATCTACTATATTGCAAAGTTCTTTGGCGCAAAGGACAGCCTTACCACGGCAGTTATCGCTGCCCTTGTCGGCTCTCTTGTTTACACGCTTTTTTATTACGTGCTGGGCTATGGCCTGCTGCCGGCATTCATTGCCGGGATCGTCTGGCTGCTGGCATTGCAGAAACTGTACACGATCGGCTGGCTCCGGGCTCTCGTCATCGCGGTGGTCATCTGGATCGTGACTTCCCTTGTCGGGTGGTTCCTGCCGGTACTGTGAAATTAACCTGCACCCTCTTATGGGTGGGGGGGTCGGACCACCTTTTTTTATAATCGCCCGTCCCTTCAGGGCTTATTGATTTCCCTTGCTTCCGGCAAGCCCTTCCGCACATTTTCACACCGGTAAATTTCAAAGAATTTGCGTACTGGCCAAAGGTAAATCATTGTATCATGATCCGGTGCAAAAACACTTTTATCCCCTCCGACCCCCCCATAGCGATCCGGGTTTTTGTGTGAAAATCAGGTAGTTTTACGACTGTATTTTGGGTGCGTTTTGTTGGAAGGGTAAAAGGGGGGTCGGAGGGGATAAAAATGTATTACCGGTGATCGCGTGGCATTCGGCCAGCGTGAAACTCATCCCCCGTGATCCAGGAACGTTCCCTGCCCGGCTCATAACCGCACCATTGAATATACTCCAAATTAAATACAAGTCTATGTACGAAAACCTGATCTTTCCCCTGGTCGTCATCCTCTTCCTCATCTTCATCATCATTGTCCCATGGCTGCTCTGCAAAGCGATCCGGAAGATTGCGAGTCCCGTCCCCTCCTGGTTTCCGCTGCCTGCCGCGGTTGTTGTACTGCTGGTGATGGGGGGAACCCTCCAGTTTAAAGTGATCGATAAAGCGAACGTGCTGGTGGGAACGCTCGTCATGTTCTCGTTCATGCTCCTGCTCATCACCCTTGCCGTGATCACGCCATATCTCTGGTTCGGCAAAAAAACCGAAATCACCCGGCCGTGGCTGGCATTTTCTCTTCTCACGTTCATCGGAGCTGCTCTCATGTTTTATTCGACCATGGGGCACTCTTTTGAAGGAAGGCCGCTTCCCCCGTTCACCCCGGCACTTCCCCTGGCCGGGTGGTTCCTTGACGGTCTGGCAGCAATTTTCAACCTCCAGGAGATCGTGTACTCCCCCGCTCTTCCGGTACATACGCTCCTTACCGCGTTCGGTATCTACCTCCAGGCCCTGATCATTGCCGCAGTTTACTTTGGCCTGCTGAGCCCGCGGTCCTTTGCGGGGAACGAATAAAAAAACCTTTTTTATCCTCCGTCTCATGCAAACCGCTCATCCGATCCCGTGGGTGGCATACCAACCATTAAGACATGAAAACGCGAGACGAATCGTATATGCCGGATTCCAAGACCATCCTGTTCGTGTACAATCTCGACAGCGGGGTACTGCAGTCACTCCATGATTATTCCGGGAGTAAATCGGCTGCGTCTCACGCGGGGGCCTGCCCCCTGACAAAGATCACCCACAGCCCGCTCGGGATCAAGAAGGAGTGGAAACGCTTTTTAAAAGATCTCAAGATCCCGTCACGGTCCCTTGACCGCGATGAGTTCATCGGGGAGTTCGGACAACGGCAGATCACCTTCCCGGTCGTGCTCCTCAATGAGGGGGCCGCTCTCTCGCTCATCCTCAGCACCGAAGAGATCGGGTTGTTCAATGATCTCAGCGATCTTATCAGCATTATCGAAAAACGCATTGCCCTGGCATAAGTATCCCGCCATCGCCCGGGCAGGATCTTCACATCCGGTTATCCATGTGATTCCCCGGCGGGAGTTTATGGTCTCTCTTTTTTATCGAACAGTTGCTCGGCCGGACACCCAATCTCCCGCTGTTTGCAATACCGGCAGGCCAGGTGTCCCCGCACAAGAGCATTGCCCATAAAACCGAGCAGAATGAGGGCGATGACGAGAATAAGAATGGTCCAGGAAAATTCCTGTACCAAAAGGAACAGTCCGGCAAGTACTGGTACCATGAACGCCAGAAAATCCGGGAGAATATCTTTCCATGTCATCTTCATACGGTTGAAATTTTCCGGGTTGCCTTTAAAAAAAAACAGGGAACTCAACCGGCCTTTGCCAAACGCACAGGTCCTGCCGTAATAGTAACAGTCAACACAATGCCCGCTCAGGAGCCGGAACTCCTGGATAAGAATAAAAATTACATACGCAATGACCCAGACGATGCCGAACCGTGACAGGATAATCGCACTGATTACGTAAACCAGGAACGACAGAAGATTGGATCCTATAACAATCGCTACAGGATAATTCTCTTTACTGCCCGGTTCCTGCATGCCGGAATTATTGGATTACACTTAAATAAACCCCTGTATTCTGCGTCTTTGCCGGCGCCCCCATGATTGCGAACCTGCAGGTGGTCCTACTTTTCCTTGGCCGGTATTGCCCATGGGTTCGGGAACCAGCGGTTACATTTCTTGCAGTGCAACTGGGGGCCGGTTTCTGACGTACGCCACCGGAATCCGCAGTGCGGGCAGGTGAATGCATGGTCCTGGACATACTCATCTGTGTCTGCCATGTATGCCCTGTATTTCAATGACACCTGATAGTGGTATCGATTGAGGACAATTTCCTGACGGTAATTCTTTGCATTCCCCGGCTCTTGCCGGTTCAGCCCGGGTCACCGGTCAGGGCAACTCCCTGTTCCCTCCCGTTCCCCGGTAACAGCAGTGTTCCGTCAAAGGGGACCATACCTGCGATATTCTTATCCACGCCATCATCCTATCACTCTACATCGTACCTCCAGCCATGTCACGCCACCGGCATAAAATCACGAACCGGGTGGGCCTTCCGCCCGGGACTCTCCAGGTTAAAGGCGAACCCTCTGACCTCCCGGTCCTGATTACTGTCTTCGATTATGATGCCACGCAGTTGCAGGAGAAGACGGTTGACAAGATCAGCGAATGTTTCCCGTTCCGGGACACCGAGACGGTGACGTGGATCAATGTCGACGGGCTGGGCAACACGAAGCTCATCGAGGACCTCGGGAAGTGTTTCACCATCCACCCGCTCATCCTCGAAGACATCTTCAACACTACGCAGCGCCCGAAGATGGAGGACCTGGACCAGTACCTGTACCTGAACTTAAAAGTACTCACCTACCTGGAAACCACAAAAAGCATCAAGATCGAGCATATCAGCATGGTCATCGGGCAGAACTTCTTAATCTCGTTCCAGGAGGATGTCGGGGATGTTTTTGATCCCGTACGCGAGAGGATCAGGAAAGAAGGCAGGATCCGGAAGCTCGGCCCGGATTACCTTGCCTATGCGCTTATCGACAGCATCGTTGACCATTATTTCGTGGTTATGGAGAATCTTGAGGAGCAGGTCGAGGACCTCGAGGAGGAACTGGTCACGGACCCGACACCGGACTCCCTCCAGAAGATCAACCGGCTCAAGAAGGATATGATCTTCCTCCGGAAATCGGTCTGGCCGCTCCGCGAGATGATCAATAACCTTGAACGGTCCGAATCCCGGGTCATCAAGGAATCGACCCGGATCTACCTCCGCGATGTTTACGATCACACGATCCAGGTGATCGATACGCTGGAGACCTTCCGCGACATGGTGTCCGGGATGATCGACATCTACCTTTCCGGCCTGAGTTATAAAATGAATGAGATCATGAAGGTGCTCACGCTGATTGCAACCATCTTCATCCCGCTCACCTTCGTTGTCGGGTTATATGGCATGAATTTCAGGAACATGCCGGAGATCGGGTGGGAGTACGGCTATTACACGGTGCTGGTTGTTATGGCCGTCATGGTTATCGGGATGCTCACCTATTTCAGGAAAAAGAAGTGGATCTGAAGGCAGAGTAATAAGCCGGTGGAGTCCGCTGCGGATGCAATGGTGGCATACCCCTTTTGATCTTTCAGATCTTTTTAGCGGGTGACCCGATTCTTTGAAGACTACGCATGGGAAGCCTGATCACACAATGGACCTGCCCCCGTCTGGCTCAACCCCGGCCCATTTACCCTCTCGCAAGCCCGGACTGTATGCCAGACCGGTGATAATCGCCGAAACGCCCGCTGCAATCAGAGCACTCCCAAACGAGATCCGGTGCGTATGCCTGGTACTGCAGATCCAGAGATGCCCGCACCGGAGAATGAAACCGGGGCCACTGAACTCACGAGTAAAACCAGGGTTATCACAAGATAGGCTGGGACGGATCCGTCCGAGGGTATGACCAGACGTATCCGGGTGAAAGCTGTTGGCGCAAAACCTGTAAATGCCGGCTGGCAACATCCCGTACCCGGTGTTCTGGACGGCTGCCATGAGCGTCCCCGACCCGGACATCTGGCTATTGCGTAGATGACAATTCCCGCGAGGGGCCCGGATGAAGAGGGGGAGCATACAATAAAAAAACAGGCTCATCTGCACTTGACCGTACAATACTGCCAATTGCCGAATATTCCGATGACGGGGGCGGGATACTCACCGCAACCAGCACTGCCCCGGGCATCCGGCTGATCCCGCCCCATGAGGATAATGAATGCCGGAACTATCAATCCCCGCAGGATTCCCCGGAAGTCGGCTGTCTCACTAAAAAAATATATCCGGATGGAAGATAAGATTTTAAATTCTTGCGGGAATGAAACTCATTCTCTCCCCGTATCCTTCAGGAAAAAGTTCTCCTTGTGGCCAAGAATTACATATCCGCCATCCGATGCCTGGAATATCTTTTGCACACTCCAGACCCTCCCGGATCCGAGATCATGGTCCCAGATCTTCTCCGTCTCATTGTTGAATCTCATAACATGGAGATGCGACCACCCATCCCCGCCATACCGCGTTTCATCCATACTGACGAAATTGTAACCGGGCTGTCCTATCCGGGGGAATCCTGCTGAAATGAATCCGCCATCGCTGGTCCAGGAAATTACCGTGCTGGCGTTGACAGAACGGGTCCGTGTAATATTTCCGCTCGTATCAAGGCTAACTTCGACCGGGCTATTGCGGAAATATCCATTGATCACGGTGTCATCGACAAAAATAATCCCAAATCCATTGTCCCCGGCAATACTCTGGATCCTGTCCAGATTTCCAGTCACCCCAATGGATGATGCATGAACAACAGACCCGTCCGGGTTCAGCAGGATTGCATATACCGGGAGATTACTCCTGCTGATGTTCCCATCTCTCCCGAATGATCCGACCGCAGTTGCAAGGAATCCCTTCCCTTGACCAATCTCACGTATCGAGGTTACCCCCTCAATACTGTCTTTTGCAAAGGACATGGTCCAGGAGTGATTCCCGTTCTGGTCAATCTTAATTATTCCGCCGATAAGATCCCTCCGGTTTTCCGTCTGGTTATCCGCCCCAAACAGCATACCCGTGACAATAAAACCTCCATCGGAGGTCTCAGCAATATCTGATGCCGAGGTAAGTCGGTTTTCTTCTGGCTCGATAGCATATGGATTGAATGTCCAGGCCATGGATCCGTCAGGATCAAATCGAAGGATTTGGCCATAGAATGACACTGCCGCAAACCCTCCGTCCCGGGTCTGGATGATGGAGGTTAAATCATCGTGTGACTCTCCGTACGTCTTATCCCATACGATTGTCCCCAATGGAGAGATCCTGATAAGTTTTGTCTGTCGGGGGCCAATTCGTACACTTGTGTTCTGCGCCACGACAAGATAGTCCCTGTCTGATAGCTGGATCATGTCATTTGCGTAATCATCGAATCCGGTGTCAAGGTTCTCAATCCACTGGGTTGATCCATCGGGCCCGAGTTTGATTATGACGATATCCCTGTTTGGGACATAGTCGCCACCCATGCATCCTGCTGATGCGACAATTATGCCCAATATCAACAATAAAAATATTTCATCAATCAAGTTATCTCAAATTATATACAGAAAAAACATAGATAAATATTACGAAATAACCTTGCAATGAGGACCCCCTGTCGGGCAGATGACGAATGATCCGGTGCCCGCCCGTGAATAACACAAACCGTTGATACCCGTCGATTGAAAATTCGATTAAGCGGCTGTTTTAGTGCGGTGTTGGTGCTGGCCATCATTGTCGTGGGGATGTTCACGTATTTCAGGAAAAAGAAGTGGATCTGAAAGACTGCAGGAATTGATCCCCTCTCGTTGTTATTGACAATGATCAAAAAGGTTCATTCATAGCAGGGTACATAATACATTTAATAATAATTGATTAAGTTTAATATAAAATTTTTGAAATCCCGATCTAACGGCTCATCGCCACTTCAATCCCTGCCTGTTTTCCCTGCTATCTTTTCAGGTCCCGTTTGCACGGGAAAACCACTCAATCCCTTCTCGCAAACACCAGTTCAACGTTGTCGAATGCATCCATCTCTTCAACCTTCAGCGGAATGTATCGGACAAGTATGACCGTCTCGTCGATGATGAATGTCTGGTTTATTCGCACCTGTGTGATAACCACGTCCCCTTTGTTAAGGTTGAAGCCGATATCATACTCGCCCGGGTGGACATTTCTGGGAATGAATGTTGCATTGATCCGGATAAAATTCCATTCCGGATTTGCCGGCACACCTGCACACGCGGGACTCCCGATCGAATTGGGGTCAACGTACTTTTCGTTCTTGGGATACAGTCTGCTCTTGTCCGCATACGTATCGATGAATGCATTGATCTCATCATCTGTCAGCAGGACCAGTTTCGGAGGTTTCTGCCGGATCCCGTACGCGGGATCACCGGCAGCCTGCGGGAATACTTCCTTCATGGCGCAGTTAGGGATATTGAAACTGGTCCCTTCCTTTACAAATGTCTGGAGTACAATTCGGGGATGGTCCAGGGCTGCCGTCCCATAGGATCGCGCGATCAGCGTTGTCGTAGCGGGCACTGGCGTATCCGCAGGTACGGTAACGGCCGGTGTTGCAACACCGGTCGGGGACGTTACGGGAACCGGGGAAGACGTGGCCGGCGGGACGCTTGTCTCGGGTGATGCAACCGTTGGTACCTGTGAAACGGTTATCGGCTCCACGGCTGGTGCCTCTGACGAGGTGCACCCGGCACCGCAGAGCAGCCCGGTTACCAGCAGCGAACAGATGAGAATGATACTACGGCAGTTCATTGATCCGGGATTTGTCCGGGAGATGTTAAAGGTGATTGGCCGGGTGCGGGTTCCGGCCGGGATTGTCGGTATGCTCATGCCCGCTACTCTTTTGTATGCTGCCACGATAACCTAGTACTGCAAGAGAAATGCACTGAGGAAAACCCATGAAGACAACAGCAATTATCATCACCCTGATAACACTCATGCTTGCTGCCGGTTGCGTTTCGCAATCCACACCCGGAACCTCCCCCTCCGCAGTCCCGTCACTCCCGATATCTGCGGATCCGCTGACAGAGGGGGCGCCCCTTGCCATGGATGCACACGTAACCCATACTACCCCCAACACGACCTTTGAGGTCTGGGTAGACAGTTTCGAGATCGATCCGGTGCAGGAGAACGGGGACCAGGAACTGACCATCTATCTTACGGCAAAAAATACCGGGGATAAACCTGTCATGCTGGTCTGGTTCTGCAAACTTACGGATGTGAATGGCAAAACCTATGGTGGTATCAAGATCTCCCATGGGGGTTCAGGAGCCCGCACGTACTGGATCATGCCTGCCGGTGACGACACAATGCGGAATTCCGAAACTGCACGGGATTATGTGAACATCCTTTCCGACCGCGACCTTGCAACACTCGCGAAAGGTGCCGTGCTGGACGTGTATTTCATGGAGAAGCCGACTGAAGATTCGCTTGTACCTGATGTGCCGGCGTACCATACGAGATGGACCATCGATCCCGGGGTTATCCAGTAAAAATATCCCCCCCCTTTTTTCGTTAAACCCGGTTCAATGGGATTCGTAATCACGGGTGACCCGGGCTTATACAATATTTTTTTGTTACGTACGGCCGGATATACAGGACTGCCGGGGCTTCCATACATAAAATTCAGGTGCATATCTGCGGGCTGTTCATCCTTTTAATCACGTGAAAAAAACCCAATGTGAGTATTTACTCATCCCACGGATGGAGCAGTTTTCCTTTCCCGACCGGGATCTCCGGTACCTTTTTTGCGGTACCCCATTCCGGCTCATCCAGTACCCGGTCAGGGACTGCTGCAAGCACCCTCACGGCAGTTGCCGGCATCTCGTCAGGCCGGAGCGGTGGCAGGATAACCGGGCGGGGCAGGGATCGCAGTTCGACTGCGGTTGGGTGCTCACCCGGGATCACAAAAGTGTCTTTTTCATGAGGGAGCGGCAGGACTGTTGTCGGCCCATCGGGCTGTTCGTAAGGCCGTAACGGGGGCATATCGACACGTTGTTTTCCTGCAGCCCGGTCCTCAGCCATTCTATAATCCAAGAATATCAAGAGAGAAATAACTCTCTGCCCTGGTAAAATAAGGTACCATCCATGCACCCGGCATGTCCGGGTAAACCGGGGTGGCGACAATAAGGATGATTACGCCGATCGCCATGGCCCAGAGTGTTGCCGGCATCCAGAACAAAATGCTTTTCCCGGTGAACCGTGTCCCCCCGCGGTTGATGCCCCGCGCAGTATTGTAAGCATTCGAGATGGAATATACCCAGATCCCCAGCAGACCAAGTCCGGTAGCGGCCGCAATTACCGTAAGCACCAGGGAAGAACTCTTAATGAAAAACATACCCAGGGCGCCTACGACGAGGATCCCGACGCTTGCGGAAATGATATAGATGCCATCCAGCGTCCTTCCGTTATACCACTGGCCCCAGCCGAGGAAGAGGAAAGAACAGAGTGCGGCAACGAGGGGATTGCGGAGTTCCATCTTTGGCTTCCGGCTGCCGGATGTACGGGTTGCATGTCGTTCGTTCCCGTCCGGTTTTCCAAATATATGTCCACAATATGGGCATGCATCATTATCCGCAGCAGTCAGTTGTGAGCATTCGGGGCAGGGTTTTAGCTCCATTGACAAACTCCAGTACGGATATCTGAACATTGTACTTATAAACCAATCGATTTGATTCTGTGCTTCATTTAGAACGAATTACTAAATACGGCCCGAAACGGCCTTCCTGCACCAGAAATTACTTTCACCCCGCCCGGCCCAGAATTTAATCTCCCTGCCCTCCTCATCCTGATTCAGTGATGTGACGTGAGACGGATGGAACTTGACGGGGTTATCCTGCGGTGGAAGAAGACCACCCGGGCACTGAAAATCCACGAGCAGGAGTACGGGCGGCACCTCACGGACGTGCTCGAACGGGTTACTGATGCCCAGCTGGTGCATTTTCAGGATCCGGTCGAGGCTGCCGCGTTCTTCTGCATGCTCGACCTGCTGAAGAGGACCCGGGAGAAGAGGATCCGTGATGCGGCACCGGAACCCATGCACACGGATTCTCTCCCGCGGCAGCAGTGTCTTGGTGCGGATGGCGATGTCCTGGATGTTGCGGCAAACCTTTTGAATGGATGTCGGCGTCCCTGAAGTATAGTGTGCCGGGGGGTATGGGGTGCAGGGATGCTACCTGAATTTGAGCATCCAGGAGATGATTAAAAATCCCACTGCGAGGAAGCAGATGAGCAGGAGCCTGAAAAAAACCGTGTCCATGAGCATATGCATAGCGATCTGTAGCACAAGCCAGATGGCGATAATGACAATGATCCCAATCCCGGCCTTTACGGCTGTGATCTTCTGACTGTTTTTCTTCAGTCCGGGCACATGGGGTATCTGGTGCGGGATTAAATGAGCTTTTTTGCCGGTATATTTCAAAAAGGCCGTTTGTGATAACATAGCCACGATCTTACGGCAGAATGGACTTCCCCAGAATTCCTCGTTGACTGTAAAACAGGAATGGGATAATAAAAAATCAGTGACCCGGTTTTTTATAGACCGTTTCCGGGTCAAAGACTTTCGTCCCAATCACTGCACCATCCAGCGTGCGGTAGAAGCAGGACATATAGCCGGTATGGCAGGCTGCACCGGTCTGAACGACTTCGTAGATGAGGCAGTCCTCATCGCAGTCCGTGAGGATCCGCAGGACCTTCTGGAAATGGCCGCTCTCCTCGCCTTTCTTCCAGAGTTTCTTCCTGCTCCGGCTGTAATAGTGGGCAAACCCGGTTTCCCGGGTCAGCCGGACCGCTTCGTTGTTTGCAAATGCCATCATCAGTACTTCGCGGCTCTTCTCATCCTGCACAATGACCGGGATGAGGTTGTTATCGAATTTCAGGTTCAGCATGGTATTCACGTCCTAGACAAAAAAGTTCATGAGTGCAAGCAGGAAGTCCCCGAAAATTACTGCGGTGATAAACCCTGCGGTGATTGGGATGATGAACGGTACGGCATAGGAGATCCAGACCGTCCCGGCCTTCCGGTACATGGCCAGTTCTTCTTTGAATTCTCCCGGGTGTTCCCGGAGATCCTTGGTGTACACCCGCCCCTCGCTTCTATACATGCGCCGGATCGCGTCCCAGAAACCGATGAACTTCCGGGACACAACGCCGTCATTCTCCTCGAAGTCCTCCATGACAAAACCCCATTCCTTCTGGATAGACTCTCCCTTCACCGGGAAGCCGAAGAAGAGGTACATAATCGGTGCCTTGTTTCCCCTCGCGATATTAATTGCAAAAATTGCAAGTGGTGCGGCAAGGTTCAGCAGGAGTGCATTGATCAGGGTCGAGAAGGCGAGGAACCCGAGTGGAGGAATGCCGAGAACCGGGGTGATCGGGAATGTCGGGACAGCAAATGCAATGAAGATGAGGGCCCACGCATCTGCACCACCAAAAAGGTGCATCCGGCCAAAGATGTAGAATGCCCCGCAGAAGACCGAGAGGAAGAGGATCATGTACGCAGATGTGCCCCATCCGCCTTGGGTAACCATCATGAGAATGGAGGTGATACCAAGGATCATTACGATCAGCACAAAGTACCAGCGGCCGATGATTCCGGCCATCGTATCCCGTTGCGGTTTTCCCCGCACCGGCGCCTGCTCCTCGAACCGTCCCTGGTATTCCATGTAAGAGACATAGGAAAAGATCCCGGCAAACATCGCGTACCAGGCCACCATCTGGGTAGTGAATACGGGTGCGAGGACAAACCACGATATGGCCGGGAGTGCAAGGACGAGGGCCAGGTAATAGAAGATCGCGTTTTTCCGGTAATACCAGGTCAGGTACAGCGAATCCGTCCTTCCCCGGTTGTCGAGATAATCGGCGTAGATGAAACTTGCTACAATGGCAAGGTATCCTGCAATAAGGCTGACATTGGCCGTCATCTGCCATAGGAAGACGCCGGTACATCCAATCCCGACTGCGATCATCGGCATCCAGTGGACGAACGGCACACGCCGGTCGCGGGCGTCAAGGTACGATGTGTAGATCAACGTAACAAGGACTGCTGTTGCGGAGATGGCCAGAGGCCAGAAGATTTCCATAAACTGAACTGTATGTATCTATCTCCAAGGACTAAAACATGGCGGCAGGGAATCGGGCATCGATTCCGTAAATATATAATGGCCGCCCGCTTACAATATTATGAAAAGAACATGAGCCGGCAGGCAGCCAGCCAGCCCATGATCAGCCGGCAGGTATCCAGGGACAGTTACATGAAAATCAAAGATATGATGGAAACGCTCCTTAAGAATTCCCCGGAGCTTGGCACTTTTACCGTCACCGACCTTGTCCGCTATGCCCGCTCGAACAATGTGAATGGCCTTGCTGAATTCCATGGCGATGAAAAAGAACTGTATCTGGCTGTCATCGACGGGGAGCCCGAAGGGGCGATCTACATCGATCCGAAGGGAGAGCTCTTTGGTGACAATGCGGTGATGCTGATCACCGGCAAGGAACAATTCACGCTCCGTGACGTGCAGAAAGAATTTCTTGATGCTGTGGTCATGGGCTGCCGGATCTTCAACAAGTCCCATATCCGGACAAACACAAGCGCCGAGATCCCGGAGTTCGGCACCCGGAGTGCAGGTCTCGGGAAGCTCACCCTGATCGTGCGGAGTGGCGATAAGCCCCAGAATGGGATCCGGGTATCCATCCGGAAGAACGGGCAGATTCTCGGGAGCGATGTCACCACCGATGATGGCAGTGTCGGCTTCCGGGTGATGTACGGGAACTATGACTGTGTCCTCCAGGATCGCAACCAGATGATCACTACCCGTCGTATCATATTCGATGCCGGAAATCCTGAAATTATACTCGGGCTTTAATACGCGGATTTCCTCCCCTTTTCGCCCAATTCGCCTGAATTTTCTCTTATTTTGACAAACGGTTAAGACGAAATCCTTTAATTGGATGAATACAGATCAATCCTTTATGAAGATAGGACGTGAAGACTTCGAGGCGCTGATTAAAGGCGACAAGACAATCGCCCCCTATATCGAGCTTGACCCGCTCGCAGGTGCCTATTCTGTTTTTGGTGTGAAAACTGCAAGCAACCCGAATTATCTCATCAAGGCAATATATGAGATGTACGAGGAGAACCTCAATAAGAAACTCGCTGTCAAGGCAGTGCGTAAGCTCTTCCGTTCGGTCGGTGCGGGCTCGGGCGGGCTCAATAATCTGTTAAAAAAGCTCGGCATGGACCTGAAACCCGAAGAGATCCTGATGCTGGTCTTTAAGCTCCAGCACCAGCAGGGCTGGGGTGCCCCGTTCGAGCTTGTTTCCGCCAGCGAGAAGCAGATTGTCCTCAGGACCAAGCACACGTTCGAATCCCAGGTTATGAAGGACTGGAACATGGCTGTCTGCGGTCTCCACCAGGGTTGGATCGAAGGAATCCTCACCACAGTGACCGGCAAGACATGGTTCTGTCTTGAGAAGACCTGCCATGCGAAAGGCGACGAGTATTGTGAGTTCGTTGCCGACCGGGTCCCTGCGAGCTGGAAGTACAGGGCTGAGGCGGTTGTCAAGGGCGAATCTGCTATCACCGAGTTCATCGAGCACAAACCCGTTGAGGGCAAGATCTCCCTCATGGGCGAACCGGTGGTCATGATGCCCCGTTTCATCTTCACGTCCATGACCAATTCGCTCAAGAAGACCATGGGAGAGGCGCCCGCAAGCGGTGTCAACTACCGTGCCTACATGGACATGGGAAGGGAGAATGTGGAGCACTACAGGAGGATGAGCGTCTCGTTTGACCTCTCCAGGACCAAACTTGACAAGGATCTTGACGAACTGCACAAACGTTTCGCAGTAAACGGGGCCCCTTCAGTTTCCGGAGACAAAATTGCTTTTGGCAGCCATATCGTCAATGATAACTTCGAGGTTGTTGATTCCATTGAAAAGGATCTGGGCAGCAAGGCCACCGTCTTCCAGAAAATCGGTGATAAGGCTATCCGTGTGTCTACGAACGTCATTGGTGCTGACGGCAAGCGGGCTGTCGGGACCGAGATATCCAGTATTGTCTACGAGGCCGTGATCAAGAAAGGGCAGACCTATTATGGCACTGCGGATGTTGTTGGGAAAAAGATGGTTGTGGCTTATGAACCAATCAGGAGTTCCGCTGGAGAGATCATCGGTATCCTGTTTGTCGGAATTCCTGAAGACGTTGTCTACGGCCCGTTAATGGAAGAGAAACTGAAAAAGATCAATTCCAAGACCATCTGCGACATGGCGTTTGCCTTCTACTCCCAGATGGGCTGGTTCAACTTTGTCAAGGATGAGTGGGACGAGGCAACCAAGATCCAGACTATCACGCTTGCCCACACGGTCGAGTCCGAATCGTTTGGCAACATCGGCAAAAACGTCTGTTACTGCACGGCCGGCCTGCTCGCCGGGATTATCGAAGGATCCTATGGCGTAAAGGTCCAGGCAAAAGAGATCAAGTGCAAGTCCAAGGGCGATGAGCACTGTGTCTTTGCGATCACCCACAAGCCCGAATAAACCTATTTTTTTAAATATTATATCGGCACACTCCTACACATCAGACCCTGCTTTCTGGAGATCCATGCCGCCAATTCCCCGTATTCTTATTGTTGAAGATGACGAGATCATCAGTAACCTTATCACGACCCTGCTCGAGAAGAAAGGGTATACGGTGGTGGGGAAGATCAGTTCCGGAGAGCAGGCCGTCATCAAGGCTGCCGAACTGGAGCCCGATCTCATCCTCATGGACATCCATCTCGCGGGGGCGATGGACGGGGTTACTGCAGCCCGGTATATCTTCCAGCTCTTCCACTACCCGATTGTTTTCCTGACCGCCCTGTGTGATGACGGGCTGCTCGAACGGGCAAAACATGCCCAGCCGCTGGGGTACATCCTCAAGCCATTCACCGATAAGGATCTATCCTCCAATGTCGAGCTTGCCCTCTACAATCACACAATCCGGAAAAAATACCTCCCTGCATACCCGGTCGGGGAACCCGGGAATATCATGGCCCTCCCTGAGGTCATCATCATCATGGACACCAGGGGCCGGATCATTTTCTGTAACCCGTACACTCCCCGCTTCCTCGATCTGCCTGAGACTGAGATCCTCATGCACCACTGGCGTGATACCCTGATGCTCATCAACGAAATGACCGGTAAGCAGCTGGCGGACCCGGTTCCTGTGGTGGTCAGGCAGATGCTGGTTGTCACCCACGATCTCAATACGGCAGTTGTTACCCGGTCGGATAAAACAAAGCACGTCAGTGCGGTTATCCGCCCTGTCAAGGATGACCAGAACGAGCTGATCGCGGTTTTCATGCACATCAAGGAAAAAACCAGCGACCCGGTCAAAATGGCTGCCAGGAAGCCCTGATCTGGATTCGGCTCCGCCATGCGCCAGACGGATCTCATGCATATAATAATTTATAAATAATCATAAGGCCAACCGCTAAAGATACCGATCCTTCCAGCACGCTAAACAGTGTGAGGACCTTGGATTGTCACCGGTTTAACGGATGATAGCGTGAACGGCATCGTATACCATAAAACCCACCGGATTGGCTGGCGCCATTCACGCCATACGTATCTTGTTGATGCTGGCAGCGAGATTGAGATCCAGCAGCTGGTGGTATCTAACCTGTATGAAAATTTCCCGCTCGATCCCCCGTTTCCAGCAACCCGGTTCTTCGAGATCGAGATCGAGGAGGTAAGGAAGGGCATAAATAAGACCTTCATCTTCCAGAATATCTGGCCGGTACGGGCGAAACGGAAACCGGACTGGCACATCCTGAAGTTCAGGATCCGCAGGGGAAGCTGGATGATCACGGAGCGGATCCGGTCAATGACTAATGATGGCGAAACCCAGTGGCTCTATACTGACGATTTCAACATCCTGTTCATTTCATCAGGGGGGAGGCATGATGGTGCGATGCTCACAAGCCTCATCATCGCCAAACTCAATGCAATCGTGCAGTCCATACGGTCAGGAGCCCGCATCCCCTCGGAATTCGAGAACCAGCAATCATGCCGGCAAGCGTTTGGTACGATCTTTTCTGATGGTGTTGATGGAGCATTCCGGGACACGGGTGTCTACCGGCAACATGCATCGGCAATAACCGCGGAATTGGATCCTAAAAACCGCGAGGCTGATGCATCAGTCATCTGTAGTACCCATGGCCGGATGGCGGTTACCAAACAACAGGCTGCCGATTTGGGTGTCGATATCAGCCAGATCGAGGATCTTCAGGATCTGAGCTGGCTGAACGACTAACCGTTCCGTTATTTTACGTTCTTTATTATTGATCGTGCGTTTCTGCTGTCAGCAGAGCAGTATGCACGCGAAAAACCAAAAAAAGATTGAAATTATTGTTCAGCTTTCTTCCTGAAAAGTGCCTTGCTGAAGCGGTCGATGAAACCTTCCTTGACCTCAACCGTCTTCTCTTCCTTATAGGCAACCCCGACAAGATCGGAAGCAATCCGCCTGATAGCCTTGGATGCGGGGGATGTTGGAAACTTGATGACGATCGGGGTCTTGGCAGAGGATGACCTGCGGACATTGGGGTCCTCCGGATGATGCCAATAACCTTCACGCCCAGGACTTTTTCCATCTTCTTTGTGATGATATCTGTCTTGTCCTGGTCAACCCGGTTGATGATGGAACCGAGCACATGGCCCCCGACAACCTCGGTGAGGATCTTGGTCTTGAGGGCATCAACAATTGAGGAGAGTTCAGGATTTACGATCAGGATAACTTCATCGGCAACTGCAAGGGGCACCACGCCATCCTTACTGATCCCTGCGGGTGCATCGATCAGGAGGAATTCGCAACGTTTTACCAGTTCGCCCATGACATCGCGGATCCGGTCCGGGTCCGCCTGTTGGAAACCCTGGAGTGAGATGCCGCTCGGGATCACTTTCAGGCCGGCCGGGCCTTCGTAAATAGCGTCGTTGATGTTACCTTTTCCTGCAAGAACCTCGTGGAGGGTGACCGGTGCATCCTGTAATCCGAGGACAAGGCCGACATTGGCCATACCAATGTCGGCATCCATCAGGTAGGTCTCCTTACCGAGCTGAGCAAGCATTGTTCCGAGATTAACGGAGACCGTTGTCTTACCGGTTCCGCCTTTTCCGGATGCGATCGTGTAAACCTTGACCATTGAACACCCTGTGGTGATGAGTATTTCTATTATATTTATATAAGATTGCTGGATTTCGCTTATATCGTGTTATATCCACCAGTTTAAAATATCTTTTGTATCGTTTTCAATGCCGTTAGAGATCACTTCAGACACCGGCATTGTCGTCCGTATGATAAGGATAAGGTCCGATCCCTTGTGGGAGATACTGGTAAGAACTGCCCCCGGTGTCTCCGAGAGCGGGTCGTTAATATAAATCTCACCATACAGTGCTGCATCGTTCTGTGCGTCATCGCCCCCGCTCGATGCAAATACCAGGCCATCTGATGTTGCAATCGTGAACTGGTCAAGCGAGTATTTTTCTGCGAGTGCTTTGAGGCTTTCACTGATGTCTTTCCTGCCATCGGTAAGGCTGACCTCTTTTGGGAGGGGCCGTGAGGGTGTCTTTTTTGCAGGTCTCGGAATGGCACTTTGCGATACGATAGGAACCGGACGAGCTTCCGGCTGGTAGGCGAGCCGGCCTGCTTTGGATCCGGGATTTTTCCCGTCCTGCGAAACAGCCCCCAGTTTCCGTTTAAGGTACAGGGCTGCAACAAGGGCCAGGACGACGCCGATTCCCCCGATAATTCCATATATGATCAACGGATCTGACATTGAAAAAACAAAAGCCATGAAATATCTCCCGCCAATTCAGCGTTCCATGAGGTGTTCGAGATGGAGCTGTTTGATCATGGTCTTGCAGTCATTGCGGATCTTGTCGGTGACGTTATCGAGATCCATGTTGTCGAAGGAGTCGATATCATTATCGAAACTGCTTGGCTGCACCTGGTTATCAGAATTTTCTTCTGTAACGATATGATCCGGGACTTCAGTTTGAGGGGATGGCGGTTGTTGTGCTTTCGTGAGTGATGGCATGGCCGGCCGTGGAGGTGCTGGTGCAGCCCGCTGGATTTTTGGTTCGGGGGATGCAGCAGTTGGCTGGGGCGGTGAGGCAGGGCGGTGGAAGAGAGATGCTACCGGCGATTTTTGCGGAGCCGTTTTTGCTGCGGCTGCATGAACCGGCGGGGTGGCTTTTTTCACCGGTTCATGAGGTGACTGTACTGCTTTTACGGGATCATCGAGGGGTTTTGTCACTTTCACGAGCCGGCATGTCTTGTTGAATTCCAGTGCGAGCTGGATTTGGGCATCGTCGAGCGATGAAAGGGCAGCATCCACTTCGGCGGTCCGGTTCTTCTGGAGTTCGGTACATCCCCCATCGCCACATTTCCCGAGGTATTTGACAAGGATGCATTTCCCGCCTTTGAAGACCAGTGTCCCACTGCCTTCTCCGGATGAGATGCTGCAGAGGCCGGAGAATCGTGACCGCTCCAGCTCGGATAAGAGGTCTTCGATAGTCTCGCCTTTTTTAATCTCGCGGAACGTACCCCTCGGTAATTGCATTACTGTAACTTTAGTGGCATTCTGGTATATAGTTTCTTTTTGATCGGGAATAACGGTAATGCGCCCCCTGCGGATGAATCGTGCGGGCATGGGGAATGTATATATATAAAATCCATTTTCCCTGTGTAAGTCTGTGTGATATCCGGGTGATTGTTGCACAACAATGCCTGAATTGGCATGAATGTGAGATGCAAAGACCAAACTTTTAATAGAAAAAGAATTAGAAGATTCATTTATTAAGTGGTGCACATATGCTGAAACCATTACTTGAGGAATTTCTAAAGGTGGAAGGGGTATCAGCGGCCGTTGTCGTAGGAAGAGACGGGTTCGTTATTGAAAGTGCCGTTTCCGGCAAAGTGGATATTGAAGCCCTTGGTGCCATGGCCTCAACTGGCCTTGGAACCTCGGAAGCGATGGGTAATACTCTTGGAAAAGGCGAGCTCTCACAGATGCTCGTTGAACTGGAAAAGGGTCCGATTATCCTATCGCCGCTTTCTGCAGATGAACTCATTGCCATTGTTGCAGATACTACTGCAAATGTCGGTCGGATCCGGTATGAACTGAAGAAGAACAAAGAACGCATTGTTGCGGCCCTGTAATCTTCCTTTTTTTTTATGAAATTTCCGGCGGGAACTGATGGGGGGACTATATCCAATCCCCAGGATGAAGGATTCATCGAGGGTATGGCATCCTTCTGCGGTGCAATTGAGATCACGACCGGGGCCGGGCACGGGTTCATCCTTACCGACAATAGCCGGTTGGTCTCTGCCTATTTCAGCGATGGAGAGGGCGAATTCAAAGGAAAAAGTGCCCTCGCCCACATGACGCTGGATGCTGAAGACGATGAATCGCCCCAGTCATTTTGCCTTCACCATTATAATCAGGATGAGTTTGCACAGGCCGTGCAGATTTCCCATGATGAACATCTTCTCATTATTGCGGAAAGCCCTGCTGACTCCCCGGCCCCTCAATCAGAACGGGATGGTACGGCAGTCCCCCCGGAACTGCTCGATGAAGGCAAACTCAACAAGATCCTCTGCCAGCCTGGCGTGCTTGCAGTATCCGCTTTCTTTGAGGGATTCCCAGTCCAGTCGCTGGGCGATGCCGATTTTGAGCATGTTGCAGCATCTGCGGAGGATTTTGCACGGGCCGGAACAAAGATTGCGCAGGAGATGGGTATCGGGCATCTTGACCAGCTCATTCTTGAGACGCCCACCAACAAGTTCATTATTGCCCCCTGTGGCGATCTGTACCTCTGCATTTTTACCCGATCTGATGCGCAGCTGGGACTGATCCGTGTTGTGCTTAAAAGCATACAAAAAGAGATTGGTGGGTAGCCGTACCACCCGTGAATTGTCAGAAATTCCACAAAATGTGGGTGTATCAGTTTTTGCGGCGCGTAAAACCGACCGGTTAAATGCGGAGGATAGATATACTCCCAGACAAAATTATCTTTTATAGATCATATGACAATGCTCTGGGAATGATATACTGCGGGTTTACCTGCATTGTTGCGGGGGAGGTCAGACATGAGTAACGATGATGACGATTCGCTTGATGATGTAAATTCACTGATGAAAATTATCGGTGGGGCAAAGAAAAAAACCCCGCCGGAGGGATCTGCCGATGCAGCCCCGAATGCACAATCTCCCCCCATGGGTGTACCCGATCCCGTTGATGGGGGAGGAGACTTCTCCACTCTCATGAAAAAACTGGGAATGGCAAACAAACCGGAAGGAATTCCTGCCACGGTAAAGGACCCGGATACAATCCCTCCGCAGTCTCAGAAACAAATGGCAAAACCGGCAGCCCAAATCGATAATTTTGAGGACCTGCTGGAAGAAGAACCCCCCCAACCCCCGGTCACTGCACAACCGCCGGAACCGGAGGTTGTCCGGAAATCCGATCCCGGTGGGAAAGATGTACGGGAGACCTTGGGAAAACTTCTCGCCGCCAAGGGGAAGGGGCACGCAGCTTCCCCGGTGCAATCGCAGGAATCTCCGGCGCCGAAGTCAGCCCGGCCTGAATCCCGTGATCAGGTACCCAGGGAAAAAGAACCAATCATTGAGATCATTGATGAAGATCCCAAGGCGGGCCTCTGGAAGGCAAAGCCTGGTAAAATGCCACAACCGGCCGCCGAAGAGCCGGTAACGAATGGTAAAGAAACAGAAGATGACGTGAAAATCGTCACCGTTGACCAGATCAATGATCTATCAGGTCTCATTCTGCCCAAGGGGGCAACCTTCCAAGTCGAGGAACTGAAACTTCACGGCCGTATCAATGCCTTTGAAGGGACAGGCAGCAGTTCACTCCCCCCGGAATTTGACGAGATCTGGAAGAAAGAGTTCTCGACTGCCGGGTTCAAGGACCTTGATATTGAAGAGGAGATCGTCTCTGAGAAGGCAAAGAATGCTCCTGAAGCAAAACGGTTTAGCCTATCCAGCCTCTTCAAGGGGATCCGTTCCGAAGAGGAAGCGTATGATCCCAAGAAACACGGCCCCCTTGTCGATCTCAGTTTCCATCCCAAGGCAGGTCTCGAGGAGATGGAGATGTATCCGGTCAATGAACCTTATGCATATATCCGGATTACCTACGATCATTCAACGCATGAGTATACTTACAATGTCATTGAACCGGAACTGACAGATCCGGAAAAAGATCTGCTCAAGGAGCTCAAGGAACGTCTGTTCGAGACGCTGGATATCAATACCAAGGATATCTCCCGTGAGGACGCAAAGACCAAGCTCCGTAATGCTACTGAAGATATCATCAATGACTATGGTATAAAGCTCAATCCCGTCCAGCGGGAAAAGATCCATTACAACATGCACAAGGACTTCCTCGGGAACGGTCTTATCGACCCGATTATGCACGACAAGTACATCGAAGATATCTCGTGCGATGGTGTCCACACCCCGATCTTTGCCTTCCATTCGAGTTACGAATCAATGAAGTCCACTCTCGCGTATCATGTGGCTGAAGAGCTTGACTCGTTTGTAACGAAGCTTGCCCAGCGGGCAGGGAAGTACATCTCGATTGCTGAACCCATCCTCGATGCCACCATGCAGGACGGTTCCCGTATCCAGATGACGCTTGGCCAGGAAGTGACTGCGCACGGCTCGACATTTACCATCCGTAAGTTCAAGGATGAGCCGATCACTCCTACGGATCTTATCGAGTGGCACACTTTCTCGCCGCTTGCGATCGCCTACATCTGGCTTGCTGTCGAGAATGGCAAGTCTTCCATCTTTGCCGGTGGGACTGCATCCGGTAAGACCACGGCCCTGAACGCCATCTCGCTGTTCATCCCCCCGATGGCAAAGATCGTATCCCTTGAAGATACGCGTGAGGTGAAACTCCCCCACCCGAACTGGATCCCGAGTGTTACCCGTGACTCGTTCGACACTGCTGGCAGGGGCGAAATCAACATGTACGAGCTGCTGCGTGCTGCAATGCGTCAGAGGCCTGAATACATCATCGTGGGTGAAGTTCGTGGCAAGGAATGCCAGACCCTGTTCCAGGCTATGAGTACCGGCCACGTTACGTACTCCACTACGCACGCGGACTCGGTGGCCAGTGTCGTGCACCGTATCGAGAACCCGCCCATGGACGTGCCAAGAAACATGCTGTCGGCACTGGATTTCATCTGCATCCAGGTGCAGGCCCGGGTCGGGGGCAAGCGTATCAGGAGGAACAAGCAGATCGTTGAAGTTCTGGATATCGACCCGAGGACCAACGAACTGATTACCAACGAGGTTTTTAAGTGGCGGTCGGCAACCGACGAGCACTCCTACTCAGGTAAATCGTATGTTCTCGAGGAGATCATGGAGGCCAAAGGCTGGAACGAGAACCGGATGCGCGAGGAACTCAAGCGCCGGCAGGAAGTCCTTGAATGGATGCGGATTAAGAAGATCCGACACTATAAGGATGTGGCCAAGATCCTCATCTCCTTCCACCGCGATCCGGAAGCAGTTGTCGAGAAAGTAAGGAAGGATTTGTATGAATAGTTACGAACGGTTCTGTTTCAACCTCCTTGGCGCCCGTATGAAGGCCAAGCGCGAGGAGTATTCCCAGTTACGAAACGATCTCATTTCCGCCCGGTTCAAAACCCCGTTTGAGGTCTATCTTTCGACTGCGTTTGTCAGTTCCATTATTGTAGGATTTCTTGCCGCCGGGTTCATCGGGGCATTATCCTGGATTCTCGAGCTTCCCAAACTCATCCAGTACAAAGGGGCTGTCCCGGGTCCCCTGGTTGCTCTCTCGGCACACAGCCTCGTGATCGGTACCATCGCGATTACCATCTTCTCTCTTCTGGTTTTCGGTGGGATTACCTATGCTATATTCATTGTATACCCGGGTATTGAAGGAGGAAACCGTCGCAGGAATATTGATGCAACCCTGCCGTATGCAATTAACTATGTCACGTCGATGTCCACCGCGGGTATTACTCCTGCTGAAGTATTCCGGTTGCTGGGGGACAGTCCGATATATGGAGAAAGTTCGGTTGAGTCCCGGTATATCGCGCGGGAAGTTGATATATTCGGGCGCGACCTCATCGATGCATTGCGGATTGTCTCCTCAAGTACACCAAGCAAGCGGATGAAAGAGTTCCTGCAGGGTGCCATGGCGAGTATCGCGTCGGGAGGCAATCTTACGGAATACTTCCGTACCAAGGCTGATCAGTATGCCCTTGAGAACCGCCAGACCCAGAAACAGTTTCTCGATATGCTGGCGCTCATATCAGAATCATATGTGACGGCAATGGTTGCAGGAACGCTGTTTTTGATCATCCTGCAATCGATCATGTCGGTTCTTGCCGGTGACAACAACCCGCTCTTCCTCTATGCCATTACCTATATCATGATCCCCCTTGGCAGTATCGCATTTGTGGTTATGATCAGTTCAATGACCCCGGAGTCCTGATATGGGATTTAAGGATATTTCCAACAACCTGCTCAATAAGGGAGAACACTCCATGGAGCCGGTAAAAAGCACCGATCTCTCCATTATGGAAGAGGAGTTCAACGAGATCACGAAAAAACTCGAACATGAGCGGCAGAGCCGTGAGGGTATCGGGAGGTTTATGAAGCACCCGATAAAGGTGCTGACAGAACGGCCGGAGAACATCCTCATTGTATGCATGCCGCTCGGGATCCTGTTCTTTGTTATTGGAACCGTCTATATGGTGCAGTCCTACGGGATAAAAGTCTTCTTTGAGACAACCACGATTGACGATTTTGCTTTCTTTGGCATTCTTATCTGTATCATACCTTTAGCCCTTCTTGACCTCAAGGAGCAGTTCCGGGTTACGAACCTCGAGAACGCGCTGCCAAACTTCTTCCGTGACCTTGCCGGCATGAACGATTCCGGGATGACACTGCCGACTGCAGTCCATCTCGTTGCTGCCGCAGAATACGGGACGCTGACACCCCATATCAGGAAACTCGACAACGAGATGTCGTGGGGGGTCAATTTCGTTGAAGCGCTCTACCGGTTCGGGCAGGGTCTTGGCACCAAGCTTGCAGACCGGAGTGTCGACCTGATTGCCAAGGCAAGCAAGGCCGGGGGGGACGTCAGCGAGGTGTTGCGGGCTGCGGCAAAAGATACGTTCGAGGTCGTGAACCTCCAGACCGAACGTGCCAACAACATGCTCATTTACGTCATCATCGTAATTGTCGCGTTTGCAGTATTCCTCTTTGTTATCGCCATCCTTGTCTCCTCGTTCCTGACAACAATGGCAGAAGCCGGTGCAACGGCAACAGCTACTGGTGCAAAAGGTTTTGGCGGGATCATTGATCTCTTCCTCTACAAGCGGCTGTTCTCCCACGCAGCGATGCTCCAGGCCTTGTTCTCGGGCATGGTGGCAGGCCAGATGGGTGAGGGGCGGTTCGTGGCAGGCCTGAAATATTCAGCCCTGATGCTCATCATCGCGTGGGTTACGTTCCGGTTCTTCATCTGAAAAATCTTTTTTTACAATCATCCGGACCCGGATTTCATGACGTAAGGTGTTTTTCTGTCATGGTAAGCCAGCAAAAATGCCTGGCGTATATTCCAATCCTGAAAAAAATAAAAAAAAGGTTAGGAAATATTTTCCGTGCTGTAACCCTTGAGAGACAGCAATTCCTTGACACGGTCGCGGTGATTACCCTGCAGCTCGATGGAGTTGCCCTTGACCGTCCCGCCACAGGCGAGTTTGCCTTTCATATATTTTGAGAGGTCTTCAAGATCGATATCCGTTGGATCAAGGCCCTCGATAACGGTCACTTCTTTCCCGTACCTGCGCTTGTTGACTTTGACATTGATCCTCTGCTGTTCCTTTGCTACCTCCTCACATATGCACAGTTCTTTAGGTAGACCACACGTCGGGCAAATCCCACCAATCATTACATCTATTTTTACGTTTCTCCTTATTATTACTTGGCATTACCGGAGAAAATTCTGGCGAATAATCGGGAAAAAAAGGCCATTTTGGGAGATATTCCAATTCCACAGATCGTTTCCGGACAAAAGAGTATCTGTTTTTATGATCCGGACTGGAATCTATAACCAAGCTATGTCGCTGTTTATCGTGGGTACATCATCCCACGTGGGAAAGAGTGTGACCGTTGCTGCTATCTGCCGCTGTCTTGTACGGCGCGGGATTTCCGTGGCTCCGTTTAAGTCCCAGAATATGAGCCTGAACTCGTTTGTAACTCCTGAAGGTGGGGAGATCGGGATGGCCCAGGCAATGCAGGCAATCGCTGCCAGAATTCCCCCCCACACGGACATGAATCCTGTCCTTCTCAAGCCAAAAGGAGATTGCGTATCGCAGGTGGTGCTCAACGGCAGGCCCTATAAGGATGTTAAGATTACTGAGTATTACCGGGAAACTCCCGTCCTCCTTTTGAGAGCGCTGGAGTCATACCGCCGGCTTGAAAAACAATTTGGGCAGGTTGTTGTGGAAGGTGCCGGGGGGGCTGCCGAACTGAACCTGTACGACCGGGATATCGCCAACACCCAGCTTGCCAAATCACTCAAAATACCCTTGGTTCTTGTTGCGGATATTGAGCGGGGCGGGGTGTTTGCACAGGTGTACGGGACCATACGTCTCCTCCCGGACGATATCCGGCCTTTTGTCAAAGGGATCATTATCAACAAGTTCCGTGGCGATCCCGAGATATTTGCCCCCGGCGTGAAAATGATCGAGGAACTCTGCGGGATACCGGTACTGGGCGTTGTCCCCTTCTTCTCACTTCCCTTGCCAAGCGAGGACTCGCTCTCGATCAGTGACAAGAAAATCTGTCATGACGGGGTCAGGATTGCCGTAATACGGCTGCCGAAAATCTCGAATTTCACGGATTTCGAGCTGCTGGAGCAGTATGCATCTGTTGAATACGTTGCACCCGGGACCCCCCTTGACGGGTTTGACTGTATAATAATCCCCGGGACCAAGAACACGATTGATGATCTCAATGCCCTCAAAGAGTCCGGGACTGATCGCGAGATAGTCCGTTTCCGTAAGATCGGGATACCGGTGATTGGCATCTGTGGCGGGTACCAGATGCTCGGTACCATGATTGTGGATGATGGCTTTGAATCCGCTGCCGGTTCCTATACGGGACTTGGACTTCTTGACTGCGTCACCCGCTTCTGCTCGTATGACAAGAACACTACGCAGGTCACCCGCACGGCTCATGCGTTTGGCCCGATCCTGTCGGCAATGGGCTCTGTCACCGGCTACGAGATCCACATGGGTGTTACAGAACCCGGCCAAAACCGCGAGGCACTTGAAGGTGACGGCCGAGTGAGCGATGACGGGCTGGTGTTCGGAACGTATATGCATGGGCTCTTCCTGAATGTATCGGCAGTAAATGCTCTCCTCTCCTTCCTGTACGACAAGAAAGGGCAGCCATTTGAGTCGATCACCGCTTTTGCTGCCGACCCGTATGAGGCTCTTGCCGACCTGTTCGAGAAACACGTTAATATGGATGCCATCGAAGCAATGCTGAAAAACTCATAATACTTACACGTGCACTTTTTCCTGTGCGCTGTCACGTGGTTGACCCGGGAGATCTCCTGTTCACCAGATACAGCAGATACAGGAAAACCTCCCGGAAAATTTCCAAAAATGTTTTTTGGCAAATTCTGCCTGGCGCATAAATCGAAAGAAGTGAAAAACACCGGGGCGGTACTGTAACATCCGGGAAAAATTGATTTTTCAGTGCTTGGTTTTTTTTAATCGGCGTCCTCATCATTCTCGGACATATCTTAAGCGAAGTGTTCACCCGCACAAAAATCCCGGACCCTCTCTTCTTACTCATCATCCTCATTGACAAAACCGCTTTTGCATGGATTTACCGCAGGATTTTTTCCTGGATCCGTACTGAAAAATATTAACTGATTATATTGGTGATGCTGTGAAACCCGCCACCCTGCCGGTCTGCGCATTTTACAGCTTCTGCTTTAGTGAGATCAACCCTCTCGGTAATACGACATTTCGTGCAATAGGCAAGTGATGGGGATTTGATAAACCTGCCCCCTACTAGGAACTCCCGGCAATGAATGCAGAAACTGCAGTTCTCAACAGGCTCCGGCTTGTCCGGGAGGCATTGCACCCTCCCTTTTGTTACCGGCAGGATCCGGTACTCATTATCACCCATAAATCCGGGTCATCTCCGTACTCCATGGATCGTGGGATCTAATAAACCGGCAGATGGCTCGAATGGATTGTCCTGGTTGTGTTTTATTCCCACAACTCATGTCAACCGTACCGTTTTTACCGTGAAATGCCATCACTATCCTTAAAACAGTTCAGCACGAAAACTGGTTGGTATGAAGGTGTGTATCATGTGCGGCGGGGAAGGGACCCGGCTCCGCCCCCTCACATTCGAACGGCCAAAACCCTGTATCCCGATCGTCAACCGCCCCTCCATCCAGCATCTTGTTGCACACCTTGCGAACATGGGCTTCCGGGAAATTGTTCTCACGCTTGGTTATCTCGGCACCGCCATTGAGGATGCCCTTGGGGACGGCTCGCTCTATGGCGCCGAGATCACGTATGTTCATGAGCAGACCAAGCTTGGGACCGCCGGAAGCGTCAAGAACGCCCAGGAATATCTTGACGGGCAGGACTTCCTCATTGTTGGTGGCGACCATGTCACGGACTTAAACGTGCTTGAGTTTTACCGGTTCCACCAGAAGGAAAAAGCGATGACAACGATCGGCCTGATCTCGATCGACGATCCCAGTGAGTACGGTATTGCCGAGATCGATGTCGGGTACGCAATCCAGCGGTTCAAGGAAAAACCCGCACCGGGAGAGATCTTCTCCAACCTGGCCAGCACGGGTATGTACGTTTGCAAACCGGAAATTTTTGACCATATCCCGAAAGGCACCAAATATGATTTTGCCCGCGACCTCTTCCCCAAGCTGATGGAAGATGGGCATCTTCTCAAAGGGTGGCTTGCCCGGGGTAACTGGACCGATGTAGGGAGCCCCTCATCCCTCCGCCAGGCAGAACGGTGGAAGCTGCAGGAGCTCAGGGTAACTGATATTATCGGGGACCTCTCAATGCACGGTGCGCAGGTTCAGGGCCCGGTCCATCTCGGTGGTTCGATAACCCTTGGCAAGAATACTAAGGTTATTGGTCCCGTTGCGATCGGTTCAGGGACCACGATTGGTGATAATGTCCTCATCGGTCCTTATACGAGCATCGGGGAGAAATGCATCCTCCGGAATAATGCCAAGATCTTCTCATCCTCACTCTACAACCGGGTAATTATCGGAGCAAACAGCACTATCTCCGGCAGCATCATGGATAATGACACGCATATCGGTGAGAACTGCAGCATTGAGAATGATACGGTCATCGGGCCCCGCGTTGTACTCCGGGATCGCGTTGTCGTTCACTCAAAGACCCGCCTGTGGCCTGAAGTCGTGGTAACGGACGATACCGTTGTCAAAGAGCATGTACTCAACGAGAAGTATGATCTCCGATACGAAGGATCCTGACCCTATTTTTTACAATATTACGGGAAGCAGGAATGGATCCGCTTACCCGGAATACCATGCATATCATTCCAGCACTGCGCGTCTCTCCTCTTCATGGATAGTGCAGGATTGCCAGACCTATACTCTGGCTGCCCTGCGTTCCTGATGGGGAACCGGCACATATGGGTTGATGAGATGTTTTTTTGATAACCGGATATTTGTGCTAATCCCGCTTGACCAGCCGGTTGGTGATTGCAACGAGCGGGTGGCGGGCATAGTCCAGGATCTGGATATCGTCTAGGTTTTTCAGGTTCATGGTATGCGCTGTCCGTTCCATCCCGAGCTCGATATCTTCCTTAATCTCGATGATGTACGCGTCGAGCGCCGTGATCCCCATCCGTTTTGCAGCAACCGCACGGTGGTGGCCGTCAACAAGGATGATCCGTCCCGGCCTCCGCACGACAATGATCGGTTCAGCAAGTCCTTTTTTGATCTCGTAAATCCGCCCTTCCAGTTCATCCTCGTAAATCTTCGACTGGGTGGGGAGAAGGTCTTTTACCGGCACTGTTCCCCGGTTGAGCGAGGGATCCACACCATAGAGTTTCTTTAATGTGCTGATGAAATTGAAAACTTTCTCAGGAGATACATGCTCGATCTGCGACCGGATGACATCAGAGTTGGAGATGATCCCCAGGAGGTGGTTCTTCTCATCAACGACCGGAAGCTTCTGGATGCCCGAGCGGAAGATGACTCTTGCAGCATCGTTGATATCCATTTCGGGATCCGCAACGATCAGCCGATCGGACATGACTTCCCTGACAGGGGTATCCGGCTGGATAAAGAGGAGGTCGCGTGCAGAAACATAACCCTTGACCGTGTCCCCGTCAACGACCGGGAAACCATCGTGGTTGGTCTTCTGTATCTTGTCGATGACGTCTTTTGCGGTACCTGCTATATCGACGCTGACGACATCGTAAGTCATATAATTTCGGACCCGTTTCTTCTCCATTGCTTACAGCTTAGCCGCCCCGGGCACTAAAAGACATCGGTAAAAAAGTGAGAATGATCATTCAATTTTTCTGCGTGACTTCCCGGACACCGTTCCTTAAGCTGGCTCTGGAATTCTCTTCCAGCGGGACTTTGCCAATATCAACCCGCAGGAAGGAAAGATGACGCTCGTCATCTCGGAGGAGACCTACCTTGCCCCGATGCTGAAGATCTTCTGGCAGCGTTTTGGCAAGGAGCATGTGGAACAGCCGGACCGGTTCACCGTGGTCCTTTATGATGTGAAGGAAGATCCCCGGGAGATCGAGGAGATCGTGGTTGCCAACCCCAGCGAGAACCTCTTCAAGGATCTCATCTATGCGTTCAGGTGTATTGCACCGGAAGGCTTCCGTCTCCGGAAGGAGACGTTTGGCAACGGGAAATTCTCGTTTGTTGCAAGCGAGAACACCCTTGCCGGGGACATCGATATGCTGGTTGCACAAAAGTTCGCCCTGATGGGGGAGACGCCATGATGCTCGTTCCTGTCACCTATAAAGGCGGCATCTACCAGCATGACATCGTGACCGACCTCATCGAGGACCTCGGGGGCTATGTTGTCCAGAAACATGTGCTGGCGCAGGAAGTCGTGCTCCAGTGCTTTGTTCCAAAGGACGATATCGAGCTGATCCGGGAGATCTCCCGCCCCCTCTTTGGCGAAGTGACAGACTCCCCGCTCGTCGGCACAGAAATCGCCATCGTCTCCCCGAGCCTCGAGATCCACCACCTGCCCCACCCGTCATGCGACATCGCGGAATACACCCGCCGGCTCGGCGCCAAGAGCAACATGGTGGGGATGGCACGGGGTGTGGGCAAGCGGATCGCGGCCATCAATGACGAGGAGCGGGACGTGATCAACGAGCACGATATCGCGGTCTTTGCCCTTGGGAACTTCGAGACCTGCATCGAGTATAAGATGCCTGCAATCCGGCGCGGGATTGAGGTGCCGATCGTGCTCTGCGGGGGGCCGGACAAGGAGGCGCTCCAGAAGATCATAGACCCGCCGGTCGAAGGGTACGTGGGGAACGTGGGCCGGTTCATGCACCGGACCAAAGAGTCCGACGAGCTGGCCAAGCTCGCCGAGATTATCGCCGAGATCACCCGTGTGCTCGAGGAGAAGCGGGCCGCTCTTGCAAAGGACCCGCTTTCTGTTGCCCCTGCCCGGCTCATGAACCTTATCCGGGAGAAGGTGCCGGCCATCCTGGACGTGACCTCTCCCACCCCGCTCACCGTGCAGATGAGGGGACTCCGCGTGAAGCTCCCGTACGACATCTTCGCCCCCACATTACGGCAGGTGGAGATCGAGGACGGGATAACAATCGGGGACGTGGCGGATGTGCTCCCCTCGCGGATGCGGGACTACATCATCATCCGCATCAGGCCGTTCTCGGAAACAAACATGGTGATATAATGCCAAAGAAAATCTCAACCATCTCAACCAAGGACCAGTTTGAAGGGCGGCTTGCCCATATCGTAGAACTGGGCGCAGATGAAGCCGCTACCGAGTGGATGAAATCGATCGAGGTCGAGTACGGGAAGGTCCCGCTCATCTTCAAGCGGATGGGGGAGCGGCCCGAAGTGCTCATCTCCCACCTGCTCTACAAGGGCACGGTTGCCCAGACGAGCCCGCTCGACCCGAAGTACGTGGAGTTGATCAGCATGGCGGTGGGAGCGGCCCTGAAATGCCCGCACTGTACCGGCTACCACATGCAGGCAGCGCTCAGGATGGGGGCGACCCGCGAGGAAGTGCTGGAGGTTATCCTGCTGTCCGGTATGATCTCGAACTCGTCGGTACTGGCAAATGCCTACCGGATTATTGACGACAAACTGGAGAAGTGCATCCCCTGCGAGACAAAGGGTGTGGAGCGGGGAGTTGCAGGGAAGAAGAAGACTCCTGCCGGGGCAAAGAAGCCGGTGAAGAGGGCGTCAGGCAGGAAGTAAATCCCCTCTCTTACCATCTTTTCGTATAACCCCCTGCTCCAGCCCCCCCGTTGAACCTCCCCCATCATAGCTATTCATAAATCAACTCCGGCAACCGTGGAGGTGCACACTTCGGAGCAGATTACCCATGGAGACCAGCACCCTTCAATCCATAACGCCCGGAACCTCCGACCAGCAGTCTTTCCCCGACACCATCGCATCGCAGAAGTCCATCCTCCCCTTCAACACCTTCCTCGAATATGCCGGCGCCGCCATCGGCATCATCGGCTGGCTGGGTGTCCGGCAGATTGGCAGCATTGAGGCCCAGCAGCTCGGGTTCATCCTCTGGGTTATCGGGGGGGCGATACTTGTTGCATGGGGTTATCATACGAAGGCCCGGGGGATCATGGCCATCAATACCGTAAATACCGTGATGGCAGCATCGGCACTCGCAGCGCTGCTGTGAGAGGGGACCGATTTTGGGACTATTGAGGGGAGTGGCCGCTATCTCTCAGGATTAGGCAATTTTTTGTTCTGTAGAAACGGTCATGAACCGAGCAGGTTCACACCCGTTCATACACGTTCCCTAAAACGACAAGTGAGATGGTTGAAATTATCATAACCGCGGCGACTATCCCCAAGATTAAAAAAACACCCGGTCTTTTTCATTAACAACTACCCCTCATATCCTCCGACAGAGGGATGCAACGAATACCCCGGATATAGCTGCAAAAATGAGTATGGTAGATTGCGCAGATTTAGGTGTTTCAGATTATGAGGGTGTGGTAATACCCTGAATTCCTGTTTTTGGAAGATCATCATTCGATCCTCTCGTCGTTTCCATAACAGATCCATTTCCCCACCGATTAAAGAAAAAAACATCGTTCCGGGTTGACGCAACAAAAAAACTCCCATCATCCGATATTGAAACACGCTGAATCCATGCAGGACTTGCATATTCCCAAAGTACCCCTCCCGATTTATTTAAGAAAAAAATATTTTCGGAAACTCCTGCAGCGGTATATTCACCATTTGTTGAAAGGGAAACCGCATTTACCCACGCACTATTGCCATGTGATAGCAACTTAGTATTATCAAATACCCACTCAATAGATCCGTTACGGTTGAATGTACGTAAAAAATATTGTGAACCCACCGCGACATGACCCCCATCTCCGGACACGGCTACGGATCTCAATTGCGGTTCACTTGTGTATTTCCACCGGGTACTGCCATTTGCGAATAAGATGGACAGATTGTGATCAGTTACTACTGCAACCTTGTCACCGTCAAATGAGATATCCATTCCGGTAATGGCATTTTTTTCCTATGATGTGGAAAGGGTATTTCCCGTCACGTTAATTATAAAAAATTTTCCAAATGTATCCAGATGACTTGCAACCACACAAAGATTACCATTTCCGGAAGCCTTCAGAAAACCCGCGGGTTCTGATATATTCATCCAATTTTTGACCCGGCCCTGATTATCAAGAATTGAAAGAAAATTTCCCCACAATATATATTCATAGTCTCCATCTTCCGATCCCGATTCGCCTCGCAGTGGTTGATCAGAGTCAAATTTCCAGAGAACTGTACCATTATGATCAAACCTTATTATTCTCCCCACGTTTTGTTTTGGATTGGGATCCGGATTAAAAAATGCCGCAAAAATCAATTTTCCGTCAGGGGAAATTCTCACATTTCCAACTGGTTTTCCGGGTTCCTGATATGTCCATAATATATTGCCTTCCCGATCATAGAGCCTTATGAGTCCTAAATCCGATCCGGCAACAGCGTATTGTCCATCTCTGGAACAATCGGAAACTACTCCCCCAAATCCAATTCGGTCGGACCAAATTGGATAATGTTCATTCATCGACGATCCATTTCCTTTAACAGGATATTTATCATCAAATGAGATCTCCCAAAATGGATAATAATCAAGTCGTCCGCCAACTGGGGGAGGAGAATCTATGGTAAACGGCCCTTTTTCAAATCCCAGTACTTCACTAATTTTTAGCTTGGGCTGAAGAGAATAGTAAGATCTAAATAGGCAGCGGGCGCCGAATATGTCCAATAGACGGCAAATTGCCCGCCAAACAAAGAACGTATTGCGAGCAGAAGAT
>JALOBP010000016.1 GCA_023228295.1 Methanoregula sp.
GGATTGTCCATTACCTGTATGAGAATCTGGTTGATAAAAAAACCGGGGCAAAAGGCTGTGCCCTGGTGCGGTTCTTCAAGACATATCCCTACGGGAATCTTGATCCCGAGCTTCAGGAATCTGCACAGAGCGTATTGAAGGGCTCGTCCGCATCTCCGGATATGAGGTGCATATGCCTGCTTGCTACTGCCGGAATGCAGCCCGAATGGAATTCACGGCACCAGTCTAGGGGTCACAAGGCAATTCCCCTGCCCAGCGAGAATTTCATTGAGGCATTTCCAATGGTCCGGCAACTCCTCCAGCAGATGGGACTGGAACTAAAAACGGTACTAAAACCCGATCCGGCATTTGTGTTAGACATGACCCAGACAACGTACAATGTTTTCCATATTCCTGACGCGGTTGGCAGTAAATATGTTCCCGCCCAGGAGGATTTTGTGGTCCCGTTCGGCATCCGGTCGGTAATCGGGTTTGGCGGCATTCTTCCTTCGGGAAACCTCTTTGTCATCATCATGTTCAGCAAAGTCCCTGTACCACGGCAGACTGCGGACATGTTCAAGTCGCTGGCTCTGAGCGTGAAGGTTGCAATCCTGCCGCTGGTTGGAAAGAATCCTTTTGTATGAGGAATAAAAGCGAGAAACAGGAGGGGAGAACTCAATGGGGAATGATGCAGCAGATAAAATACGCAACCTGGAAGCACTGGTGGCTTCGTTGAATGAGCTGCTTGACGTTCAGGAAAAAGTCGTTGGTGAGCAGTCAGAACGGCTGACAAAAAATGAGGAGACACTCAAAGAGAGCAATGACCGTTTCCTCACGTATATCAAGGAAGCAGCAATGCGGCTCAAAAACCCGCTCGAGGTTGTGGAAGAAAATCTTGGGGTCGTTGTGAGTGATATTGAACACGGTGAGTTTGAATCCAAAAATGTGTTGCTGGAACTCAAAATCCAGATGAAAAACCTGGAGCAGATCCGGCAGAACATCATCGAACTGAATATGGCGATCGTTGATCGCAGCGGTGAACTCAGTGATGCATCGAAAAAATTTCTCACGGGATAGGTGATTGGGTGCCATTTTCCGTGATGGATCTCAAAGATGAGGAACTGTATCTTCTCATAGCATCAGCGGCGGAGATCCGAGGTAAGAACATTGAACTGATCAAAGTACTGCAGGCGAAAAATTACCATGTTCTTGTGATCACAACAAACCAGCCCTATGATATCCTCAAAAAGAATTATGAAAAAGCCGGGATCCCGATGGAGGCTATCACCATTGTTGACACGGTGACAAAACATGCCATGGGACACGAACATGAGCCGGTGAAGAACTGTCGGTTTGTCAACAATCCTGCCGATATGACATCTATCGGGATAGCGATCACAGAGTCACTCAGTGGACTTAAGGATAAGAAAGTCTCCCTCCTCTTTGATTCAGTGAACTCGATGCTGATTTATATATCATCCCAGAATATTACCAAGTTCATCCATTTCATTACCAACAAACTGCGGCTGATGGGATTCTCGGGCATATTCCTTGCCGTAGAAAAAGGCCTTGATCCCGACCTGCTCACCCAGATCACTACGTTCGTTGATAAAGTGATTGATGTAGATAAAATGCCATAGAAGAAAACCTTCTGAAGGTTTTTTCTGACATGAGCACATTTTGAAAATTTTGTGATTCCTTAATTAGAGCCACCAGAACATTTTATGGTTATTTGAAAATCTATTGCAGAAACAATACGTCAGACGTTCCTGGGGGCTTCGGTTCCACCTCCGCCCCCGCCACTGTGGCATCCCCCAAATTGCGATAACGACGTATTTCCTGTTACCGACCTCGTCCAATCATAATGCGCCCCGTCCCCCACGGGGGACTGGTGGCGCAAGAGGGGGGTGGTTTTAAAACTAGTGGCTTATAATGAGTAATCACCAAATTTAAAAAACGGCAGGACCCTGCACGGTTCATGGAGTACGACTTATCAGTAATTCCTTTAAGGGTACCACAGGGATCATTCCCCCACTATGAAGACCTGTTGCAGGAGATCCCCAACGGCAATATATTTACAATCCCATAACGAACTTAGCGGATATGCCGGAAGAAAACGAATTCCTCGCAGTTGCCAGCCACCTGTACGAGAAGTCCCTGATGCTACAGGACACGTCAGGGTTCAACAAAGTCCTTTACTTCTATCTCATCGACTCCCTCGCCCACATCGACTACACGGTGGGCATCTATTCCTATAACTTCGCGTCGCCGAAAAATATCATGGGCGCCGAGTACCTCCGCTGGAGGATTGATGAGGAGAAGAAAGGTGACCGCCCGAAATTCCCCGGCTTTGTCAACTGGCTGCGGGAGAACAATCCGGAAAAGTTTTCGAAGATCCCCGCTCTCTGGCAGATGATTTACGATACCGAAGACCCGGCCAGTTACCGGAGCTTCCGGATCGTGCTCGACCCGGACAGCAAACAGCCCATCCCGGCAAATTTCTTCTACGTCATCATCGACGAATTCTTCGAACCGGAGTTCTTAAAAAGCCTGTACGAAGACGCCTCGCTTTCCACACTCTTTAGGACCTACTGCTCACAGGTATAACGAAAAACCGGAATTATCATCATGCACGTAAGCCGGATCTGTTCAGACCTCGTGAAGATCAAGACTGAGAACCCACCCAGCCGGACCACCGACTGTATCGAGTACATCCGTATGTTTCTTGATGGGATAGGCGTGAAGTCCAGGGTTATTGGCACACCGGACGGACAGGACAACCTTATCACGACCGCCCCTGCAAAAAATCTCCTGCTCTGCGGACATGTCGATGTCGTCCCTGCCATGGACAATGGCTGGAAGACACCTCCGTTCTCCGGTATCATTGATGACCATTACGTGTACGGCCGTGGGTCAACTGATATGAAGGGCGGCTGTGCCGCCATCCTTTCTGCCTGTGAGACACTGGTAAATACCGGCGCTCCGCTTCCCGCAAACCTTGCCTTTGTCTGTGATGAAGAGACCGGCAGCGAGAAAGGGATGCAGCGGCTCCTTGCAGAGCGTGCTCTCACGCCCTGCGACTGCATCATCGCAGAACCAACACCATCCCGCCACCCGAACATCGGCCAGAAAGGCCTCATGCGTCTCGACATGCAGTTTACCGGCCAGCCGGGCCACGGCTCGCTCTACCCTGCGGTCGGGATCAGTGCGATCATGGAAGTGATGGATTTTCTTGAGTACGTCAGGCACCTCCATGCATGGGAATACCCGGTTGACGAACATCTCAAAGAGATCATCCACCAGTCATCTGGCGTGCTGGCGGCAGAATTCGACATCCATGATGCCAGCCATATATTACAAAGGCTCACGTTCAACCCGGGAACGATCTCTGGTGGCGAGAAAGCCAATGTGGTTGCCCAGTGCTGCAACCTTGAACTGGAATTCCGGATCCCGTGGGGTTGCCGGATCCCGGACCTTATCGCAGATATCTCATCCCATGCAAAAAACGGCAGGATCGTAACCGCGGAATCCCATGAACCTACCATAACCCGTCCGGAATGCCCGCTCGTTTCACGCTCCTGCGATGCGATACAGCAGGTTTTAGGAGGGACCGTTTACCCCATTGTACAATGGGCGGCAAGCGATGCTCGCCATCTCCGCAAACACGGCTTTGATGTCATTGAGTACGGACCCGGGGAACTCACACTCCTCCACGCCATCGATGAACGGGTCAGCATCGAATCGCTTGAAAAAGCTGCTCAGGTATACAGGATTGTACTGGAACAGTACACGTAAAAAAAAGGATTCTTATTTCCGCATCAGGCAGAGAACTGCACAGCCGGCAACCCCGAGCGCCGCAAGAACCGTCAGGGGCGAGATCGGCGAATAGGTGGTCCGCTTCGGCACCGGCATTGTTGTAATTGGCACCACGGGTTCTTCGGAAACCGGAGTCTCACCTACGGTCGTGATGCCCGAAGGTTCCTGCACCACCGGGGTTGCCGTTGTATAGAATGTTCCGATGCGGCTGATCGTAGGGACCGGCGTTGTGGCACCCGTGATCTGGAAAACCTGCTGTTTGTTCATCACACTATTCCGGTTCTCCAGGGCCTTTTTGAACTGGGGATCAATTCCCAGCGCCTTTTTGAAACATTCGAGAGCATCCTGCGGCCGTTCGAGCGCAACAAGGGCCTCCCCCTTGTTGTTCCAGACCGTTGCATTGGTTATGGTAACACCGGTTGCCCGTTCAAAAGTACTGTATGCCCGGTCGTACTTGCCACTGCCCATGTAGGCAAGACCCATGTTGTTCCATGACATGAAATTCAGGGGATCCATCTTCGTGCACCGGTCATAGGGTATGATGGCCGCGTCATAATTCTCCAGCCGTAGGTATGCATATCCCTGGTTACAGTAAGCATCAGCCCGGTTCTGCTGGAGGACAAAGAGCTTGTCGTATGCAGCAACGGATTCGTTGTATTTTCCCTGGCCAAAGAGGGCAAGTGCCCGGGCATTCAGCGCAACCGTGTCCGATGTGCGGAGTGCAATGGCTGCATCTGCAGTAATGAGGGCATCGGCATACCTGCCCTTCGCATTCAGGGCTGCGGCCTTACCGGAGAGGGCTGCTGCGTACTTTGGTTCAAGGGCAAGGGCATTGTCGTAATAGGTGATTGCAGCATCATAGTCACCGGCAGCTGACGAACTTTGCCCCCGGGTGTACCATTCAAGGGCATCTTCTGCCACAACAACAGGAACAAGCAGAAGTAAAACAACAAGGATCAGGACGAAAAGACAGGATCTCATATTCTCATGACGAAATTTCCCTTAATCGCAGATGAATCTATTGCTCCTCTGCCTTTTTTGCCAATCCAGATTTTTTCATGATTCCGATACGGGAAAATCCCGGCCAATGGTAACCGCAACCGTGAATGCACCGAACGCAAGAATGCAGAACGTAAAAAAGAAACCCATGCTTTCAGCAACATACCCGGCAGACACCGGGAGAATGGCCATACCGAGGTAGCTCATGGTAGAGAAGAGCCCCATAATCACACCCTGGTATTTTTTTATTTTTGCAAGACGCGCCATCTGGGCGATCATGACTACACCGGCCAGTGCCCCGATAAGCAGGAAACCTGCAGCTGAAAAGAAAGTGATGATGACGGCAATTCCCATCAGGATTGCGGACCAGCGGATGGCGGGAACCGGAGACAGGGGAATCCGGGAGAAGATGAGCACTGCGGCAATGGTTGCAATGCTCATACCCGCAAACCACAGTCCCAGGATATCGGACGATGCACCGGAGAATCCGGGGTACAGGGACGAGACGACCCCGGTGATACCGATAAGTACGATGGCGGAGTACCAGAGCCAGCGGAACTGCCCGGTGAAACGGGTGACCATGCCGGCCGGGTAAGATCCAGTGGGTACTGCAGGTTCCCGGGCAAAAAACGCGGCAATGGCCGGGACCAGTGCCATGAGCGAAAAGAGGAGGATCCCGGATGCCGGCAGGTGAAGGACGAAAGCAAGCCACCCGGTCATCAGGAGCCCGGCCACGAGACCGGCATTCATGCACGCCATGAGGTACCCGCTCAGCCGCACGTGATCGGGATCGGCATTAACATACGACATGGCGGCAGCAACAAAAAGCCCGGCCCCGATCCCTTCAATAAACCGGACTGCAAGGACATAGAGTGGTGCTGTCGTCATGGCAAGGAGAAGGCCGCTTGTTACCGTAATGGCAAGACCGAACCGCATGAGCGGGATGCGGCCGAAGCGATCCGACAGAATGCCCCCGGGGAGGGTTGTTGCGAACGCTCCGAGAAAATATGCAGCATAGATGAGGCCATGGAGCGATGAGGCAGAACCATAAAACGAGAGAACGGGTACTATGGCGTTCGAGAGCGCCATCACGGAGAAAATGCCAAAAAAGAGGGTGAGCCGGGTCCTCATGGAAATCCCGGCGTATCAGACCATGCGGTAGGTCTCGAGGTTCATGGGGGAATGGGTCTCGATATGGTAGCGCTTGTAAATAGAACTGGCGAGATCGATGGTATTGTTCTCGTCGCCATGGATGCAGAAGATCTTCTCGGGCCGGGGTGAGATCTGCCCGATATAGTTCATCAGCTGCCGGCGGTCTGAGTGACCGGAGAACCCGTCGACCGTAACGATCTCAAGATTGATGGTGATTGTACCTTTGCGTCCCATCGGCACTTCGCGCCAGCCTTTCTGGATGCGCCGGCCGTAGGTGCCGTCGGCCTGGTACCCGACAAAGATAAGCGCGTTCTTCTCATCATCAGCAAGGTTCAGGAGATACTCCATGACCGGACCGCCGTTGAGCATACCGCTCGTGGTGATGATGACACAGGGATCGCCGCTGATCACTTTCTCACGGAGATCGGACGAGTCCACCTGCTGGAAACATTCGGCAAGGAACGGGTTCATGCCCTCGCGGAAGATCTGGTTGCGCAGGTCGGTGTTGAGATACTCAGGGTACGTGGTATGGATCGCGGTTGCCTCGCGGATCATGCCGTCAAGATAGATCTTAACCTTCGGGATCTTGTCAAGGCGCATACCTTCTTCGAGCGCGAGCATGACTTCCTGCGACCGCCCGACCGAGAATGCCGGGATAATGACCTTGCCGCCCCGCTGGATGACAGCATTGACGGTCTCGTAGAGCCGGCTCTCTGAATCGACACGGGACTGCTGGAAATCATTGCTGCCACCATACGTGCTCTCCATGAAGAGAGCCTCAAGGCGGGGGAACTGGTTGATGGCCGGGTTGAAGAGACGGCTCTTGGCGTAGTTGAAGTCGCCGGTGAACGCGATATTGTACATGCCGTCGCCGACATGGAAGTGGGCGATGGCCGAGCCGAGGATGTGCCCTGCATTGTGGAAGGTGAGCTTCATATCGGGTGCAATGTCCGTCACACTGCCATAGTTGAGCGTGATGGAGTGCTTGATGTATGTCTTGACTTCTGCAGAGGAGTAAGGGACCTTGCGGTCTTCCTTGTGGATCACATCAAGATAATCGAGCTGGAGCATCGCCGCGAGGTCGCGTGTGGGGGCTGTCGAGTATACCGGGCCTTCGTACCCGTACTTGAAAAGAAGGGGCACGAGGGCGCAGTGATCAAGGTGGGCATGCGTGAGGATAACCGCGTCAAGCTGGGAGAGCGGGTGGATCTCAGGAACGTAGAGGTATGGGGTGCCGCCCTGGTTATCCGGCTTCTCGCCGCAGTCAATGAGCACCTTGCTGTTGGGGGTGGACAGGAGAAATGCGGCCCGGCCTACTTCCCGGCAGCAGCCAAGAGTCGTGACACGGAGCCACTGGTCTTTCTTCGGGGCATCTTTTGAAACTTCATCCTTTCCCGGGAGATCGCGGTGGATCCGCCGTCCAATGGTGCGCAGGAACTGTTTCCGGTCCTCGTTGACCGAGCGGAGGTACTGCCGGACCTGCTTGACGGTCGAGCTCTCGATGGGGGGGGTCCGGACAACCTTCGGGGTCCAGCCGATATGGCGGGTGATATCCCGGAGAGTTGTGCCATTCTTGCCAATGACAACACCGGGCTTTTCTGCTTCAATAAGAACTTCGCCAGTATCAGCATCGAAGAAGATGTCGGTGATCCCGGCAGTCTCCGGGACCACGGCCTTGATATCGTTATATGCTTTTTCAGGGTCTTCAAGAATCGTGGGCCTGACGACGATCCGTTTGCGCAGGTCGCGGGCAAGGATCCGGATCAGGTCCGCTTCGTCCGCGAACCGCTTCGGGTCATCCGTATAGATGACGAGTTCGGGCCCTTCGAATTCCACCTGCGTTACATTGATGCCGCTTGGCACCTTGTCATTGATCTTTTCCTTGAGCTCCTTGAGCCGTTCTTCGATTTGCATAAAAAAGTCGTCCTAAAAAAAGTTATGCAGAAGTTTTGGAAAGGTACTTTTTGACAGCATCCTCACTGAGCTCCTGGTATTTTTCTTTGGTTATTACCACAACGTGGATCCCTTCGCCGGAACCGGCATCGCGTTTCATGGCAGATTTGAGGCCGCGGACGGCAAGTTCGATAGCCTCGTCCTCGGTCATGCCCGGCTTATACCGGTCTTCAAGAACACCGTAAGCCATTGGAGAGCCGGAACCGGTTGCCACGATCTCCTCTTCCTTTGTTGCCCCGCCCATTGCATCCACAGAATAGACGCTCGGGCCGGTCTCGTCAATGCCACCAACAAGGAGCTGGACATAGTAAGGGAAATAGCGGTTCTGGTTGAGATAGTTCGAGAGCAGCGTTGCGGTTGCCCCGACTGTGATCGGGCGGGACCTGCGAATCTGGTAGAGATTGCACTCCACCGTCAGGATGCGGGCGAGCTGCTGGGCATCGCCGACACCACCGGCCGTGGTCATGCCGATCCGTTCTGCCACCTTGTACACTTTCTTTGCTTTCTTGCTTGCGATCATGAGGCCCATGGTCGCCCGTTTCTCGGTTGCGAGGATGACCCCCCCGGCAAAATTAATACCGATTGTGGTTGTCCCCTTCATGGACTCCTGTAACTGTTCAGGTATAGTAACACCCCAAAAACAAATTTTTACGCCTAAAATGTGTTAAAAGCGCTTAAAGAATTAAATGATATCAGGAAATAAAAAGGTTGTTATTCCGACTCTTCCTGGCAGAAAGCCCGGATGAGGTCGCGATCGTAGAGCATGCCGACCAGTTTCTTGTCACCGTTTATGACCGGCAGCTGGTCAACGCGGGAGCGCTTCATCTTGAGAGCGCACTCGCTCACTTCCGCATTCTGCGGAACTGCTACGACATTCTTCACCATGGCCAGTTTGACCGGGCGATTAGGCAGCTGGACCCGGGAGATGCCGAAACTGATCGTGTGGTTGTCGCGGATACTCTCCCACGTCCACTCGTCATCATCGGTCCCGTTCGAGAAGTCTGATACCCCAACCGAGTCCTCGATACTCGAGCTTCGGATCAGATCGCGCTCAGAGATGATGCCCATGAGGGTACTGTCGGCATCGAGGATCGGGATCGCATCCACACCGGAGATCTCCATGACCCGGCCTACGACCGGCAGCGGTGTCTCTTCCCAGAGGGCAAAAGACTTGCTGACGTACTTCTCCTTAATCTCTTCCCGGCACTTGACCTGTGCAAGGGCATGGATGACATCGGCAACCGAGAGGAGACCGATGAGCTTGGTGTTCTCGACAACCGGAAGCCTGCGGATGCGGCGGGTGACAAGAAGCCGGGCTGCGTCCAGCATATTCATATCGGGTTCGATGGTGATCGGCTTTGCGGTCATCAGGAGCCCGAGCTGGGTCTCCTCGGGTTTCCGGAGCAAATCCTTCCGGGTGATGATACCGACTATCTTCTTGTTCTTGAGAACCGGAACACCGGAGATTCCCGTGCGCTTGAGGATCTTCAGGACATCGTCGCGGTTTCCCGGGATCTCGACGTTTACTACGTCGGATGTCATGTAATCTTTGACGATCATGTCTGTTATAATCTCACCACCATGGTCGAAACTTTGCTGTGGGTGACAACAAAATTGCTGACGCTTCCGATAAGAAGACGGTCGGTCTGGCTCTTGCCGTGAGAGCCAACTACAACGAGATCTGCCTTGTTCTTCTCAGCAAGGTTGATAACCTCACTGCCGGCATGGCCGAATTTCAGGTGTGTTGTAAGGGTGATACCGGCTGTGCCGGCCTGTTCTTTTGCCCTGGCGAGGGCAGACTCCCCCTCTTTTTGCAGGACATTGTACATGATCTCAACCGTATTGTCGGCCGGCAGGGAAGAGAAAAGGCCGGTCTCAACGACATATACAGCATGAAGGCTGGCATTTCCGGCCCTGGCAATATCGAGAGCCCGATCGAAAGCACGCTGTCCTGCTTCCGATCCGTCAATAGCAACAAGTATGTTAGCAAACATCGAGATCACCCAAAACAAACATGGCTTTTTTATTGGAGTTATGAATTAAAAACATTATTGCAAATCTGCCCGGAATGGGCCCGTTTTATTAGAGAACTGACCGGATCGCGGCTGAAGCGCACAACGGAACCGGCCGGATCAACTATGAACAGGTTGGCCCGCACACCTTTCCGGATAAAGAATGGGGAACCGGTAAGGGCCGACCCGGCCACCCCCGCATGAAGGAGGCTTTTCGGGTGCTGCTTATACACAACTAATGCAAATGCCAGCTCGGAAAGGATATCGGGGGACACGAACATCACGTTGTCCGTGCCGAAATATACAGTGCAGCCCAGTTCACCCATCAGGGAGAGCGGCGGGTGTTTGTCCGAAGCCGTGACCCCGAGGGTCCAGTTCGAGCGGGGGCAGACTGCAATCGGGATATCCTGGTCAGCACAGAACCGCAACTGTTTTTTTGTTGCATGGGTTGCATGGATGATGAGATCCGGCTCGTATGCAAGGGCTGCATCAACATCAAGTGCATCCCGTTCCCCCGCATGGAAGGCAATCTTTTTCCCGGCCGTTCTTGCAGCGGCAACAAGGCGATCAGTACCATTTACATCGCGGGTGCTGCTGATCCCAAGACCGTCCGCAGCCAGTTCCCCGCCATCGCGGCCAAAGATAACAGGATGGAATGGGAGGCCGCCGGCCGCTTCCTGAAGTGCGGTGACGCCGGCCTTTCCACCTTCCCGGAAATCCGCACATCCAGAGGTGCCTCCGGCAACCATCCCTTCCATGCTGGCCCGCATACCGGCAATGAGATCCGTCCGCAAGGCCTGCGCCAGCAGCCGGTGTTTGAGGCCATGGGGGGGAGTAACCAGCGCGACAAGATCGCCCGTGGCACCACAGTCCATGGCAACCGTGTCGCCCAGGTGAGTGTGGGCATTGAAGAGTGCCGGGCAGATCCAGCGCTGCGGGGCGTTCTGGTTCTCATCAATGGCCGTGATTATGCCATCCTCGATATGAAGGTCGGCCGGGACTATATCAAGCTCCTCGCCAAGGAAGACCTGGCCGGAAATGGTCTGGACGTGTTTTTTCATGGGGGATTACTCTCTTTTATATATCGAGAAACCAAATAATTTCGTATGGCAAAGAAGCAAGGTGGAAGATTACTCTCCTCAGCAGGTCTCGTTAACTATTATGAGAGCGAGGACCGGCGGGCCGTCCATATCAGCCCGGTAACCGTCATGATCGTTGCCGCAGCAATCGGCATCGTCATCTATGCACTGGACATCATGTTTTAGATGACCATTCTTTTTTCAGTACGCGTTTTGTGATATCCTCGTCCCCCCGGAAGTAGAGGTTATCGTGGCCGGTCCAGGTACCGCAGTTCCGGAAAACGACCGCGGGCACGCCGTTGTTGCTCTCGCCCATAACAAAATTGGCAAACCCGGCGATTTCATCAACGACAGCCTCTTCTGTGATCTTGAGGACATGGCCGAAGAGATCCGTATCACCCCGGAAGTCCCGGATCGCGGTAAAACCGCTCCACCCGATCGCGTTGCCGGTCTGGCCGCGCCGGAACGAGCGCCCGCAGGTATCGGTAATGATGATCCCGACATCCTTGCCGGAAGCGGCCTTCATTGCAGCCCGGAGTTCGTCTGCGGACTTCATCGGGTCGGGGGGGAGGAAGATGATCATATCGTCATCAATATTGGACTGGTCAACACCGGCCCGTACGCCGATATGGCCAAATGACATCTCGGACAGGATGAACGGGTGCTCCATGATAATATCCGTGGAAGCATCAAGCACGGACTGGACGAAACGCGGGTCCTCGCCATTCAGTTTGCCGAGCCTGATGGCCCGCCCGGTAGGGATTATATCCGCAAGGTTTCGGGTATACCCTTTTGCTTTTGACCAGATGGTTGATGCAACGCAGAGAATGTCCCCGTCCTCCACCGCAACCTTTCCGCAGACCAGGGCCGCGACATTGTCCCCCGCACGGATGAGCGGGAGCCCCCGCACACCGATGACCTGAATATCTTCCATACCATCTCTATGCGATGACCGGGCGATATAGGGATTTCGGAATGTGCGTAAAGGTACAACCACCCGCAGTCCAACCCGGCAATTTCATAGAATTCTGAACATGGGTCGCCGCCCAAGCCAGACCGCAGATATTTTTATATGATGACAGAACGGATCACACGATACTTATGTACTTCATCATCCGGTGCCCGGGAGGATGCAAGACATTTACGTACGTTGATCGGTTCCAGAAATGGAAACTCTGCCCGTTCTGCGGGCACGCGTACGAGGTGGCAAAAGCACCGGTCTATCTTGAAGTCGAGGACCATCACGAGGCAGAGCATATCGTCAAACAGATGGAGCGCCATATCCATACCACCAAGAAAAAAGACTTCTCTGAAGAAGAAAAAACCGAGCTTCGGCGCCACTATGCCGCAGCCCTGCGGGGGAAACGACAGGGCGCTGCACCGCAGTAGTCATTCCTTTTTTCATTCTCTTTTTTGCTGTGGAGAAATGATCTGAAAAAAAGGTGACGATCTCGGCAGCTAAAGCCCACGCCACGGGTGAATCCCGCGTGGTGATGACAACGTATTAACGGCAACCAGACTCGTGGCATCGCATTACGCCCCGCACCCTGCGAACGAATACCAGAATGGGGAAGAAAGTGGGCCACCCACCGGTAATTTCAATACGCATGAGTCGCGGTTATCCCGGATATATTTTCAATCATTTTACCCGAACAATTCATGCAGGGAAAACCGGTACGGCCCCAGCTTCCCGTTAAAGTTCGAGGCCCCGATATGCGTGACCCTGCCCGTCCTGACTGCAGCCTCGATACCAATCTTCATCGCATTCTGGACAGATGCCGCATCAAAGCCGTTTATGACAATCTCGTACACCGCATTGATCCCATCCGGCACCTGCGAGTCATCAACGGTTTCTTTCAGCGTCGGGCAGAGTGCGTGATTGGTGCTGGCCGGCAGGGGAAACCGGTAATTCCTGCACCCCACCTTGGACCCGCTGGCAACAATGCCCCCGGCAAAACTCATGATAACCCCGGGTGTCCCTTCGATAGCAGCAGATCCGGCTTCCGCACCGGCAAGCGCAGACGCACGGTCCATTCCCATGATGAGGAAGTTGCCCCCTGCGATCCCTTTGACGGTGCCGAACCGCTCCTCGCCCACGTACTCGCCTTCCATAACCGGTATGCTCCAGCAGTCCCGTCCGCCAACCCTGCACTTCCGCTCGTACCCGTCCCCGAAATAATGCATCCGCAAAAAAAACCTGGACTCTGCATCGGGAAGCCCGTCAAATGCCGAAGCGGTCGGGGCGGGAAGGATACACTGCGATATCCGGGCAGCAACGTTGGCCTTCATGTTCTTCTTCTCGGTACAAATCAGGATCGCGACACCGGGCCGTCCGTCCGGGGTATCAGCGGGGGGAAGACTGCGCTCGATCCCCGCCTCGCATGGGCACCCAATCTTGGAGGTTGCAAACCCGGTTGCGGTTACGGCTGCTTTCATTGCCCATTTGGGGGTGTCTGCCGTGATGATAACCCGGCTGATCCAGGTCGGGAACGCCTCGGCAAATGTGTCAAGAATCGTTGTGCCGTTCTTCTCCATTTCCCCTGCACCTTACCCTGAATATACGACACCGTCTTCGGTGATGATAGAGTCCATGCGGATATCGTTCTCGTCCACCGGCAGCCGCTCAATCTCCTGGCAGGCAAACGCGATCCCGATCTTCTTCAGGCCCGTGTTCTTCTCGAGGAAGCGGTCGTAGTAGCCGGCACCGTACCCGATCCGTGCCCCGGTCCGGTCGAACCCGAGCATCGGCAGGAGGATCGTGGTAATATCCCCGGACTGTGCCGGGATCTCACTCCCGATAGGTTCCGGCACACCGAACGTGCTCGGGACAAGGACAGAACGGTTACGGATATAGGAGAGCCGGAGGCTGATGTCCTCCTTCTGAATGATCGGTACCACCACCGGGTTTTTGTGCTCAAGAAGGGCATCGATCAGGGGCGTAGTATTCACTTCCAGCTCCTTTGAGGTGTACGCGAGTACGGTTTCACCATCGTGGATCTGTCCCATGACGTGGTGGCAGATCCTCATGCTCTTTTCCAGCCGTTCCGCCGGCGAAAGCGCTGCTTTCCTGTCGCGCAGGATCTGTCGGATCCGGTTCTTCTCTTCCCTCATGGCAAATACTAAACCATGGCGGTATTTATCCTTTTATGTCCCTGCCATGGATCGTTCCACGCACGTACGATGCTGCAACACCGATAAGGCAGATGAGGGTGAAGACCAGGAATGCTGTCGTTACGCTGGCCATGAGCGCCGGATAAACGACGGGAGTTATCGTAACAGGGCCGATGAAAACTGCAAAGCAGAACATCGCGATTGCCATCGAGAGGAGCTGCCCGAGCGACCGCATGGTTGCAACCATCCCCGAAGCAATGCCAAGATGTTTCTTCTCTACCGAACTCATGATGGCGTTCGTGTTGGGTGATGAGAAGAGACCGTAGCCAAGCCCCATTACCATGAGATTTGCAACAATGATCCAGAGCGGCGTTGACGGGGTAAGAAAGATGAAAACTGATAACCCGGCCATCGTTATGGCCATGCCGGCAGTGGATACAATCCGGGGCTCGATGCGATCGGAGAATCTCCCTGCAACGGGCGAGAAGAGCATCTGGACCACCGGCTGGGCAACAAGGATGAGCCCCGCGGCAGATGCTGAAAAGCCCTGGATGTACTGGAGGTAGAGGGCAAGGAGGACACCCACGCCATAGGTTGCCCCATAATTGATCATTGCCGCTATGTTGGAGAAGACAAAGGTCCGGTTATGGGAAAAAACCGTCATGTCCATGAGCGGATACTTTTTACGCTTCTCCCACCAGCAGAATAGAATAAAAGATCCAAGGGCTGCTGTGATCCAGAGAAGGCCGTTCATGTCAGGAAGCATAAGCATGCCGTAAACAAGAGAAAAGAGCATGACCGCGTAGATGCATGCCCCGAAAAGATCGAACTCCTCTCCGGCTGCATCCGCCCACTCGTGCCGGACTTCCCTGAGGGTAAGCGCGATGGTAATTATCCCGATGGGGATGGTGATGAGAAAGATCGCGGGCCAGCCGAAGTTGTCGGTAAGAAAACCACCAAGGAACGGGCCAAGGGAGAGTCCGGCATAGACCGTGGCAATGGTGATGCCGAGTGCTGCCCCGCGCTCACCCGGGCCATAGACCTGCGTGACAATGGCAACGGAGGTTGCAAAGAGCATTGCTCCACCGATGCCCTGGATGAAACGGAACATTATCAGGATCGTTTCAGTTGGTGCAAAGGCACAGGCAAGCGAGGCGATCGTGAAGATGAGGACACCGGCAAGGAAGATCTTCCTGCGCCCGACAATATCCGCATACCGCCCGAACGGGACGATGAAAACCGCAGCAGCGATGATATATGCGGAGGTGATCCAACCCAGCGTGACAGCATCCGCATTGAACTGTGCTGCCATGGCAGGCAGGGCGACGGTTATGGATGAGCCGGTGTACGGGACAAGGAAACTCGAGAGGGAAGCAACAATGAGGATGATCTTCTTCTCGCGTTCGTCAACCATCGCACACACCGGATCTGTGGTACATATTGGGATGCAGGAGCATTAAAAAAACAGGAGTGGCCAGGTGGATTGGGCTGCCACCATTCACGAAGCCGGATATCCGGCACGGAAATTTTCCCGGGGGATCGTTATCTCGAACCGAACACCATTGCCAGGCTTGCCGTTCTCAGTGATCGTAAGGCTGGTAATACCCAGGATCTCCCGGGAAAGGTAAAGACCAAAGCCGGTATGCTTGAAGTGCTTGCGGACAAAGATTGCTTCCTTGAACTTTTCCGGCACACCACATCCGTCATCGGTATAGATGATCCGGGCGGTATCATCACCGGTTTCCACGGAAAAACTGATCCGGGTCAGGTTTCCACCGCCATGGGAAAGGGTGTTGTCGATAAGATTGTAGAAGACCTTCTCAAGCATCGGGTCTGCATATATCGAGAGATTACCCGTCTCGACAGAGAGCGTAATGGCAGGGAGGGCAAGGGTGGCAACAGCAGCGTCTACAGCATCTTTGACATTAAACCACTGGGGAGAATCGATGCCGAGTTCCTGGTAGTCCTTGGTAAACTGGGCATATGCATTGACCGACTCGATGATCTTTTCCTGGATATTGAGATAATCCTGGATTTTTGGATCCGGGTAATCCTCCCTCATCATTGCCAGGTATGCACTGAGACCCATCATTTTGTTGATCAGGTCATGGCGGGTTATATTCGAGAGGAGATTGAGTTTCTTGTTTGCATGGGCAAGGGCAACGGCATACCGGTTTAACTCTGATTCATGGAACTGCATCTCCTGCTCAATCACCAGGTGTTCGGTCATATCCTCAACAAAGGCCTCAATCACCTTTACCGGGCTCCCGGGAGAGTTCAGTTTCCATACCTGGATCGATACCCAGATCTCCGATCCATCCTTTCGTTTCAGGAATGTCTTCCGGTCGGAAATACACCCATCCCGCACAATATCTCCGGTCAGGTTTTCAACATCCTCCGGGTGGATAAAAAGGTCAGACATGAACATACCGGAAAGTTCGCCCGCATGATCGTAACCGAGCATCCGGGCGAGAACCGGGTTTGCCGAAAGGACACGATTGTTCCCGGCAGATGTCACCTGGATCATGCCAAGATGGATATGGTCTGCCATTGTCCTGAATCTCAGGCCATAATCCAGCAGTAGTTCCCTCGCGATCTCATCACACTCCGGGAGGTCGATTCCGTTTACCATCGATATTCAATCTTGGACGTGAATGCTTTAGAGGTTTCCTTTTGATTTTGGTATTTTATCCGGACGGGCCGGCAAAACTGGGCGGTCTTCCTGAGGGGCAGCCGTTTCCCCTTAATCAAGATCAGGCAAGTAATCAGACAGTATTGCGGCCCTGCGAATCCGTTAAACCACCCAGGGGGAATAGTTCATCTGGTATGCACCGGCATTGATCTGTAGGAGAGATCAAGGGTGGTGCCAGATACTATCATAATCGGAGCCGGACCGGCCGGGCTCTTCTGTGCGATCCATGCTGCCACAGCCGGCTGCCATGTCCTCGTGCTCGAGAAGAACGAAGAACCCGGCGCCAAGCTCCTGCTGGCCGGAACCGGGCAGTGTAATCTCACGCATGACGGGGATATCCGTAAATTCGCCCTGCGTTACGGCGACCACGGGAAATTTATCAGGCCGGCCCTGATGTCATTTCCCAACAAGAACCTCATGGATTTTTTCCACAAACGCGGGCTTGCGATGGTGACAGAAGAGAACGGGAAAGTCTTCCCGGTAACCCGGAAGTCTTCGGACGTGCTGGCAGTTCTCCTTGCCGAGTGCATGAAGCAGGGCGTAACAATCCGTTGCAATGAGCCGGTGACCGGGATCGTCCGGGCCGGCGATTCGTTCACGGTCACGACAGTCTCCGCATCGTACCAGGCCGGGACAGTTGTCATTACGACCGGGGGAGCATCGTACCCCCAGTGCGGGACGACCGGGGACGGGTACCGCCTTGCAGGAAGCCTCGGCCAGCCGGTGACGGAGATCGCCCCTGCGTTAGCACCGCTCCTGATACGCCCGTTCCCGTTCGCGAGCCTCTCCGGGATCTCATTTGAGGGTATGCACTTCTCGGTCTGGCGCGGGGGAAAGAAAGTTTCTGACTACACGGGTGATGTCCTCTTCACCCATCTTGGGCTCTCGGGCCCGGGTATCCTTGATGCTTCGCGGGGCATCATGCCCGGCGACATCGTCCGGCTCTCGTTTGCGGGCCCGATGCGGCGCGATGAATTTACCACTGAACTTATCCAGAGGGCTGCGGAGAATCCCGGCTGGCAGATCGGCACGATCCTTGCCAAGTACCCGATCCCGGAGCGGCTTAACCGGAAACTGCTCCAGCTCTCGGGGATCCCGGACGATCTCACGTGCGCCCACTTCTCTGCGGAAAAACGGTCCGCGCTGATCGCGAACTGCACGGAGTTTCCGCTCGTTGTCACCGCGCTTGGGGAATTCAAGATTGCGATGGCAACCCGGGGCGGTGTTGCGCTGGATGGCGTGAACTCAAAGACCATGGAATCGAAGATCGTTCCCGGCCTCTTCTTCGCGGGCGAAGTGCTGGATATCGATGGCGATACCGGCGGCTACAATCTCCAGGCTGCCTTCTCGACCGGCTACCTTGCGGCTGAGGGGATCCGTAAGCGTCAGGGCCATACCGGATCATGAGAGAAAGGGGAGTGGTTTCACCACCATAAAAATTACATAGCGGAAATTCCCTGGCAACACGAAACCATTATAGCGGTCCATTGCCATTGAAGCCGATGAACCGTAAGAGATATTTATAAAAAAAATAAAATGTGTATCAATGAAACGGGTTGCGGTTTTTTTCATCCTGATAATAATCATGAGCATTTCCTGCGGCTGCATCATGAACAGTGGCAATCCGTTCCCGGGATTTAGCGGGCAAACGACACCGGCCACAGGTGAGGGTATGACCTACGGCCCGACAGGGCTGATGATTGCGTTCCGGGAAGCGGACATATCCACGTCATCCCCGGACGCAAAAGAGCAGCTGAAAACCGGGCTCTCGTACCTGATGCAATACAACCAGCCGAATGAATCCCTCCGGTATTTTGACGAGGCACTGGCGATCGACCCCGCGTTTGGTGAAGCCTGGCTGTCAAAAGCGGTTGCCTACAACAACATGGGACAATACGCCGACGCAATTGCCTGTTATGATAAGGCTCTGGAGATCGAACCCGACAATGTTGCAATCTGGAGGATGAAAGGTATGACACTCCAGAATTCCGGTAAACCGGATGAAGCGGCGGAATGTTTCCGTAAGGAAACGGAGTTGTCCTGAGGGGAGCACTGATCCCACCTCCGCAGGGTTTATCTCCGGAACATTACCTATCCAAAACCCTGATCCGGGCCCGGTAAAAATCTTTCCGGCCATCAAGACACTACAAAGATAACATGGTAAACAGCAAACTCATACCGACAGGTGTACCTCCGTACATGGCACAACAGATTCCCTCCATCCAAAAATGCCGGCCGTTCCTCAAATGGGCCGGGGGCAAAACCCAACTTCTCGACGCGTTTGGCCGGAGCCTGCCGGAAGAATTGTCAGGGGGGAAAATTACGAATTATGTCGAGCCGTTCATGGGCGGGGGAGCGGTCTTCTTTTCTCTCAACCAGCAACATACATTCAGGCAGCGCACGGTCTGCGATGCCAACGAGGAACTGGTCCTCACGTACCGGGTGATCAAACGGTCCGTTGAAGATCTTATTGCAGAACTCCGGACACTGGAATCAGAATACCATGTGCGCACCGAGCGGGAACGGGAATCATTCTATTACAAGGTCCGTGGCGCGTTCAATGATTCCCTCCCGGACATTAATTTCCGGAATTATGGTTCCGCATGGGTGGATCGGGCAGCCCGTATCATTTTCCTGAACCGCACGTGTTACAACGGACTCTTCCGGGTGAACCGGAAAGGTGGGTTCAATGTCCCGTTCGGGCGGTACAAAAAACCCGAGATCCTCAACGAAGACAATTTGCGAAATGTTGCAGAAATGCTCCATGCCACCCGGATCATCCACGGGGATTTTACCACGTGCGGGAAATTTGTGGATGGCAAAACCTTCGTCTATCTCGATCCGCCCTACCGCCCGCTGAACAGGACATCGTCGTTTACGTCGTATTCGCGGGGAGGATTCTGTGATGAAGACCAGATGCGCCTTGCAGAGTTTTTCAAAAAAATCGATGCAAAGGGTGCAAAGATCATGCTGAGCAATTCCGATCCGAGAAATGAGAATCCGAATGATTCATACTTCGATGAGCTCTTCGCGGATTATACCATCCGGCGCGTTCCTGCCCGGCGCATCATCAACTGCAACGGCTCCCGCCGGGGCAATATCAGCGAACTTATCATCACCAATTACCCGGTAAAAACCGTGTGACCTGGTGTTACGGGAACAATTCGTGAACGGGAAAAACTAAGACATGAAACCCCGCAATTTAAAAAAAAAACGGCACGTGATGAATCCAAAAAACAAAATGCCCGCGGGTGAGGGCTGCCCCCCTCACTCCTTCTTCTCTTCCGATAACCCGCCCTGCCCGATTGTAAGCCCCGCCTTCTTGATCATGTAATACCCGGCCGAAAGCCCGACAACGATGACGCCGATGCCCATCATCTCGAAGCCGTATTCAATACCGGTCATGCCGGTCGGGTCGAGCAGGATGACCTTCCGGGCCACCGCGATGATGGCAAGGAGGACCACGATCTCGACATGGATTGCGTTCTCCTTGAAATAGGCCTTGATGGTGTCAAGGAGTTCGACACCGATGAGCACCAGCAGGAAGGCGCCAAGCACGAGGATCATCTCATGGGCCTGGAGTATACCTGGTGATTCTGTCACCAGGGTTGTGAACATGAGAAGGACCAAGTCAAAAACAGCCGTAACCAGGACCACCATGAGCAGGATCATCAGCGCCGCATAGATTCCTTTCTCGAATTTATTGACAATCTCTATCATTTCTTTTCATCCCCGAATGGGATAAGATCCTTAAGTGCCGGGTCGTACAGGTTCACGACATCGCCGATGACGATGACGGCCGGCGGCTTCACGCCCGCGTTCTTTGCAATGCCGGCGATATCAGCAAGGGTGCCGGTCGTGATCCGGCGGTCCTTTCGCAGGCCGCGCTCGATGATGGCGACCGGTGTTGCTCCGGCTTTGCCGTTCTGCACGAGCATTTCTGCAATCTTTCCAAGGTTGGCAACCCCCATAAGGATGACGATAGTCCCGCGGAGCTGCGCTAAGAGTTTCCAGTCGAGTGCCGGCTCGGGCCGGGTCGGGTCCTCGTTGCCGGTCAGGATCGTGACCTGCGACGCGTACTTCCGGTGCGTCAGCGGTATGCCCATCGATGCGGGAACCGCAAGGGCGCTCGTTATGCCCGGCACCATCTCGACTGCAATTCCCGCCGCACGGACCGTCTCCAGTTCCTCGCCGCCCCGGCCGAACATGAACGGGTCGCCACCCTTAAGCCGGACCACAAGGTTTCCTTTCTTGGCCCGGTCCACCATCAGCGCTTCGATCTCATCCTGTTCAAGGATGTGCTTCCCGCCATACTTGCCGCAGTCGATCTTCTCCGCCCGTTCGGGCAGAGTAGCGAGAATCTCCTCGCCTGGCAGCTGGTCGTAGAGCACAACATCTGCCATGTCAATAACCGCACGGCCCCGCTGCGTCAGCAGTCCTTCGCTTCCCGGGCCTGAGCCCACCAGATATACCTTACCCGCCATACGTGATCCCCAGTTTTGTATATGCCTCGTTGATCAGGTCCGATGCCCGGCCCTTCAGGATCCGGCCCTGCTCCCGTGCTTCCTTAAACGACGTAACGTCCGCCTCGATCCGCTCGGTGCGGGTACCATCAAGGGAGAGCACCTCCGCGATCAGGTGACCGTCCCGGCAGAAAATCCCAAGGGGAGTGAAACACCCGCCGCCCAGTTCCTCCATCACGGCCCGCTCATACATCACATCGATCCGGGTCTTGGCATGGTCGAGCGCCGAAAGCATCTCGCGCAGTGACGGGTCGGCCCTGGCAACCACCGCGATGGTCCCCTGGTTGGGAGAAGGCACAAATTTTGCCGGGTCGAGACGTTCGCCTTTGATCTCAAGCCCGAGCCGCTGGAGGCCGGCCTCAGCGAGAAGGATTGCATCGTACTCCTTCTCCGCAAGCTTGCGCAGGCGGGTATCGACATTGCCCCGGAGATCCTGGATCATAAGGGCCGGGTTATGCCGGAGAAGCTGGGCCCTGCGCCGCGTGCTGGACGTGCCAAGAACGCGAACTGCATCGAATGTGTCATGGTATGCAACAAAATCCGACGGGGAGTCACGTTCGAGGATGGCAGCCGTGACAAGCCCGGCCGGGCGGAAGGCAGGAATGTCCTTCATACTGTGCACCGCGCAATCGATCCGGCCTTCAAGGATCGCATCATCAAGCGCCCGCACGAACACACCCTGCCCGCCGATCTCGTGGAGCGGGACACCGGTCGTGGTGTCGCCCTGCGTGGCAATGATCTCGTACTGTGCGTCGATGCCGAGATGGGCAAGCTTCCCTACTACGTTCCTGGTCTGGGCAAGGGCAAGCTTGCTGCCCCGTGTGCCGATTGTTACCGGCATTGGATATACGCCTGTACGATGGTGGCGAGGTCGTCGTCGGTATGCGCTGCCGAGAGGAAATTGGTCTCAAACTGGGACGGGGGCAGGAAGACTTTTGTGTCCAGCATCTTCTTCCAGAACGTGCCGAATGCTGCCGTGTCGCATTCTTTCGCTTCGCGGTAATTCTTCGGGGGTGTTTTCCTGAAGAAATACTTGAACATCGAGCCGAGCCGGACAAACGAACCATTCGCGGGACTGCCAAACGATTCTTCCATGGCCCGGGTCTTTTCATCGAGATCGCGGTAAATCTCGACATTATCGTGGAGATACTGGACTGTGGCAATGCCGGCCGTTAAGGAAAGCGGATTGCCGGAGAAGGTACCGGCCTGGTACACCGGCCCCTGCGGTGCAACCCATTCCATGATCTCACGCCGTCCGCCAAAGGCGCCGATGGGAAGACCGCCACCAATGATCTTGCCAAGCGTGGTGAGGTCGGGCTGTACACCATACAACACCTGCACCCCGCCGATACCGAGACGGTAGCCGGTGATTACCTCGTCGAAGATCAGGAGGACATCGTGAGCTTTTGTTATCTCGCGGATCTCCCTGAGGTAATTCTCTTCAGGAAGAATCGGACCGATATTACCGAGTACCGGTTCAATGATGAGCGCTGCCACGTCGCGGTTGATAGTGAGGAGGGATTCAAGCGCATCGGGATCATTGTAAGGTACCTGCCGCGTGTGGGCCACGAGATCGGCAAGCACACCAGCCGAGTCCGGGACGCCCATCGTGGTTGCGCCCGAGCCGGCTTTGACAAGCACCGCATCGTGGGCGCCATGAAACCCGCCCTCGACCTTGATGATGTCCTTCCTGCCGGTATACCCGCGGGCAACACGGATCGCTGCCATCGTGGCTTCTGAACCGCTCGAGACAAAGCGGACCATGTCCATGCCGGGGTGGTCCTGCGTAATCAGTTTTGCAAACACCGGCTCAAACGGGGAGGGAGTGCCATAAAGCCACCCCAGATCCAGCTGGTTGGTGATCGCCCGCCGGATCTGCTGGGGCGCATGGCCGAGGATCAGCGGGCCGTACGCAAGGCAGCAGTCAATGAGTACGGCGCCGTCAACCGTGGTCAGGTGCGCCCCGCTTGCATAAGCCGTGTAGAACGGGTAGGGCTTGATCGCCCGCACCGGGCTGCTCACGCCACCGGGCATCAGGCATTGGGCTTCGGTGAACAGGTCTTTGCTGGTATTGTAATTCATCTAAAGCCACCTTGCGACATCGGCCGCAAAATACGTGATGATCAGGTCTGCTCCTGCACGTTTGATGCAGGTCAGGCTCTCGATCACCGTTTCTTTCTCTTTCAGCCAGCCATTTGCAGCAGCGCTTTTTATCATGGAATATTCCCCGCTGACCTGGTACGCGGCTACGGGAAGCCCCATCGTTGCAACCTCTGCAAGGATGTCAAGATAGAACCCGGCTGGTTTTACCATCAGGATATCTGCACCTTCTTCGACATCGAGCTGGGATTCAAGGATCGCCTCGCGGCGGTTTGCAGGATTGATCTGGTACGTGGTGCGATCACCAAAGGAAAACCCGGAGTCCGCTGCTTCCCGGAACGGCCCGTAGAGCGCGGACGCGAACTTGGTGGAATAGGACATGATAAGGACTTCCTCAAAGCCGGCCTCATCGAGCGCCGTGCGGATCGAACCTACCATGCCGTCCAGCATGCAGGAAGGGGCGACTATGTCCGCCCCGCTCTCGGCATGGCTGATGGCAATCCGGTTCATGAGTTCGAGCGAAGGATCGTTGAGAAGGTCAATACCGTACCGGGTCTGGCCGATGATCCCGCAGTGCCCGTGATCGGTATACTCGCAGGCGCAGACATCGGTGATGACTACCATCTCGGGGACGGTTGCCTTGACCTTGCGCACCGCCTGCTGGACAACTCCATCCGGATCATACGCGGAACTGCCGGCCGCATCCTTCTCTTTGGGGATGCCGAAGAGCAGGACCGAACGGATGCCAAGATTCCAGAGATCGAGGGCAACCGATGCAATGCCGGAGACCGGGTAACGAAACTGGCCGGGCATTGCCTCGAGTGGCTTTGGTTTTGTTATCAGTTCATCCACAAAGAGCGGGGCGATAAGATCGTTTTTGGAGATCGAGACCTCGCGCAGGAGCGGCTGGATATGCCGCGACCGCGACCGCCGCATCCGTCGTTTGGGAAAAATGCTCACTCCGTCACACTCCACTCTATACTTGTTACAGTTTTTTAAAATCCATCGTATTTATGGTTATATCACCGGCTGTCGTTCTTTTCAGCCGCGTGGCCTTTGAGTGCACACGAAAGCCGGAGCGAGCTGGCCACCAGGTTCTCCAGGTCCTCCCGGGTGTACCGGTTCGTTTCGATCTGTGCCCAGTCCCTGGTGGTGTCCTCGTCATTTTCTCCTACCCAGGAGGCAATGGCAATCTCCGGCGTATGGAATCCAAGCCACGAGAAAAAGTTCAGGAGGTTTCCTGCAACATGCTGGACGCCATCCACGTGGCCGATGACAATGAGTCCCGCAACTTTACCCGTGATCATCCGGTTGCCGAACCATGACTGCTGGTTCTCGATAGCATTCATCCGCTCGACAAACTTCTGGATAAGGGCGGAGTGGTTGTTCCAGCGGATCGGTGTTGCAAGGATCAGGATATCGCAGGCGAGCACCGCGTCATATATTTCCTGCATCTGGTCATCATTGTATTTCATCGAGCTCTGGCAGGGATAGGTGCAGAACGACGGGTTCTCGGAATAGTTCCCTTCGCAGTCGTGGATAGTGAGGTCTTTTAAACGGATGAGGTTCGTTGTGCAGCCATAATTCTGGAACTGCTCAAGCGCACGGGTAAGGAGTCGTTCCGACTTGCTCATGCCGGGCTGCTGCCGGCTCGACCCGGATATGCCGAGTACATGTATCCCGTGGCAGACATTCCGGTCCGGTACCGGGATGACATTGACGCCGAACTTCCTCCCGACAAGGGGTGCTGGCATACACCAGTATCTGCAACGCCGGCAATAAATTACTTATCCCACTACTGCCACTTCTCACATAAGGAGAACCATGACGGCACAGCCAGATCCGGCCACACCAGCGGACAATATGAAGAAACTCTGCATCTGCGAGCCCTGCCCGAGTTATACTGAATGTATGCGGGCAGGGGGGGAGCTCCTTTTCTGTGTTACCGGGAAATCCGCGGACTGTGTGTTCGACAAAAAAGGCTGCATTTGCCCGACGTGTCCGGTCAAACCCCTGCTGGCATTGAAAAAAGCATATTATTGCATCAGGGGATCGGAAGCAGAGCAGCGCTGACAGGTATTTTGTTTTTTATTCCGCAGATTCCTTTTTTCATATACCACACCCATCTCGCGCCAGCAATCCTCCGGCAGGGATGGTGCGCATTACAAGGGGATGTGGCCGGCTACACGTAATACCTCGTCATCTCACACCGGGGGATGCCATCGCTGTGAGGGCAGAGTGCGAAGCGCGAGCCCCCGAAAGCGCCAGGGTTTTTTACAATGATTTCTGCAAGAGCTTTTTTTTAGATTCGGTAGCAAATTCTTTTTGATTTCCTGTCGATATGATACTATGAAGTGGTTACCGGTTTTTCTTGTTGTTTCTTTTATCCTTATCATGATGGCTGCTGCCGGGTGCACGCAGCCTGCGACCCCGGTGGCGGAACCTGCAGCATCCTCATCGTCCCTGGGCGGGTATGCACTCACGGCCGCTGATGCCCCGGCCAATTATACGTTCATCAAGGGCAGGGCCAAGACTTCCGAGGAGATCGGAGACCTTGCAAAGAGTCTCGGATGGCAGGGGGGTTATGAGGCAAGCTATGCCGGCATGGCGAATAACCCGGCGGGCGGAACACTGATCGTCCAGACGATTACCATGTACCCGGAGGAAAGAATGGCAGAGATCGTTGCACTTGCCGATGCAGGTGAACGATCGGATAGCGATCTCACGTACACAATCCTCACAGCACCAGACCTTGGTGAGAACAGCCGGGCGTTCTCCGGCACGGCAGGTGGGGCAATTGTCCACAGGGATAGCACGGGCAACCCGCTGGCCCCTGCTTCCATGGCAGGTACGGTCAGGCAGGATGTCGTGGGGATCATATTTTCCAAGGGATCAAACCTCGTGGTCCTTAAAATGACCGGGCCGGATACAGATTATGCAACGCTGTCAGCGCTTGCAGAGAAAGCCTATGTAAAACTCCCGTGATATCGTAAACAACGGATATTCCTATCTTTTTTTAATTCTAACAACGATTATAAACGATAGCAGCACGATACTTCGTGAGGATCGGATATGGAATTCAAGGATATTGTCATGCAACGGTATGCCACCAAGCAGTTTGATGGCCGGATGGTTGACGAAGACAAACTGTTCACCCTTCTTGATATTATCCGCCATTCCCCGTCTGCGTTCAACATCCAGCCATGGAAGATCAAGGTTGTTTCAGCAAGCCGGATCAAGGCGAGTCTCCGCCCGCATGCCAACGACCAGTCGCAGATTACTACCTGCTCGCACCTGCTGGTCTTCTGTGCCAACATGGAATTCGAATCCGTAATTGACAAGGTACTCGGGGGCATGGAGCAGTCCGGAGTGCCCAAGGCAATGGTTACGCAGTATGGCACCATGATCAAGGGTTACATCGGGTCAATGACTCCCGACCACCGGATGGGATTTGCCCGGGAACAGATCCATATTGCACTGGCAAATGCGGTTAACGGGGCAAAGTCACTGGGCTTTGACTCCTGCCCGATGGGGGGATTCGATCCTGCGGCATTTTCTGAGGTGCTCTTCCTGCCGGAGGAATATGTGCCGGTCGTCCTCTGCGCAATCGGGTATGCGGCTGATACGGCACCGGTCAAGTGGCGGCTGCCACGGGAAGAAGTGTTCTTCTGAAGAGATCTTTTTTTTGGGATTTATTTTCAAAACGGGTACAGTTCTGATTACAGTTTCAGATGCTCTGGTGTAATCTCAATCGCTGCGAGGGGGGTTGATGCCCACATACCCAAGGGGGAGATAACTGCTGCCGATCAAAAAAGGGCACCCTGCGGAGGACTTGATTATCGATCTATCCATAGTTTGACAGGATTTTTCATTGTAAGGGACAGGTAATACGTTGTCATCCTGATTGGGGGCGTATTAGCAGAGGGGAGGCTGGCTACCCATGCCAATCAATGCCCGACAACCTCCGGGTTATTCCAACCGATCGCTTTCCTTCCGGCCCACAAGCCGCTCCCCTTCAGTAACAGCTTTGACCAGCGCCTGCGCAGTAGCAAGGTCGCCCTCCTCGGCACTGGCACGGACGGCAAACGTAACATCTGTAATCAGTTTTTTGGCAAGGACACGGGTGAGATCATCGATGATTTCCGCGGCTTTGGGATCACAGCCGATGAGCCTTCCGAGGGCACGGTCGCGTTCACGGATCCGCACACACTCGGCCCACGTGTGGAGCGAGGCAAGGATCTCATCAGCGGAACGGCGGTTGAGATGGCGCAGGAATATTGAGAGTTCCTCCTCAACAAACGCATGGGCCCGCTCGGCCTCGGCTTTCCTCGTGCTCATGGTCTGTTCGTTGACGGACCGCAGGTTGTCGATGGTGAAGAGATGGACGCCGTCGATAGTGTCAGCACCTTCTTCCACATCGCGGGGCTGGGCAATATCAACAAGGATGAGCGGGCGGGGGTGACCCTCAACCGGCCAGCAGCGCTCACGCATGGCATGGGCCAGGTCAGTCCGGTGAATGACCGGGTGGGGGGCGGCGGTGCACGAGATGACCACGTCCGAGAGCGATATGTAATGATAGAGTTCCGGGAACCGGACCGCTTTTCCCCCGATTTTGTTTGCAAGGATCACGGCCCGGCCGTACGTCCTGTTCGCGACATACATTGCCGTGAGTTTCTTTGCCGCAAGAGCCTGGGCGACAAGGAGCCCCATCTCACCGCTGCCCACAACAAGGATGTGCTTTCCTTCAAGGCTCCCGATCTCCGCTTCCGCCAGCTGGACGGCAGCCGATCCGATGGAGACCGCCCCCCGGTTGATCATGGTCCGCTTCCGGACCTCGATTCCTACATGGATTGCCTTGGTCACGCAGTGTTCGAGAAGGGGCGAAGCCGTGCCAGCTTCGTGTCCTTCGCCAAGTGCTTTCTTGAGCTGGCCGATGATCTGGTCCTCACCCACGATCATGGAGTCGATACCTGAGGCAAGGGCAAACAGGTGCCGGAGGGCGCCGGTATTGCAATGCACGAAGTAGCCGCTCCGCCCCTGTTCAGTAAGGAATTCCCTGAGGGCCTGCGGGTCGCCTTCCACGATTACCTCTACACGGTTGCAGGTCTGGAGGAGAAGAACTCCGGCAAAACGTTCCTTTGCTGCGGCAAGGAATGCTGCTTCATCCCCGAGCCGGAACGCCTCAATGGCACTCACGTTTGCGGTGTGGTGACTGACCCCCGCAACAGTGATTTGCACACCCTCAGGCTCCGTCATGAGAGATACCTCCTGAAGACATCATCCCAGGTATCGGGCCGTTTAGCTTCGAGCGCTGCCCAGACCTCCGGGTCGTTTAAGACGTTGGTTATGATGGCAGAGCGCGTCTTCTGGTCCGGTTCCTGAACCATGAGTACTTCCCGCAGCCGGATCTGGAGTGCGATCATATCGTCCAGTGCCGGGAGGGATGCTTCAAGATGCTTACGGAGGTAGCGCGAGATGCCCGGGCTGTTGCCGCCGGTGCTGATCGCAATCGTATAATTATCACCCGAGGTAACCGCCGGCATGATGACATTGCCGGTCTCACCGTTGGCGTTGTTGAAGAGGAGCCCCGTTGCCTTGCAGAGCCGGCCGATGCGGTTGTTGATCTCCGTGTCGGAGGTTGCGGCAATGACAAGGAACGAGCCGGTGAGAATTGCGGCAAGGTTCCTGCCGGATTCTGTTGCGAGATTGGTGTCATTCCGGGTGATTTTCAGGTCATCAAATGCCTTGACAAACGAGCGGCTTACAACTGTGACGTCGGCATTCCCGGAAAAATACGCGGCCTTGCGTGCGGCCACGTCCCCCCCTCCGAAGATGACAATACGGCGGCCGGTGCAGTCAATGAAGAGAGGAATCATCTGAATAGTAGTTAGAGTGATTTCGTTACTTTAAGATGTTGGAATTAAGCCAGATGGGTGAGATCATCGACCTTCAGTTCGATATGCTTAAATCATTTGAATTCCCACATTGTAGAGCACACTGCGCCGATAGTGTAGTGGTTATCACTAGGCGTTGCCAACGCCTAAACCCGGGTTCGAGTCCCGGTCGGCGCACTCTCTTGTTTTCAATTTTTTTCGCATACGTCATCGTATCAACCAATTTTAAAAAAAAACGGGCCAACAGGTCCGGAAAAATGTATTGGTAAGAAATACGGGTTTTTTCCGGGAATATCCGGAAAAACCAGAATCGGGTCCGACCCTAGACCGGCTTATAGTGCCCCCACTTCCCGAGGGCCTCTTTGAGTTCCTTTGCCTTCTTTGCCTTCTCTTCGAGCGTCACGCCTTCCTCCCAGGCATCTATTGCCTGCATGGTCGCCTTTGCGCCGGCGCGGGTGCCATTAGGGTGGCCGTGAATACCACCCGAAACGAGCAGCACCATCTCGGTACCATAAATGTCCAGCACTTCCGGAACAAGACCGGGGTGCAGGCCACCGGATGAGACCGGGAATGCGCTCTTGATCTTCCCCCAGTCCTGCTTAAGGAGCATGCCATCGATTGCTTCGGTCTTCTTCTCACGAAGCAGGTTGGCGAGCGCGACTGATTCCTTCCGGGAGCCGGTCAGTTTCCCGACCGCGGTTCCGGTGTGGATCTGCGAGACCCCGATGAGCCGCATCATTTTTGCCAGGAACTGCATGGTCACACCGTGCTTCCTGTTCCGGCTGAATGCGGAGTGCATGGCGCGGTGAGCGTGGATCGCGAGGCCGAGATCTGAGCAGTAGTCCCGCATGGTCATGACACTTGCAGTACCTGCGACAACCACATCGATCATGCAATAGTTCCAGCCATTTGCCGCGAGAAGGTCGGCACGCTTCTTCATCGTCTCGACATCGGCCGTGATGTTCAGGAACGCCGATTTCACCTCGCCGGTCTCCTTCTCTGCCTTGTCGCGGAGTTTTGTCATGAACTTCACGCGGTCGTTGAAACGGTTGAAAGAGACAGAGGTGAGGTTTTCGTCGTCCTTGACGAAATCAAACCCGCCCATCCACGTCTCGTACCCGACTTCCGCATGCTCCTTTGCCGTAAAGCCGATTTTCGGCTTGGGAACGGCACCCGTAAGGGGGCGTTTTGCGATTTTCATCATCTTCCGGATGCCGGCATTGCCGAAGTGCGGCCCTTTGTAGTGTTTTACGTAGGCTGGCGGCAGGGCAACATCGATGAGCCGGAGGTTCTTCACGGCCTTCATGCCAAAGATGTTGCCGGCGATCCCGCTCATGAGCTGGACAGCGTTGCCCTCCTCCCAGAGATCGAGCGGGTACGCGATCTTCACGACATTGCCTTCAATATTGAACGCAGTTGCCTGCAGCGCCTTCATCCTCGGGGGCATCGTGTGGAGGGTAGTCCATGTCCCGGTCGAACTCTCCGAGGCAATCCGGCCTACGGCCTCCTTCCCGCTGATCCCGGCTGCGGGCTCGAAATAGAAGAGGCAGATGAGTTCGTCCTTTGCCGGTTCATAGTTCATGTCGACAAATTCCTTGTACCAGTCAATTGCCATAGTTTCTCCAGTACCAGTAAATGTCGGGCAGGATAAAAAAGATGCAGATCGGGCATAATCCAATGAATAAAAATATATCAGCCCCGGAATCCAACAACTACGAGAGAGACACAGGTAACGGGCCCGTCCCCGCAGATCAGGTTCCTGGAATCCCAGCCGGATTTTTTTAAAGACAATGGAGAACAACCGGATGATAAAAAAGAAAAAAAGTCCCGCGGTAAAAAAGGTAAAAAAAGATCCGTTGGCAGCGGATAACTCCGTGGAATTCTATCGTGTAATTTTTGAGAATTCTGCGATAGCAACTGCAGTCATCGGGACGGACGGGAAATTCCTGCTGGTCAATGCCCGGTTTGAGCAGCTGAGCGGCTACCAGCGGGACGAGATCGAGGGAAAGAAGAGCTGGACAGATCTGGTTGCGCCGGACAATGTCGAGAAAGTGACGGGATACACAACGGAAATGGCAAAAACTGACGGGCAGGTGCCTCCCTCCTGTTCGTTCTGCCTGATAACCCGTAATGGGAAGGTACTCCCGATGCTTCTTGCCATAAAACGGATCCCCGGCACACTGCAGGTGATCGCGTCCCTGACGGAAAATTCCGTGCGGAAGAAACTCGAAGAGATGCTCCGGGCAACCGAGAGCCGGTACCGGACACTGGTCAATGAAGCCCCCGTTGGCGTATACCGGAACAAACTGGAAAACCCGGGCAGGTTCCTGTGGGCCAATCCCGCCCTTGTCCGCATGTACGGGTATGATTCCCTTGCCGAACTGCTGAAAATCCCGGCCCTCTCTGTTTATGCCAATCCCAAAGACCGGGAATGGTTCATCCATGAACTGGGAATGGAGGGTTCGGTCCATGATTATGAGATCCTGCAGAAGAAGAAGGATGGAAGCCGGTTCTGGGTACGGATCTCTGCAAAACCGAAGAAAAACCGTGACGGGAAGGTCGAATGGATCGAAGGGACCGTCGAAGACCTCACTGCAGAGCGGACGGAACGGGAGATGGGGGGACTGAAAAACCGGCTCGCAAGCGCAGCATTTGATTCATTGGCCGGTGTCGGCGTCTGCACAACCGGCCCTGACGGGACAATTACTCTGATGAACCCGGGCATGGAGCAACTGACCGGTTATACCGCAGATGAACTTGTCGGGAAACAGACACCGCTTTTCTTTCATTACGAGCCCGAACTGATCGCCCGGAGCCGCCACATCTCCGAAGAAGAAGGGCACCCGGTTTCCGGTTTTGAGATCCTGAGCCATCCCTTGGAGCTGGCGGGTTTCGATGAGCGTGAATGCACATATGTCCACAGGGACTCACGACTGATCCGCGTCATTCTTACCATTGCGCCGCTCGTGGCAGATGGCGGGGAACAACTGGGATACATTCTCTCCGCAAAAGAGATCTCTGAAACGAGACGGCTGGAAGAGGCATTCAGGACCTCGTTCCTCCAGATGTCCGGTGTCATCTATAACCTTCCCGACGCCACATTCGCCATCGACAATGAAGGTAAGGTCATTGCATGGAACCGGGCCATGGAGTATACTACCGGGGTCAAAGCGGTTGATATACTGGGGAAGGGCAATTACGAGTACGCGCTCACGTTCTATGGATCGAGACGCCCGATGCTCATCGATCTTATAACGGAATGTGATGACGGAATCCAGGAATGGGGGTATTGCGCCATACGGAGGAAAGGGAATGCTGTTGTGGCCGAGACCCCAACCACGGATGCAGATAATAACAGCCGGATCATCTGGTGTCTTGCCGCACCAATCTTTGATGCCGGGGGCGACCGTGTCGGCGCCATCGAATCCCTTGCCGATATTACCAAGAGCAGGAAACATGAAACCGCCCTTGAAGAATCGGTCCTGAAATTACACGAGATCCTCGATAATACCGGGGCGGCGATGGTGATCATCGAGGAGGATAACACGATCTCCTACATCAACCCGGAGTTCGGGAGAATTCTCGGTTACGTGCGGGACGAGATCGAGGGGCAGAAGTAATGGATCGAATTTGTTGTCCCGGAAGATGTCCGCATCCTGCAGAAGCACTGGAATAAAGAAATCCTCCAGGGGGACGGCCCGGCCCGGTTCGAAGTGCGGTTTATCCGGTGGGATGGCGGGGTCAGGAATGCCTTACTTACGGTCAACCGGATTCCCGGAACTCAAAAGATCGTGGTTGCCATCATGGATATCACGGATAAGATCCGGGCAGAGACCGCAGTCCAGATGGCCAACCGGAAGATGAATTTCTTAAACGGGATCATCCGGCACGATATCCTTAACCAGCTCACGGTGCTGAAAGGAAACCTGGAACTGGCAAAAGAATATAATACCGATCCGGCCCAGTGCAGGGTTCTTGATACGGAGATAACCGCAACGGACGCCATCCAGTCGCTCATTACATTTACCCGGGATTACCAGGATATCGGCATTGAGCTGCCTGAATGGCAGGACACAAAAAAGACGGTCATGAAATCCTGTGCAGGGATACGGTTTGGGGAGATCACCCTGTCGGTTGAGATGGAGGGGGTTGAGATCTATGCAGACCGTCTCCTTTCAAGCGTGTTCTTCAACCTTATACAGAATGCAATCCATCATGGCAAAAAGACCACGTGCATCCGGATCTTCTGCGAGGAGTCATTTGAGGAACTGCATGTGGTCTGTGAAGATGACGGGGTGGGTGTGCCCCCTGAAGCCAAGGAGAAGATATTCAACCGCCAGTTCTTCAGCCAGACCGGTCTCCAGATGTACCTTGTACGGGAGATCCTCTCGATCACCGGTATTACCATTCGCGAGACCGGGATCTGCGGTACGGGTGCCTGTTTCGAGCTTCGCGTCCCAAAAGGCGGGTACCGGTTCATTACAGTGCAGCAGTAATCCGTGCGTTCAGCCAAGTCCTTAATCATACAGCCCAGGGCCACACGAGGCAGGATCCATGAGGATGGGCAGGAAAAAAGGATAAACACCATCCGGATCGCACATCTTTTCGGTTTAGAGAGATAACGATTGGTATGATGCGAGCAGATCCAGTCCCGGTTATTCTTGTTCACGGGTGGAACAGCCATCCCGGGGCATGGAAACAGCTCATTTCACGTCTCGATGCCGTGAAAATCCCCTATGCCCGGTTTGACCATTCCGGGATGGGCAACAAGCATCTCGAAGAGATCGCAAGAGCGCTTAGCAGGTATATTGCAGCATGGCGGGACGAGACCGGTTATTCCGGCCCGATCGATATTGTGTGCCATTCGATTGGCACCTGCATCACCCGGTACCTTCTCGAGGTTATTGACGGGGAGAGTAAGCAGGAGAGGGTCCGGCAGCTGATCGGTCTTGGTCCACCCAACACCGGCTCGGCTCTTGCCGAACTCTTCGTTCACCCGGTCCATGGGCCGGCAATTCTCAACCGGCTGACCGGGATCTTCGTACCAACGGGATATGATCCGGCCGCTGATGCAATGGTGCAGGATGTACGCCCGAAAAGCGAGTTCATGGAAAAACTCCGTGCAGCGGGGATACGTCACGATATCACCTACCGTATTATCGTGACTGCCAATCCGGAGGGAGTGCCGGAATTCTTCCCGTGGTTTGAGGGAAAGACATGGGAGATGTCCGATATGAAGGAGTTCCGTCAGACGCTCGAAGGGGACGGTATCGTTGCCCATGCTGAATCTCTCCTGCCGGGGATCTCAATGGACATCATCCCCCTGTCTCCGCAGGGTGAAGGAGACCTGCCCCCGGCGAGCCAGTACTGCCACATCAGCATGACAAAAAACCCCCGGGTTAACGACCGGATCATGGTCTACCTGACGGATTGCAAATCCTCAAAAAAACCGGATGGCACTGAGCGATGCCGGCTACCGGGATAATGAAAATCCCGAATAGTCACATTTTTAGGACAAAATGTATAATATCCTGTACAAAGGGCCCCTATGAAAAAAAACAGCTTTTATGTGCTTACCGGTTGTATTGCGCTCGTCCTGCTCGCAGTCTTCTGGTATTCGGTCGAGATCCATAATCCCATCCCGATTGAGATTGTATTTGTGGCAGGGATTGCCGTCATCTATTTCGCCCGCAGGACCGTCACCGATTTGATCGAGGACGAACGCAGCGCAAAGATCACCGAGAAAGCCGCCCTCAGGACGTTTCAGGTATTCTGGGTGCTGTTCTGTGCATTCTCAATTGGCGCGGTTATGCAGATCCTGTACATCCCCACATTTCCCCGCGACAAGTTCCTGGATCACCCCCCCGAGATCCTTGGGCCGCGGTTGATGGGCTATGTCCAGCTTGGCCTGCTCTGCCTGATGATCTTCCTGTACGTCGCGTTCAGGATCTATTATGCCCGGAAATACGGGGACTGGGAAACCGATGAAGAATAAGATCAAGGTATTCCGGGCCATGCACGATCTCACGCAGGAAGATCTCGCACATGCAATCGGCGTTACACGACAGACAATCCTTGCAATAGAGAAAGGAAAATACGTTCCATCGCTGGATCTTGCGTTCAAGATTGCGCGCCATTTCCAGGTAAATATTGAAGAAGTGTTCCAGTACGATGAACCGTACATGAGTGTTGACATCGATTAATCGTTGCCATTTTTCCCATTGGCTTTTTTTTAATCATGCGCGGAACCGTCCTGCCGGGTCCGGCCCGGGTCTCATCCGTACAGTACAGCATGCTGTTTTTCCCGGTTGTTTCCAGATTGTAAAACAAGATACCAAAAAAAAACTTTATAAGTTACAAAATGTAAAAAACACATTACAATTTGAATTGATTTCAATACACGGATCCGTAGAAGATCCCTGGTTGACAGGAAATTCCAGTCCATAAGGAGAATGTATGAAGATCCAATGCATTATTGTGAGCATTCTGCTCCTGCTGTCCAGCGTTTCTGCTGTAAGCGCTGCGTCGCTGTCCGGAAATACCGTATCGGTGACCGATCCCCGTGATGCTGCTGCGCTCGTGTATGTTTCCGGCTATGAAATGAGCCCCGATGTTTTTTACCCTGGTGAGACGGGGACGGTAACCGTCCATGTTACCAATGCAGCAAATACATCGGTGTCAGTTTCCCAGCCGAACCTGATAAATTCACATATCAAGGTCATCAATGACGCTGCTTTTGCTACTGCAACATCCATTGGCCCGGGAGAGACCATAGATTACAATTTTATCGTTACCGCCGATGGAAGTGACGGGACATGTTTCCCGCTCTTCACGGTCTCAACAACAGTGTATGGGGCAAACGCGATCAACTCCCAGATCAAGCTCAAGATCGATTCCACAGATGTGAGGGCCAGCATTTCAGCCATGCCCGATAACTTCGCGGTGTCCAAGAAAGACAGCGTGAATGTCAGTATCTCCAATCCCCGTGAGGGGGCGATTACCAATGTCCTCGTGGTTCCTGAAGTCGATGGCGCACGGGTTTTCCCTAAAGAATCGTTTATCGGAACCCTGAACTCCGGTACCTCTGTACAGGTCCCATTCTCGATCACACCGGATCATGAGACAGAGGTCACGTTCCATGTCAGGTACATGAACGGGGATAACGAGCATACAACCGATGTCGTACTCCCGGTTACCATTGATAAAAACAAGAAAGGTGCCGAGATTATCGTGAACAATATCGAGAGTTCGGTTTCGGGGATAACATCAACCCTGAAAGGTGACGTGACCAACAATGGACTGACAGATGCAAAATCGATCCTTGTCACGGTCGAGAGCCCTGCAACGCCGGTTAATCCGAACCCGGTCTATGCCATCGGCAACCTTGAGCCCGACGACTTCTCCACCTTTGAAGTGACCTATACCATGACGGGGAACGGAAAGGTTCCCCTGAAGGTGGAATACAAGGATGAAGAGGGCAATGTTTACACGGATACATTTACCATCGAGGCAAATGACAACAGTGCATTACCCGGATCAGCTGCATTGAAGGGCGCACCGGCTGGTGCACAAGGCCAGTCACGGGGAATGTTCGGATCGTTCGGATCCGGCTTTGGCCAGATCCCGGTTACAGAGATCGTCATCATTCTCGTTGCCCTTATCGCCCTCGTCATCGCATGGAGAAAGGGGCTGTTGAGACCCATAACAGACAGGTTCCGAAAGAAAACCCAGGATGACGATGTACTGCCAAAGGAAGACTAACCCTGTTTTTTCTGGCAGGTTATTCCTATGACAGCAGTACCGGTCATCGAACTGGCCGATGTGACAAAGATCTATCCACTCGCTTCCGGCGACGTGGTCGCACTCGACCATCTCTCCATAAGGATCGATAAGGGGGAGTTTGTCGCCATCATGGGGCCCTCGGGCTCAGGCAAGTCCACCCTCCTCAACCAGATCGGTGGGCTTGACGTCCCAACTTCAGGAATCCTCCGCATCACCGGCAAGAATATCCGACAGATGTCCGATGAGGAACTCACGAATCTCCGGCTCAATGCCATCGGCTATATTTTCCAGAAGTTCAACTTAATCCCGCTCCTCTCCGCGTACGAGAATGTCGAATACCCATTCATCCTCAAGCACCGGTGCAATGATGACACCGGACGGGTCAGCCAGCTGCTCGCCGGGGTCGGCATCAACCGGCGTATGGCCGAGCACAAACCGGCCGAACTCTCGGGTGGACAGCAGCAGCGGGTCGCAATAGCACGGGCGCTCGTCAACGATCCCGACATTCTTCTCTGTGACGAGCCGACCGGCAACCTCGATACGAAGACCGGCGCCCAGATCATGGAGATGCTCACTGCCCTGCACAATCAGGGCAGGACGGTCATCATCGTCACCCACGACCCGTCGGTCGGGGCACAGGCGGAACGGATTATACGGATCAAGGACGGGAAGGTGGAGGAACCATGAAGAAAGATATCATCCTCCAGCTCTCGCTCCGGAGTATCCGGCTTAATTTTCTCCGTTCGCTGCTCGCGGCCATCGGCATTGTCATCGGCGTTGTCGCCATCTCGTCCATGGGCATGATGGGGGCAAACATGACGATGTCCGTCACCGAAGAGCTCTCGGCAATGGCCAACGTGCTGGTTGTAAAACCGGATTCCGGAGGTGGTGGCGGGGGGATGATGGGCGGACCCGGCGGAAGTTCCAGTTCCAGCGATGATGATTATATCAGCAAGGAGCAGTTTGAGGATATTGAACGGGTAGCCGGGAAATACGGCATGGTTTATCCGCTCTACCAGGAATCCAGGACAATTGAGGTAGGGGATAACGAGGGCCGGGCAACCATCTACGGCATGCGGGACGAGGACATGGCAACAGTTCTTACCGTAGAGGAAGGTGCACTCCCGAAAACATCGAGCTCGGTGGTTGTCGGGCCTTCATTTGCCGAACGCCACGAGCTGACCATCGGGAGCCGCATCACCATTGGCGATGAAGATAACAATGAGACGGTTCAGAAGGTCCGTGTCGTTGGGATCCTTGAGGAGAAGGGCATGTCCATGGATATCAATACGGATAACGCCATTGTCATGCCCGAGAAGTCCTATGTCGGGATGTTCGGAGGAGAAGGCAAGTATACGCAGGTCAACGTCATCCTCAACGACATCAGCGATGCAGACACGGCCACCGAGACCATCGAAGACAAGCTGAACCGCAAGGAGGACGAGGTGGCCGTGCAGGACAGCAGCAGGATGATGGAGAGCATCACGTCAACGGTCAGCACCATGACGACATTCGTCATGGCAATTGCCGGCATCTCGCTCCTGGTTGCCGCGACCTCGATCTTCAACGTGATGATGATGTCGGTGACCGAACGGATCCGGGAGATCGGTATCCTGCGCAGCATCGGCACGCAGAAAGGCGAGGTGCTCCGGATGTTCATCTACGAAGCGGTGATCCTCGGACTTGTCGGCGCCGTCATCGGGGCGATCATGAGCCTCATATTAGGCTGGCTCGTGGTGCTTGCCATGGTCGGCACAACAGAGTATTTCTTCACGTACCAGAGCCTGATCTATGTCCCGGTATCGATGGCAATCGGGATTGCCATCTGCATCTTCTCGGGGGTTTACCCGGCATGGCGGGCGGCAAACCTCGACCCGATCGAAGCACTGCGGGCGGACTGACCCCCCGGTCGTTCCCTTTTTTACCAATATATTAATATCCGGGATCTGCGATGTGGTACTATGATAACCAAGAAAGAGTTCGCAGATGGCATCTACAACGTCCTGACGCCATTCGACCTCTACGAGAAGATGTCCAAGATTATCACGCCGGAAAAACTGCCGGGGGTCTTCATCAATTACGGGAAT
>JALOBP010000104.1 GCA_023228295.1 Methanoregula sp.
GACCCTCATCCTTATCGCCAAGATAATCTTGGATTAAGTCATTGATTTCCATTGCTCTGGTCTCCTTATGTTGCATGATTAGAGATCAGGGCGTTTTTGATTTTACAGCAAATTGTTTACACTATCTGGGGATATACCATATTCATCATTTGTTTTATCTTGACAATAATCATTAACTTCGTTTGAAATTCCAATTAATTTTTCTTTTAGTTTTAACGTGATAAAAATCGTGAAAACCACTTCTTTACTAGTAAACCTGTGACTTCGATTAATCACATTAAAGTCGTGTTTTGCAGGACGGTAAATTAAGAGGTTAAACTTTTCGAGTACGGAATATAAATCGTCGGGTATTTTGTTTTTCAATCGGTGTAAATTCGGGCCTAATGGTTGTTCGTTATATTTTGTAGTTGCAAGTTTTTCAGTTACAACACATTTTACCATGTTATCAACAAAATGCCCTAAATTTTCAATAGGATATCGTGTCCAATGAGGTAGACGATCAATTTCATGATATGCATAGTATACGGGTCTTTTTGGGCGAAGGCCTAATATTTTCTTAAGTGCTGTTTGAGCACTCAAACGAGTAGATTTCTGTGATAGATTAATTGATAGTTCTTCAGCATGTTGAATCTCATCTGCTGAAAGCAACTCTTCCGCTAAAGCAAATATTTCATCATTGATCTCTAAGTATTCTGATTGAGGACATGTTTTTCTCATATTTTTTCCTATACTCTTAGAATTTTCGAATGATTATTTTAACAATATCATTCTCGCCCTTCTTTTAATTTTTGGGGGGCCCGGTATTCCCAAAACAACTATCAATTTCTATTAGTTTTTTCGAAAAGAGCGCGCCGCATGTGATGAACTGATACCTAGGGTATGAAAGCTCAATTAGAATAGTGGCATTTTTTTGGGATACCTATTACCCAAATAAAATATGCGTGGAGCAGGAGTTGAACCTGCGAACGCCTGCGCGACGGGACCCTAAATCCCGCTCCTTTGACCAGACTCGGATATCCACGCCCATTGAAAATTTTAAGAATTTCTGCAAGCACAGGACCCGGATCATTCAGAAAATTTATGATCGTATCCTGTCTGCCCGGAATATTTGTCCGGCAGCGATAAGAGGATATCGCCGGATAAATGATTCATCATATCCAGAAAAACCCGTGGACGGTATTAAGCGCCCAACCTTACATCTCAACCCGGGTGACCACGCCATGAATCTTGTCCGAAGGCAGCTTGTAGAACTGCACCAGCGATGGCGACAGGCGCTTGATGGCGGCAAATATCCGCCAGATACCGTGCGTTGTGATGATATCCTCCATGCCATAGAAGATCGTCTTCTCTTCGATCTCGGCTTCCCTGAGGATCTTGCCAATATCGACAATCTCCATATACCCGAGATAGATCTCAAAGATAGAGAGGCCTTTTGTTATCTCGCGGGTGAACCCCCATGTAACACCGAACGGCTGCTCGGTACGGATAATGGATATGATGATGTTGTCGTCATACATGATGTTGTTCGTGAACATGATCCGCGGAATATACTGGGGAATATTCCTGAAGTCGCGGGCAAAGAAGAGGGCTGTTCCCGAGATGCGGTTCAACGTAGTATAAACCTTGTTGAATTCCGGGAGGAAATTATCAAGCGGCACCGGACTTAACATGCTTGCAAGTTTTCTCTGGCCATAGATGAAGATTATGATGATGGCAAACGGAATGAACGCGATGAGAAGGGAGATATAGCCGCCGTACGGTATCTTATGAAGCGTGGCAAACAGGAACATGAAGTTCACGCAGAGAATACAGATAGCAAACAGGGTTTTTACAATCTGCCCCCGGTAGGCAAAGATCATCGTGATCAGGATACCGGTTATGACCATATCCCCGCTGACCGCAAGCCCGTACGCAAGCGTCAGGTTTTTCGAGTTCTGGAAGATCATAATCACGATAAGAACCGCAAAGAGCAGCAGCCAGTTCATCATGTCGATATAGATCTGGGACCGGAGCTGCGGGGACGTAAACTCGATGCGCAGGAGCGGCAGGATGCGGGTTGTAATGCCCTGGTACACGATCGAGAAGATGCCGGAGATCATGGCCTGCGAGGCGATGACCGTTGCCGCGATACTCATGATGAGGAACGGGATATACAGGATCTGCACCTGGGAAAATACCATCTCGAAAAGAATGTTATTGGCATCCGGGTGCGTCAGGGCAAATGCACCCTGGCCGAGATAGTTGAGGGTAAGAGCTATAAAGACCAGATACCATGCCTTGATGATCGGTTCCCGACCAAGATGGCCCATATCAGCATAGAGTGCTTCGCTGCCGGTAGCGACAAGGATGACCGAGGAGAGGATCAGGAATCCTTCGAGCCCGTGACCGAGAAGGTAGTTGATGGCATACACCGGGCTGATTGCCAGAATGACCGAAGGTGCGTTGAAGATGGCTAAGGCGCCGAAGCCTGCAAGTGTGATAAACCATGTGGCCATGATCGGTCCGAACGCGAATGCAACCCGCTCGGTCCCCTTGCTCTGGATCGAGAAGAGACAGATGGCGATGATACCACCAATGATCATCAGCGTGGTCTGGGAGGTTGCTTCAAATCCCGGAATGAGCAGAATACCTTCAATGGCCGAGAGGATGCTGATGGCGGGCGTGATGACACCATCGCCAATGAATAAGGAGATGCCGACAATGGCGAGGAGCGAGACGAACGCGACCTGGTTGCCCGACTTGAGGAGCGGCAGCAGGGTTTCCTTGAGCACGATGGTGCCCCCCTCGCCTTTCTTACCGATGTGCATGGCGAGATACGTATACTCGAACGTCACGAGAATGGTCATGGTCCAGATAATAAGGGACATGATACCCATGACATTCTCCGGTGTCGGGGGAATGAGCAGGAAGATTGCGGTGAGAGCATAGATGGGACTCGTCCCGATATCGCCAAAAACCAGCCCCAATGATTTGACAATCTCGGGAACGGTTACGGATCCTTTCAGCATCGCTCAATACCGGTCATCTGAAACAGGGATAATCCTTTCTCTATTTACTGACACCCTGCATCAGGCTCTGTCGCGTGGGAAGACGCCGGATATAGCCCGGTCTTTCCGGTCCCGTATGTACATCCGGTAGGTGGTGATGAGGAGCACGATGATGACCGGCCCAAGCACGAAACCCGCAAGCCCCATGGTCATGATGCCGCCAATGATACCGATGAACATGATGACCGGATGGATCTTCACGCGCCGTCCAACCAGCACCGGGCGGATCCAGACTTCCGGCATGAGGGCGACGATGAAATACCCGAGGAAGAAGATGATAAGGATGCCCCGCGTATCATCGAGCGCCAGTGCATATGCCCCCATGATGACGAATGTCGCTGACGAGCCAAGTATCGGGATTAGTTCGCAGAATGCGGCAAAGAAGGAGTAAAAAAGGATGTTGCCGTACCCGAGAAGGTAAAAGACCGGGATGGCAATAAAGAACGTAAGGATCGCGATGGCGATCTGGACAACATAGATCGCATAGAGTGTATCCACCGTCACTTCCGAGAGCCGGCTCACGTACTCGTCCATCGATGGCGGGAGGTGCTCCATGATCCGGCTTTTGAGTTCATCGCCATGGAGCAGGAGAATGAACAGGGTAAAAAAGAACGTGAAGATCTTGAAGAGGATCAGGGTCAGGTTCTCTATGATGGTATCCATATAATTAACAAAGAAGGCGTTTCCTGTTGCAAGGATTGCTGAAAGACTTGCCTTGCTGAGTGGGATGCCATAGGACATGGGATTCGTGGCAGGGTTATCGAGCCAGTCGCCAATGGCAGCAAATATCGTACTGAGGGTCGTTGCATTGGATGTGAAGATGAGCATCGTGATATAGGCAAGGAGGCTCACTGTGGTCAGGCTGATAAGGGTGATGACCGCTGCGGACGCAACCGGCCATGTCCGGGCGGCAAACCGGCGGTGAAGCGGGATCAGCACAATGGCAAGCGATGCCCCCAAAAGCACCATGTCCATGATCGACCAGAAGATCACAATGCCGGAAAATGCGAGGATGACCATCAGGATAAACGGGAACTGGTCGGAACGGAAGACGTTCATATTTTCTGTAACTATTGTTCCGGCCCCGGGATTATTAAGGTGCCCTGCCGGAAATCCCGAATCATGCAGGCTTGTAAACGATACCCATAACATTTAAAAAAAAGAATACCACTGTGGTTATCTGATGAAGCGAACCGGCCACCTTGCCATGATTGCCCATGACATGGGGCTCATCTTTGAATTTCTCGGCATCGTTTCACTTCTTCCATTCATTGTCCTGGCAATCTTTGGCGAATGGAACCTTATCGGCCCCATGGCCACTGCACCCATAACCTTCCTTATCCTTGGTTATCTCATCTCGCATATCCCTCACGAAGATCTCGAGCCATCTTCCACCATGACTCTTGCCGCGATCACGTTGTCGTGGCTGGCAATCGCCTTCATTGGCGCCCTGCCGTTCATGTATGGTCTCCATATGTCATTTGTCGACAGCGTTTTCGAGGCTATGTCCGGGTGGACGGGGACCGGTTTTACGATGATCGCCTCACTCGATACTACGCCAAAAACCCTGATTTTCTGGCGTTCGTTTACCCATTGGATTGGTGGCATCGGCATCATCGCTTTCAGCATCTCCCTCCGCAGGAAAACCCGGGTCTCTCTTTTTAGGATGTACAAAGCAGAAGGCCGGTCCGATGAGCTGCTGTCAGCAAACGCCTCCACCAGCCGGCGGATGTGGATGATCTATCTTGTCCTGACATTTACCTTCACGGGTCTTCTTATGCTGGCCGACATCCCACTCTGGGATGCGCTCAACCTTGTCATGGCTGCTATCGCCACGGGCGGGTTCACACCCCATACCGGCGGGATCGGGTATTACAATAATCCGCTACTGGAACTGCTCCTTATCCCGGTCATGATAACCGGTGCCCTTCCATTCAAGTTTTTCCTGGTCATGTACCATGGCAAGATCCGGGACATGCTCCGGGACAGGACGGTGCGAGCACTCCTCTTTCTTGCACTGGTTGGATCACTCCTTGTCTCGCTCGACCTCTATCTCTTTTTGAGCATTCCGCTCGAGGAAGCGTTCCGGCAGGGTACATTTACTGCCATTTCCGGCCTCTGCACCTGCGGTTTCCAGAATTCCGACCTGCATATCTGGGCTACGATTCCCCTGGCCCTCGTGGCAATGATGATGTTCATCGGCGGCGCAATGGGGAGTGCATCCGGAGGTGTCAAGATGAACCGTGTAATGCTGGCGTACGAGGGAGTGCGATGGTGGTTCCGCCGTTTCTTTGTATCTGGCCGGGTGCTTGTGCCGTTACGATTTGGCGGCAGGACCATTTCCCGTGAAGTGTCGGACCTCGCCATATCGAAGAACATGCTCGTCATCGTCATCTATGTCCTGACCATCTTTGCCGCAACAGTCCTCACGCTCCACCTGTACATTACCTCGTTCCGCATGGAAGAGGTGATCTTCGAACTGGTCTCGGCCCTCTCGAATGCCGGCCTCTCGGTCGGGCTCATCGGCGCGGCAAGCCCGATCACGATCAAGTGGATCTTTATTGCCCTCATGTGGCTGGGCCGGCTTGAGATCGTGCCGGTCATCATTATCACCATGGGTCTCTTCAAGGAACTCGAGAACGATTCCCGGAGTATGAACCCACCGGATAAAGATTTTCTGAACAGATAATGTGGCTAAAACCATGATCTGCCTCCCACCTCATCGCTTATCTTGGTGCAGCGCCAATAGTAGTGGCATAACGGTGGCAAATGGCTGAAATAAAAATAGTCGGTACGGCACATGTTTCGCAGGCAAGTGTCGATGAGGTCCGCAAAGAAATAGATGAATACCAGCCGGACGTTGTGGCCATCGAACTTGATCCATCCCGGTTTGCAGCCCTCAAGCGGCATGCAGCCGATCCTACCGTTCAGGATGTTCTTGAAGTCAGGAATTTCAATTCGCTGCTCGTCCAGTGGCTGCTTGCCTACCTGCAGCGCAAGATTGGGCTTGATGTGGGTGTCGAACCCGGCGCCGAGATGAAAGCTGCAATTGAGGAAGCAGAGAAACGGAATATTCCAATAGCACTTGTTGACCGGAATATCAGTGTCACCCTCATGAGGTTCTGGAACTCACTTGGGTTTCTTGAGAAGATCAGGATGGGGTGGGCACTTATCGTTTCCATTGCCGAAGTCGATAACGGGCAGGAGATCGACATCGAGTCATTGAAAGACCAGAACGTTATCGACATGGTTATGGAAGAGTTCCGGAAGTTCTCTCCCAATGGTGCCCGTGCCCTCATCGATGAACGTGATGCATATATCGCGCACCAGCTCGTGCTTCTGAAAGCCCAGCGCCCGGAAGGAAAGATCCTTGCAGTTGTTGGTGCAGGTCACCGCCAGGGGATTACAGGTTATCTCGATAATCCCACAACACTTCCTCCGTTCGATACGCTCACGAAAGAACCGAAATCATTTCCCTGGGGGAAGATCTTCGGTTTTGCTGTTACCGGCCTCTTTGCTTTCCTCCTTGCTGCTATCTGGTTCTCCGGTGTCGGCTGGGGTGTTCTTTTCGAAGCATTCCTCTTCTGGGTGATCATTCATGGTGTCCTTTCTGCCCTCTTTGTCCTGCTGGTCGGGGGTCACCCGTATTCTGCCCTGGCCTGTTTCTGTGTTGCGTGGATGACCTCGCTCAACCCCATGCTTCAGGCCGGGTGGATCGGGGCCTATGTCGAAGCCCGCGTGCGGCAGCCCCCGATTACAGATTTCCGGAAGATCTATGAGACCGAGTCGATCTCAGAAATGGCAAAAGTCCCGCTCTTTAAAGTGGTGCTCGTGGCGGCACTCGGGAACCTCGGGAGCATTCTCGGGACAATATTGTATTTCATCTTCCTCTTCCCGCTGCTCGGGGTCGACCCGGCCGAGGTCATATCGCTGGGGGTCAGGAATATGGCTGCATGGGCGGTTGGAATTTTCTGATCCTTACTGGAGCAGGCAGATCTCCTGGTCGATCCAGTCCTGGATGACCAGTTTCATATCGTTTTTTGTCATACCCGTCTGATAGCGCACACGGATTTCCACTTCCAGCAGGTTGAGAATGGGCTGCACGGTGGAAAAATAGGCCGCGGTATTCATGAACCCGCCACCCTTGTCAATATGGAGAAGGACAAGTTCGTTGAGGTGCTCCAGTTCACCGGTAAAATCGATGATGGCCTCAAGGGTCATTCCTGACGGTAATGCCGATGGGGGGGTGTCCGCCGGCCCGCATCCCTGCCCGGGTATGTTGTCATGGTTTTCCGGAGTGGAGTTTGCCATGTAGTATCCTCTTAATGTCAGCCGGTAGCTGGTGACGGTACAGTAGAAGGTACAGCCTCGTCCTGCATGGGATTTAAAGATTCGGCTTCTATAAAAATAACCAAGAAGGTTTATCACGTGTCCGGCTCTTCACTAGTTGTGGGCAGATCCTGCGCACGTCTGATTGCATGACTAATACCGCACTCCTCGTAATAGAGGGGCTCTGGTGGACACCGGAGCAGAAACCGAAACGGCCGTCCGTACTCCATTTTCTCGAAGGACTCGAGGGAGTACAGGGCGATTTCAATATCTATTATGCGAATTTTTACGAAAAAGAAGGCTTCCGCCATGCGCTCAAGGATGACCTGACCAACACCCGCGAGAACCGCCTCTTCCTCTATATTGCCGCGCACGGGACGGAGAAGAGAATTGGCGGCCTCAAAGCAAAGACCGGTATGAAACTCCCGGCAATGTTCAAGGTTGTCCGGAACGCGGCGAACTATTCCAATATCGAGGGAGTGATCATCGGTTCCTGCAGTGTAGGCAACAACATCAACGACTTCATCTCGACTACAAAAAACTCATCCATTGCCTGGATCTTCGGCTATACCTGCGAGATTGGCTGGATGGCAAGTACGCTCATCGATGTCTCCATATTCGAGCACCTCATGATGCTCAAAAAAAGCGATCTCAAGAGCCGGAAGAAGATCCTCGATGCATTTGAAAAGGCCCTCCGCCGGTTTAACGGCAACTATATCCTCTGCAAGGGAAAGTCCAAAAGCATTGCACTGAAAGATGCAATTACCCTTGTGATCCAGCCCCGCGTGCCAAAAAAGAAAGCAGTGGATGAGACTGCTACACTGCTTGCCCGGCTTGACTGGAAAAAATAATCAAAATCCTATGCCAGTTTATTCTGGGGCTCGGGTTCTGGCAGGAACGGGATGATTGACGCGGCAATCTTGGCAATATTCATAGACTGGAGGACGACTTTACCGGGGCCGGTGAGGGTCGTGACAAAGAGTCCTTCGCCGCCAAAGAGGGCTGTCGCGATTCCACCAACAAGGGCAATATCATAGTCAACGCTCTGTTCAAAACCGACAACAAGGCCGGTCTGGACTTTTATCATCTCGCCATGTTTCAGGTTCAGCTCGATAATGTCACCGCAGCAATGCAGGAATGCCGTACCGTAACCGGTCATCCGCTGGAAGATGAACCCTTCCCCACCAAAGAAGCCGGCCCTGATATTTTTCGTTATTGCGAGATCAAGATTAACCGATTCTTCGCACGCAAGGAACGAGCTCTTCTGTGCTATGAATTCTGATCGGGGTGTAACATGGACCGTAAAGATCTTGCCGGGCATCGTTCCGGCAAATGAGACGAATCCTGCCTGGTCATGTGCAGTAAACTTCGTCAGAAAGATACTGTCCCCCCCAAAGGCCCGTTTCAGCCCGGATATGATCCCTCCTTTGAGCTGGCTCTCCATCATGATATGGCCGCTCATGTTCACCATCGACCCGGCCTCCCCAAAGACCCCCTCACCCGGCAGCAGTTCGATCTTTGCCATCTGGAGGTTGTTCCCGATAATCTCGTGTTTCATAGTCTCTGGTACTGGTTTTGTGGCGGAGAGGTGAAATGTGTTGTGGGATTATTACAATGGTGGAAATGTCTCCCGACATACGGGCAGATTATAGAATTTCCCGGAATACTGCCAAGTGTTATACCAGAAACTCAAATCAGCAGATTTAATATATTGGCATGGTAATTTTTTTCTATTCGCTGATCCGGGTGGGTAACCCGGATCCTAGTAAAGACGTTGATGGGGGCTAGCGCCCCCAAACCCCCATTACGATGACCTCCGCCGCCCCCGAAGGGACGCCCCCGCGGCGGTTCATGGAATACGATGGCAGATGAATTCATCG
>JALOBP010000105.1:0-6830 GCA_023228295.1 Methanoregula sp.
TGAAATTATGTCTTCGTCCACGATATTGGACGAAATGGATTCTGCCACCACTACGCCGGATGTGACGAGCACGGTAAACTTCATTAATCAAATTATGAACGCCTCGCAATAATTCGCGCTTTATGTTTTTCAACACAAAAAAATTCGGTTTGGGAGCGCTATTGTCCATTTTTGTTTTTGTGACAATTTTCGGCTCGGCATTTTTTTCGCTCAAACCAGCACGCGCGCAAATGGACGCGAACATCAAGGCATCATTTGATTCATGGGTGGCCAAAGGGATTGTTGAAGAAGTAAAAGTAAACACCAAAGAAAAAGCTCAGTTCATGTTTATGTCCGCGCTCATGAATGGAATGAATTATTTTCTCAACAAAATCGCTTATGATATGGGCGTGTGGATGGCGTCGGGCGATTGGGGCCAAGGACCATTTGCTTCGGGCAAGAGTTTCGGCAATTACATGGCTCAAGTGGCTGGCGACTCGCTCGGAGAAATGCTCTTTTCGCTTGGTCAGGATTTGGGTTTGGACCTCTGCAATTTGCCGGATTTACGTTTGGATTTAGCGCTGCAACTCGGTTTTCATTTTGCCTACAACGAACCAAAACCGGGATGTACTTGGCAGCAACTTCGCGCGGCCTATAATCCGGAAAATGTTTATAGTAAATATGCCAGCCGCGAGGGTTTGGCCGACAGAATCGGCATGGGCGTGCAGGTCAAAGACACTGATTTTGGCATCTGGCTCGCGTCCAAAGAGCGGATTGACTCTTATACCGCAGAACAATCAACGGGCAAACAGCTTGACCGCCAAGAAGGCGAAGGCATCAGCGCTTTGACCAGTATTATTTCCGGCGAGCAAAAAGTTCCGGCTACAGTGATGAAAGATGAATTGAAGGCGCAGGCGCCGGCGGCGCAAGAAGAAAAGCGTTCCGGATATACTCAAACCATGGTCGGGGCCGCGTTGCAAAAAGGCGCGACCGCGGTGGCGCTTAATGCGGTTAGCACTTTTGTGAATACTCTGCTTGGCACGGTCGTCACTAATTTTGTGGAAAAAGGAATGTTCCCGGGCGGAGCGACGATTTGCAATCCGGGTTTGAGTATTTCCGGCGTAGGTTGGGACCAATGCTCGGACTCGGACTCCTCTGGGGAACTCACGGCTAATTATTATTCCTCCGGTTCGGCAGGCGCAGATAATCGCCGAGCCGCTCAGGAAATGTTTTCCGAGTTGCTTGCGCCGAAAATTACAACTTTGGAAAACTACGATTTGGCTTCCCAAATGGCCGAATGTTCCGAGGATAACAATTCGCCCGATGCTTGCGTGATTGACCAATCTTTCATGCAGATTTTGCAACAGGCGGATTTGGGCGACGCGCTCACTATCAAGCAAGCGATTGAACGCGGGCTTTTGCACGGCGAGTGGAAATTAATCTCCCCTGGTAATGTTGAAGAAACGGATAAATGGACTTGCGCCCAAGAAGCGTATTGTTATCGCAATATTCAATTTTTGCGCCAGGCGAGAATCCTGCCGGTTGGCTTTGAGATGGCCGCCTACATTTCAAGCGCAACCAATCCGTCGACATTAGCCGACGTGGTAAATAATTTTTATACCGAGTCAAGTATATATTATCATTTGATTAATCCGCAATGGGTGATAAAGATGCCAAAATTGCGCTGCGCTTCATATGCTTACGGTGCTGTGGCGCAAACCGGTGTCCGCGTGCAGGAGTGCGTGGATTTGCAACACTGCGTTGGCTACAACAAAGATGGCTCTTGCCAATCGTGGGGTTATTGTATGAAAGAAAAACCGATTTGGAAATTTGATGCCGAATATTGCGATTCGCAATACAGCACCTGCCGTGCATTTACCAGCGATGATGGCGACGCGTCGTATCTCACTCGTACGCTTGATACCACCGAGTGCAACGCGGATAATGCCGGTTGCGCCAGGTATTCACGTTTTAAATATTATGTCACCTCTTCAACCATAGATTGGTACGCGCAGACATCGGGATTCTTTTCTTCGTACGGTACGTTTGTAAATTCAGGTATAAATTTTGACAGTTCCGCTCCCGCCTGCGATGCCTCAAACGACGGTTGTAGCGCTTTTAAACTCGCGAGCGATGACGCGACACTATTGTATCTTAGAAAAGCGCCGGATTATCTTGGTTGTTATGACGCTGACCCATCAACTGATACTAATCAGCTCGTTTTGCTTAATAAAAAATTGGCCACCGGAATTCAGTGGCCGCAAACAATCTCGGATTTGAATTTAATTCACCCACAAGACGAGGAGGCGTGCGCGAATTACGCTCAAGTGTGTTTGCCTGAAGAAGAATATTGTAATTTTTATACGGCTTCTTTGACCGGTGAAAAAATCCCCGCCAAGTTTACTCCGGCCGAGGTGGATGCCGGCATAGTGACATGGAACGAACAATGCGACGCGAAATGCGCCGGTTATGCCGCATACAGCGAAATGCCGAGCAATTATTCGGGCGGACAAAATTTAACTTATGTCATCCCGTCATCAGGAAAGATTTGCGCCGCTTCCGAATCCGGCTGTAGCGCGTTCTCAAATTTGAACGCTACTGCCGGCGGAATGGAACAAAATGAATATTTTTCGTATTTACGGCTTTGCGCATTGCCGGACCAAACCAAACAAAGAAATTATACAGTTTATGAAAGTTCCGAAGTCGGCGGTTATCAAATCAAAACATATACTTTGGTTAAGGATGACGCCGGCGATGGCCCGAAACAAATTTATCGCGATGCCGATGAATACGCGGAAATGTCCGGGCTTTGCGACGCGGGGACTTATGCCTCGGGCGATGCCGATCCGGATTGCCACCAGTTTATCGCCGAGGGCGGCGCCATATATTACGCGTTTTTATCCAAGACAATTGTCGCGACCGACCAATGCAATCCATATCGTTTGAATACAACGGAATTAATTCCTCTCACGCCGACTGATTTGCGCTGTCCTTATGATTATGACCCGAATGGCGCGGATTATCACGCCGGCGTATCCACGGTGGAATTCAAAAATAATACCTGTTATTACATGGGTTTTACGGGCAGCACCAATGGCGCGGGCGATACGCGAACTTGCGCCTCCGCGGTTGAGTCGTGCCGCGCCTACAAGGGCAATGCCGGCAACAATGTCAGAATTTTAGTTTATGATGATTTTGAGAGTGGAATTTCATTGGATTGGGGTTCGCCTTCAACTGTGAGTATTACCAGCTCCACTGAATCCACTCAACTCGGCGGACATTCCTTGCGTGTCACAGCCTCGCCGATTGACAGTTTAAATTTTAATGCTCATCTGAGCAATGTCAGCGTGACCGCGGGCAAGAGTTATACTTTGTCATTTTGGATGAAAGGAAACATGCCGTTATCGCGCGTGTCTTTCAACGGTACGGACCACAATGTCTCTTTCACGGACAATACCATTTCCGCGTCCGATGTTTGGCGTTATTATTCGTTCGGTCCGTTGAATTACGACGCGCTCGCCACCACAACCGCTCTCACTTTTACTCTCGGCTCAACAAGCGGTGTGTCCAAACAAATATTCATAGACAACATCCGTTTGACCGAAGTTACAGACTATATTTATTTGGTTAAAAATTCTTTGAGTGTCGACCCGATTTGCGATAGCAATATTTCGGATGACTTGCCTGGCGAAGCGCTTGGCTGTACTGCCTATTCTGATCCGTTCAAAAACATGTTCTATCTGACCGGCTTCAATTATCTTTGCCGTGAAGCCGCGGTCGGCTGTACCGCCGTGTTGGACACATTCAACACTCCGGACGACGCAAATCCGCGCGCGTATAATGTTTGGATTACCGGAACTTCCGGTAAAGTTACCAGCACGACGCTGGACGGAGAAACTTTTTCATGCCAAGTGCCGAACGGCGAGACGGGTTGCTATACCGACATATTTGGTTTTACGGCCGCGGAATTGAGTGCAAATCCAAAAATTAATTTAACCGGTTCTACGATATATATTCCTCCGGACACTTCCACCGGCACTCCGATTTATTTGGTAGCGAACAAAGACGCGACTTGCAAAGCGGAAAATATGGGCTGCGAAACATTGGGCAAGGCCACGCCGAGCGTGGGTAGCGGGTTGTCATACGCGGGCGTTGACGGCAGTTTGTTTGTTCACCTTGAAACATTTGAAGAAGTGTCGGTTTTGAATAATCCCGCGCTCTACGATGACACGCTCTGCCGCAATGAAGAGGCCGGGTGTAAGACGTGGGCATCGGGTGATAGCACCTATTATTTCAAAACACCGGGCGCGACTTGTGAATACAAAACGGAAACTTTCACCGCCATCACTCCGCCGAATCCGGTTAATACGATCGATTTGGCCTCAATCCTTCTCGGTGTGCATCCCAATTCAACCGGATGGATTTTGAAAGATACAGGTTTTTGTCTTACCGCGAGTGAAAGCCCGTTTTATATGGGTCGCACTTGCGCGACAGATAATGATTGCAAAGTTGGAACCGCAACCGGCACGTGCCAATTTAAAGGCCAAGTGCCGTGCTATCCGTTAAATAAAAAAGCCACGGGTGAATATGGTTTGTGGTCCTTTGGCAATACGGCCAAATTTTCCGGTCTTGCCGGTGAGTGCCCGCAAGAACAATCCGGCTGTACCGAATATCTTGATCATAGTTCATCGGGCGAAAATTATAAGTGCGCCATGACCGGTGAAATCTGTGTAAATGACAGCGACTGTACCACCGAAGGCGATACTTGTGAAGTCAATACAAAGAATGCCTATTATTTGCTTGATAATGACAAATTAAAAGCGCAAGAAGCTGTATGTAACGGGCAAGTAAGCCAAGCCGAAGGCTGCGTCTTGATGGATAATACAAACAATCCGAATAAATATTGGAACACAGCATCGACATCTGAAAAATCACAGACAAATAACGACGCGCTCGTAGCCCCGGTTGATAACGGCGCGGCAAATGACGCCAACACAATCGTGAAAGTCAAACATGACCGCGAATGCGCCGAGTGGGCCTATTGTGATTTCAAACAAACTTATGTTGATCCGGACACTGACGCAGCCACATCGCGCTGTTACCACTTGGGCGTATGCCAACAAGCCAATGTAGCGGTTGGCGCCCAGGGGCAGTGCGCCGAGGTCGTAACAGGCGACTGGGCGGGGAAGGGAGTTATACTTACCGTTGATTATTACAAAGCACTTCGTTCAACTTGGGATTCAATTGACTTGTCCGGATATTCCCTGCCGTTTATGTATCAAGTGCCGGATTTAAGAGTTCGTCTTATTGATGACACCAATCGTTTGGTATATGTGTCTTCTTCAATTCCGTGCGCGGACGAAATACCAAACGGCACTCCCTGCGGAACGGACGGAGCTTGTTACGCCGGAGAATGTTTATTTCATTATGTTGCTCAGGGAAACTCCGTCACCACTTCTCGCAGTATGTCCTGCCGAGGTTATCCGGAAGAAGCAAGCCCGTTCTCCACGAGCATATTGAGTGACGACGTGATCTGGAATGAAGAGGGCGCATCTGGCAAGCACTTGGTCACCGCCGTATACAAGACAGGTTTTGAGGACGCGAATTTGTGCTACAATGCTTCCGGTCAAATCACATCAAACTGCGATTGCAGTTATGACAAATTTAAGACATCAGGCGGCGATATATTCACTAATGCGGGCAGATCAACAGAGACAGGTTTTGTTTGTACCGGTGGTGAGTACAACGGCAAGGATTGCGATAATAAAGATGATGTGGTTTCTTGCGGTGAGAATGGGACGTGTTCTTCGATCAACACCGTAGCGGTTATGGATGGCTGGCAAGGATATTGTATGGAAGGGGATTTGCGTCAGAATGTCAATGGCACGAATTATCATCGTTGTCTAACTTGGTGGCCGCTTGAGCTTGCTCCAGGTTCTACGAATATTTGGGCGACTGATCCATCCGCGGGTTATGAGGTAGGAGAGACGGACAATCGGTTTATGTGTTTGAGAAATGCGGCGGCCAATAGGCGACGTACAAACGACAACCCCTATTTTGATATGGGAGCTAATAGTATGCAGCAGGATTGGGGCGGTTACGATTCAGGTCTTCCGGGCCCGAATGGAGAATCGGTTGTATTTACCGATGCTTATAATTATACTGTTGTGTATAATTCTTTGGAAAATAGCATTGTCACTGGATGTTGGAATACGAACACAAGCGCCTTTGATGACGTTTGGGGTCTAGCCATGGGCGGCGGTGATACCGATTCACAGGGCAAATATTGTCCGATGAATGTAAATACTTTGAACGAAGCTGGGCAATCAATTTTTTCAAGAATTACCCTGCCGGCCGGTCAGACATATTTGCAGAAAAATGATATTGAGCGCATAGACGTATATCTTGATAAGCGCCGTATGCTTAGCACATCCAATTATAGTTGTAGTGACGGTTGGGTAAGTTTCTACAATAATATTTTGGATGAAGAACCCGCAAGCATGTCTTTTATTGTTCAAGAAAATTTTAGCAGATGGGGTTGTGAAGGAACCGATACAAATTCCGATTGGGGTGAAGAAACATTTACCGGCGACCCGAATTACCCGCAATTGGGAGGTTGGTATGCATGGCAATGGATAGGAGGCGGTGGCTTTGGCGCTGAAAGCAATTGGAGAAAAACTTCAAATCTGGAGAACGATAATATATTAATTAATATCAAAAATGACCACTACGCGTCAATACACATGAATAACGAAACCGGCTCCGCTACGGGCATCAGGGTGATGTTTGACGGTGATCATAATTTCAGAGGCATTTGGATGGACGGCGAAGATCAAGCAACCGGAGATACC
>JALOBP010000105.1:6840-9225 GCA_023228295.1 Methanoregula sp.
TTTGTTGTCACTTTGCGCGATGGCAGATGCGCCGAACATTTGCAAATCTCGGATAATAACGAAGAATTTGGTTTCAAGCCGTTTACTGGTCGTTTGCGCACCGAAGATATATCAGTTGGCGGGCAATATGCCGAATTGGCCGTATCCGCGACGCGCACGAAAGATTTAGATAACCCAAATTATGGCCTGAATAGCGACGCTACTCGCCATACATTGATAAACCCATTTGTAACAATGCTTACCACCGCGGATCCTCCACTTGAACTGTCTGTCGCCGGTGAAAATGCGCATAGCCCGCAGGGTGTTTCAGATGACCTGGCCGCGGCAATGACAGTGCATGCCCTAGGGTACGACGCCGGTATTCCGTTAAATGTGATAAGAGTTTACAACCCGCCATTAACCGATTACGCGAAGTATCTCGTTGAACAAGCAAACGGAACCGGCGGTTCTTGCTATGATTTTAGAGACGACAAAGGGGATAAACATGAGTATCCGGCATATTGCCAAATGTTGACGCAAATGTTTGCCAAGGTCTATTCAGACCATCTCTTGGTTCGCGTTTCGGACGGCGAGTATGAGTTCAAAAATATTCCGACAGCGGAAGACGGTGTAGTGGTTACAAAAAATAGTACCTCTGTTGAAGATTATGATTCAACCGCCGATGCTTCTAATCCCGATACCGCGGTCATATTAAAACAAGATATTTACCCGCCGCGCGTGGCCGCGCCAACGACTGCCGGTAGTTATGTAATGGACTCTGTCTCCATCAATGGGCAAACCGCGGGAAATATTTATATGCCGTCCGGCGGAACAACGTTGATTCAATTTTACGCCTGGGCATCCCCCAATCAAATGCCTCTGCGTCGTGTCGCCGTACGAAAAGGCGACGGGACCGACCCCGTATCTGTTGAGAGCGAGAGTTTAAGCAACAAGAAACCGATGTGCGGCTCAAAATTATGTTGGGAAGAGGGCGGTTTTGATTGGACCTTGCCCAGTGAGTCTTCGTTAATGTCGTGCAATACGGACAGTGATTGTTCGTCGCTCGGCAGTGGTAGTTGGAACTGCGAGGACGTGTCCGGTTATAAAACCTTTGGCTCCACCGAGGAGTATGGTTGTAAAGCCGAGCCCTATGAATTTGTCGTGGACTATTCTTGTCCGTCAGCCGGCGGTGAAGGTACAAAGGTTTACATCACTACCGCCGCGTCTTATGGTATAAATTGGGTGAACGACATCCAAGCAAACTACGGCGATATAACTTACGTCTGTGTCTTTGAGCCAAAAGTTCAGGCCTTGGATAACTGGGGATGGTGTACGGGAAATTGTAAAAGTACAAATTTAAATGGTCGTTACGGTTCAACTTATGTTAAAAGTGATGGCTGTTATCAGGACTGGAGTTTTCAGGATTGCGAAATGATCAAATCTTCCCCATGGGTCAACTATGACGGTCATCTGGTGGTGGTACCGATGCCGTAGATACGATGTGCAACGATATAAAACGAAAAAACCCTCGCAAGAAATTGCGGGGGTTCGGTTTTTGGAGCAGAAGCTCCGAGGTAGGATTATTCGGCGTGGTGCATGTAGAAAATGTCAATGCCCATGTCCAGCTTGAGTTTGCTAGTGTCGCTGGCGAAGGTGACTTCTACACTATCGCAACCGTATATGGGGTCGCAGAGCGGAAAAGCGTTTCCGACGACTTCGCCGGTGTAACCGCAATGCATTTGATCACTGTAGTTATCAAACTTGGCACGGCACAGGTTGCTAACGAACGTGACGGTCACATCGCAACCGTAGTCATCGTAGTCATCGTAAAGCCATTCGTAGTCGATCTGATCGGCGATCGCGGCACAAGCGGCCTCGGCTTCGGTGTCCGTATCCGTGTCAGTATCCGAGTCGCTGTCGCTATCGGTGTCTGTGTCGGTATCAGAATCCGTGTCCGAGTCCACGTCGCTGTCAGTATCCGAGTCGCTGTCGGAATCGGTGTCAGCGTCGCAGTCCGACGCGCAGGAACCGCCGGTGTCGCCACCGCAAGCGGTCATGAACGAGAACGCCATCATCGCGATCGCGAGCATCGTTACGAATTTCTTTTCCATGGAATCCTCCCATTGCGCCAACCCATCGGGTCAGCTGTAATCCGCGAGCTGGCCTAAGCCAATACGCGGACTTTTGTTGCGAAAAATTTGTTGCCCCTTTCGGGGGTTACCCAGTATAGTCCGGGAATTTGGATGTATTTACTTGGACGCTTAGCGTCCTCAATGCGGCGCTTAGCGCCGTTCTTCCCCTTCCGGCATTTGCCGGAAATATTGTTCTGTGGGAATCAATTCAAGATTTCTTTTCGCTACAAGCGTGCTAAAAATTACTCTGTCATTTTTCAATATATCCAAATTT
>JALOBP010000017.1 GCA_023228295.1 Methanoregula sp.
GACATCATCGCCCACGGCCACCCCCACCGGGTCCTGCGTGAGCACGAAAAGGAGGAGTGACATTGTTCTCGCTTCTCGGCTACACGTTCTTCCAGAATGCCCTGATTGCAGGAGTTCTTGCAAGCATTGCCTGCGGCATCATCGGGACATACGTCGTCATCCGACGCATGGTTGCCGTCAGCGGCGGGATCTCCCACGCAGCATTCGGCGGGATCGGTCTTGGGTACTTCCTCGGGATCGAACCCCTGCTCGGCGCCCTCGGCTTCACCGTAGGGGCTGCCCTGACCATGGGCGAACTCGAACACCGGGCAGAGCAGCACATGGATACCCTCATCGGGGCGGTCTGGGCAACCGGCATGGCACTCGGGATCCTCTTCATCTACATAACACCCGGTTTTGCCCCCGACCTCTTCGGGTACCTGTTCGGCAACATCCTGCTGGTGCCGCAGAGCGATCTGATACTCATGTTGGTGCTGGTCGCGGTCATCGTTATCACCGTGGGGGTTCTCTTCAACGACCTCATGGCGGTCACCTTTGACGAGGAGTATGCCACCGTGATCAACCTGCCCGTGGAGCGGCTCATGCTTATCCTGCTGGTGCTCATCGCCCTCACCGTCGTCATGCTCATTCAGGTCGTCGGGATCATTCTGGTCATTGCCCTTCTCACACTGCCGGCCGCCATTAGTCGGGAGTGTACCGCCAAGGTGAAGACCATGATGCTCTATGCGGTTCTTCTCGGGATCGCCTTTACAACGACGGGCATCTTCCTCTCGGCTTTCCTGAACATCCCCTCGGGTGCAACCATTATCCTTGTGAGCGCGGCAGCCTACGGGGGAGTGCTCATAAAAAAGCATGCCTCCCGCCGGTAACCCGGTTGTTCCGGGAATTCCCCCCCACTTCAGGCAGGAGACGGCAGCATGGATATTGCCCGGATCAAAGTTTTTAAATGATTTATGCGCATATGAGTAATTATCGTACGACATCCGTACGGTCGGTGAACACATGCCAGAAGATACACAACCCTCATCCGGCGATACCGGAAAATCCCATGACGAGAACGAATCCACCACCCTCCATACCTGCGCCTGTGGCGAACAGCACGAGGAAAACCCGGGTTCTACCAGCCACCGCGAGTCCTGCACGTCTCCCTTGAAATTCGGCGATACCTGTTGCTGTGGATCCGGTAATACTCCCAATAGAGAGCAGCACCGATGCGGCCACGGGCCCCGGTGCCGGTAACGATAAAACTCTGTTTTTACTCCTGCGGAGAAACTGCCATGACCCGTCATCCGGAAGTCCCTGAACTGGTAGAACAGTACATGGAAGCATCCGGAACTGCGGGCTGCTGGGTGACTGTGCGGGAGATCCGGGCACATTTTAATCTCGATGACTCAATAGCTCCGGCACTTTCCGGGTTTTTACAGAAGATTTACCAGGGCCCGTTTTTCACCTGCCGGTACAAGGTGGCAAGAATTGAAAAATTCCAGGATACGGTTCCCCCCTACCGGATTATCAGCAAATATTTCGTACAGGAGCGACCGTTGCTCAGCAAACATTCGCAGCGCACTGCGGAGTGCAGCCACCTGCAGCAGAACCAATAAACAAGTTATACTATTCCTGATACAACCTATTGGTAAGGAGATTTCACTTGGCAACTGACGAGAAAGAGGAGGTAAACGAATGCCCCCGCCGGGGCAGGCCGCGGATGAAACGAATCATCGCCATTGCATCCGAATCCCGGTGCTATAAGCCGTGCTGCCACCCGGAAGAAGGACAGGGGATCTCCCTCCAGCCCGAGGAGATCGAGCTGATCCGGCTCATCGATCTCGAAGGGCTCGAGCAGGAAGAGGCGGCCGAAAAACTCGGGGTTTCCCGCAAGACCGCGTGGAGGGACCTTCACGAGGCCCGGCGCAAGATTGCTGATGCACTCGTCAATGGCAAAGGCATCGAGATGGCCGGCTGCACGAAAGCCGCCGAAGGCCGGTGCCCGAAATGCCCGCGGGACGCTGCTGACCAATCCTAAAAACCATTCAAACTTTTTTCGCGGGCCGGGGGTGCCCGGTATGCCGGGGCCATAATGGCAGCCGGGAGATGCAAGCCGGTGCCCGCTCCGCATACAATCCTGTGATCCCGATCCTTAAATCTTTATGCTCATATGTGTAATAATTCCCTGCGAAGATCCAGAGGTATCATTATGCCGAATTTTGATGGAAACGGCCCGCTGAAGCGGGGGCGGATAATCGGGCGGGGACAGGGACCCTGCCCGCAGCGCAACGAAGATGACAGGCTGCAAACCTGCGATGCAGAACCAGACGCCAGAGAAAAACAGAAAACCGACTGACCATCCGGAGGAGGAACAACATGCCAAAGCCATTCATCAGCGTTCATGACCTCTGCATGGACTTTCACGATACGCGGGTCCTGAACAAGGTATCATTCGAGATCCCGGAAGGGGAGATCATAGGCGTTATCGGGCGGAGCGGCGCCGGGAAAAGCGTACTCATGCACCTTCTCCGTGGTGTTGAGGAACCACCGACCGGGGGTTCCATCGTGTATCACATGGCCGCCTGCGACCGCTGCACCCACATGGACGTCCAGAGCCGTGCCGGCAAAAAGTGCCCGGAGTGCGGAGGGGAGCTCGTAGCCGTTGATGTCGATCTCTGGGATGAGAAGAGCGATGGTATGAAGTCCCGGGTCATGAACCGGACCGCTATCATGTTCCAGCGGACGTTTGCACTCTATGGGGACGACCGGGTGATCGAGAACATCCTGCACGCACTTGACGACATCCGCTACCCGCAGGAACATGCGGTTAACCGTGCCGCCGACCTCATCGACCAGGTGCACCTCTCGCACCGGATGATGCATATCGCCCGCGACCTTTCGGGAGGCGAGAAGCAGCGCGTAGTTCTTGCCCGGCAGCTTGCCAAGAACCCGGCCATGCTCTTTGCAGACGAGCCCACGGGCACACTCGACCCCGGCACAGCCCGGCTTGTGCACGGGATGCTCATTGATGCTGCCCGGAAGAACTCGATGGGTATGGTCGTCACTTCCCACTTCTCGCAGGTGATCGAGGACATGACGAACCGCGCTATCCTGCTGGCTGACGGGGAGATCGCCGCCATCGGTTCGCCAAAGAAGGTAATCCGTTCATTTGTAAAGGACTTCCACAATATTGAGGATGGGCCCCCGTCAGAGATCGGCGAGACGATCCTCACTGCCCGCGATGTGACCAAGCGGTATATATCCGTTGACCGCGGGGTGGTGAAAGCCGTGAACATGGTCACGTTCGATGTAGCAAAGAAGGAGATTTTCGGCATCATTGGAAAGAGCGGTGCGGGCAAGACCACCCTCTCCCGGATCATCTCCGGCATCATCGAGCCCACGAGTGGCGAGATGAACATCCTGATCGGCGACGACTGGGTGGACATGACAAAACCCGGCATTGAACTGCGGGGCAGGGCTAAGGAATACATCGGGCTCCTGCACCAAGAGTACGACCTCTTCCCCCACCGCACGGTCATCGACAACCTGACCGATTCGATCGGTCTCGAGTTCCCCAAGGAGCTTGCAATACGAAAAGCCGTCGTTACACTCAAGATGGCCGGGTTCTCTGAAGAGAAAGCCCGTGATATCCTGGACAGGCACCCGGCTGAGCTCTCGGACGGCGAGCGGCACCGCGTAGCCCTTGCGCAGGTACTCATCCGTGAACCACGCCTCGTGGTCCTCGATGAGCCGACAGGCACCATGGACCCCATCACCAAGCAGGACGTCAAGAACTCGATCCTGCATGCCCGCGACGAGATGGACGAGACCTTTATCGTGGTCTCCCATGACATGGACTTTGTCCGGGACATCTGCGACCGGCTCGCCCTGATGCGGGGCGGAAAAATCATCGAAATCGGGCCGACAAAAACAATCCTCGCACAAGTCACTGACGACGATAAAAGAGACTAAAATTTCAGGAAGTACTATGACAGCAAAAAAGCAGAACGATACCACCAGCTGCGCTGATAACTGCAGCACCTGTGCCCCGGCACAGCCACAAAGTGCCCCAAAAGGGCTGCCACCGAAAGCAAAGGTCGATGTAAAAAACGTCATCCTCGTGTTGAGCGGGAAAGGCGGGGTCGGCAAATCCACGGTTTCCGTGAACCTTGCATTTGCACTTGCCAACACCGGAAAAAAAGTCGGCCTTCTCGACCTCGATTTCCATGGCCCCAATATCCCCAAGATGCTCGGAATTGAAGACCAGCGGCCGGCGGTGCTTGCTAATGCCATCGAGCCGGTCCACGTTACCGGAAATCTCGCCGTTATCTCTATGGCATTCCTTCTGCCGGATACGAGCACACCGGTAGTCTGGCGCGGCCCGATGAAAATGACGGCAATCCAGCAGTTCCTTGCTGAGGTGAACTGGGGTGCACTCGACTATCTCGTCGTTGATCTCCCGCCCGGCACAGGGGACGAGGCGCTCACCATCGCCCAGCTCTCCCCCAATGTGCGGGGCGCCGTCATCGTGACAACCCCGCAGGATGTTGCCGTCATGGATGCGATGCGGGCAGCAAAATTCATTGAGAAACTCGACCTGCCGGTGCTGGGGGTCATCGAGAATATGAGCGGGATGGTCTGCCCCCACTGCGGGGATGTCATCAACCTCTTCAGCATTGGCGGCGGGAAGAGCGCTGCTGAGGATCTCGGCGTCCCGTTCCTTGGGGCAATCCCCCTTGACCCGGCAATGGTTACAGCCGGCGATGAGGGTCGCCCGTATATCCTCCGCCACTCAAACACAGCCACAGGGAAAGCCGTTGATCTTGTTATGGAAAACCTGGCGGCACAGATCGATGCGGATCCGAAGTAAGAACTCGGCTACACGGTAAGACCGGTACAGTAGAGACAGGGGTTTGCCATGAATAAATATCCCGCTATAACGGAACTGCTGGAGCAGTTCATGGAAGAAGAGGGCAGTGATGAGCAATGGGTCACCGTACAGGAGCTCCGCGAGCGTTTCAGCCTGACCCGGTACCAGTGCAACACAGTCTCTGGCTTTTTATGCAGGCTGGAGTTCGGGTCGTTCGGCCGGTTCCCGTATATTGTAACAAGGATTGAACTGGCCGGAAGTTCCAATCCGCCTAAAAACAGGTATCTCGTGAAGCGGAGACCTGTGCACGGCACAGGGATTCAGATGGAACGTGTTTCGCATGAGAGCGGGGGGGTTTAGGAATTTCTGTGCTCCACCCGCATCAGTCCATGGAACGTCGCAAAGCTCGGAGCAGTGGTTAGGAATAAATGGGCAAAGCCCCGGACCGGCACTAGCCAAGTGCGGCCGGGATCGGTAACGCTCCCGGAATTTCACCGTAAAAAAATATTTACACGTCATTGTATTTATAATAATTTTTTATAAGAACATACCCAAAAACAGCTGAATTTTTGTTTTAAGGAAATTTTGGGGTGGAAATATATACCAGGTGCAACAACCGGGAACCTAGTGGATCCGGCACGTCCCGACCCGTTCGTGCCTGCCTAAAAAGTGTGGTGTTAATAATGACAGAAAATACGTATGATGAAAGCCGCTCGCTCATGGCAGACGTCCTCTCATTTGGGAACTTGGACGTTATCATGGTTGCCGTGGTCTTTCTCCAGTCGCTCCTGATAGCGTGGTTCCTGTTCCTGATCCTCGACGGGTTCGAAATCTCACTGTTCTTCCAGTTCCTGCAGGGTATTGCCATCCTTTTTGCCATCATGGTGCCGGTTTTCGTACTCCTCGATGGCTTTCAGGACCTCTCAATCCAGGACGGGTTCTTCATCCCGCTTGTCCTATACACGTTCATGTTCGCCCTCTTCAACTCCCTGATCAGGAATACCCTCCTGTTCTTCGATCCCACAATCATCCTCCCCGCCATTGCCGGGGGGATCGGGTTTGGGCTGGTTGGCCTTGGCGCCTATCACCTGCCACGGAACCCGACTAAATCGTTTGCTGCCGTGACGGCCGGCATCACAATAATCTTCCTCAGCACTCCTGTAATCCTTACCGGGCTGCTTTATGCCTTCACGGGAGACATTGCGGCAATCCCCGCAATGTTCACTTAAAATCATTTCTTTTTATTATACGAATATCTAGCAAAGTATTCCGGTAACGGAGTCAGGTTTGGTGCAGTTTTGTAATCCTCATACACACATAAAGATAACACCGGACCTACAGATCCGGGATTTCCATGTTTTCACTTGATTCGCTCAGGTCCCAGGCAAGGAACTCAAGCACGAGATCTATGTCCTCTAACTTGCACGCGGGGACCCGCGGATCCCAAAGTATGCGAAGGCCGTGATCCTGATGACGGGGGGATATGCCCTGAGCCCCATCAATCATATCCCAGACTTTATCCCGGTTCTCGGACTTCTCGATGATCTCATCGTAGTGCCGGCAGGAATCGCGCTTGCGATTGCCTGATGCCGGAACACGTGCTGGATGAATATTGTACGCATGCGACAACGGAACTGTAGGATACCGGCGCCACCCACAGGGCCTGGCTGCTGATTATTCTCGTCATCAGGCTATTTATCCTACTGCTGACAGTAAAATTCCAGTTCCTGATATGGTAACAGGGAGATAATGATGGAAAGGGGAGCCGTAAGAATTCATTTTCGCAATCCTCATACCCTCGCAGATAAAACAAAAAGTACCATGAAGAACCCCTTCCACATCATGATCATCCCGACGCTGGGATGTCCTGGCCGGTGCAAGTACTGCTGGAGCTCGGACGAGGGGTCACCCATCATGAGCATCGACACAGTCAAAGACATTGTCGCATGGCTCAGGGATTTTCGAAATGAACGGGTCACCTTCACGTTCCACGGCGGAGAGCCGCTCCTTGCCGGCGCGGACTTTTACCGTCAGGCACTTCCGATGCTCGCGGGGGAACCCGGACATCTCACTCCCGATTTTGCGATGCAGACGAATCTCTGGAGGATGACGCCTGAGATCGCCTCCGTGCTCGCGGAGTACCATGTCCCACTCGGGTCGAGCATCGACGGCCCGGGGGAGATCACGGACTCGCAGCGGGGCGACGGCTACTTTGAGAAGTGCATGAAGGGTTATGAGATTGCCCGGGCTGCCGGCCTTCAGGTCCGGTTCATCTGCACGTTCACCAATAAATCAGTAAAGCACAAGGAAAAGATCTTCAATTTCTTTAAAGAGAAGGGCTTTGTCTTAAAACTCCACCCGGCCCTGCCCTCGCTCCGCTCGGAGAACCCGAAAGAGTGGGCGCTCGAACCGGAGGAGTATGGCGAGCTGCTGGTGTACCTCCTCGACAAATCACTTGAAAACATCGGGACGGTCGAGGTGATGAACATCAACGACCTCTGCCGCTGCGTCTTCACCTGCCGGGGCTCGGTCTGCACCTACGTGGACTGCATGGGCAGTACGTTTGCCATAGGACCCGACGGAAGCATCTACCCCTGTTACCGATTTGTCGGGATGCCGGAGTGGGTGATGGCCAACGTGCGGGACAAACCAATGATGGAGCAGCTCATGCAGTCCGAGCCCGGCCGGAGGATGATAGCGTTCTCCGAATACGTGGACAAGGCCTGCAAGGACTGCCCGCACATCAAATACTGCCGGGGCGGGTGCCCGTACAACGCGATCGCCCCATCGGGCGGGGCGCTGGGCGGGGTGGACCCCCACTGTGCGGCCTATATGCGGATCTTCGACGAGCTCAACGAGCGGATGAACAATGAGATGTTCGACGAGGAGCCGATGCCGGGGATCGGGTTGGGTGCACTCTCTTCGCAAAAGAAGAAGCCCGGTGTGATGGCGCTGATACGGGCGATTGTCGAGAAATAGATGGGCGGGTTTTTCTGGGGGATTTGCTGGCATAAAAAGAGTGTAAAAAAAGAATTCCGGGATTTTCCTGGTGAGGGTGCCATGGGAATCCCCTGATGTCGTGATCCGTGTTATCGGATCATAGTCCATGTACGTCTTTGTTCCGGCAATATATGAGTGCCTGTATTTTTTCATTCATCACAGTTTTTTATAGCACAGGTACCAATCGCTGCACTCGTATCCTTCACTCAGGCGCTTGTCCATCTCTGCATCGGTTTTGGGTGCAGGGACGACAACCTTGTCACCGGGCTGCCAGTTTGCCGGTGTCGAGACCTTGTACTTATCTGTGGTCTGGAGCGATTTTACCAGCCGTATGACCTCGGGTATAAACCGTCCGCTCGATTGTGGGTAGTAGATCATAGCCCGCAGGATTCCCTTGTCATCAATGAAGAAGACGCTCCTGACCGCAGCAGTCGAGTTCAGCGCCGGCTGGATCATGCCGTACTTCTTTGCCACTTTCATGTTCAGGTCGGCAATGACCGGGAACGGGATGGTGACCCCCATTTTCTCCCTGATGTTACGCACCCAGGCTAGGTGGGCCGATATGCTGTCTACTGACAGCCCGATGAGCTTCACGTTGAGCGCCGCAAGTTCATCATTAATCGCGGCAAACACTATAAATTCCGTTGTACAGACCGGGGTGAAATCTGCGGGATGCGAGAACAGCACCACCCATTTCCCCATCAAGCCCGAGAGTTTCATCGGTCCCTGCGTGGTCTCCGCTTCAAAGTCCGGGGCAGGTTCCCCAAGCGCCGGATATGTCATACATTCCTCTTCAACCATTATAATAACTCCACTGAATCCATTGCAGGGAACTGAGGCCTCACCCTTCCGGGGGGCATCTGGCGGAACAACAAGCTACCTGTTGCTGTTCATGGTAGCACATCATTTCTCCCACATGCAATCCCCCACCGGCAGATTTCCCATCCGGGCGGATTCGTATGTTCCCATTCCCGCAGGGAACCATAAAAATATGGATTAATCCAATTGTTACGGGCGAGACCTGTGGATCCTGCAATAATCCGGGGGAATCATCTATCCCGTGAACCCGGCGCAATTTGTACCGATAAGAACCATAATAACCCGGCAAGGGGATTCCACTCATAATGCAGAGGAGCACATGGGCATGACAAACACCGGATCTACCCTTTACCACCCGGTCCGGTTTAACCGGAAGGATTTTGCCGGCAGGATGCTGGAAAGGTACGCTGATAAAAATGCAAAAATATGGAATGATTTGGGCCAGGAGCAACGGGGGTTAGTCCGGGAAGAGTTCGTTGACACGATCATGAATCTCGAGGAGTCACTTGCAACGGACAACCCGGCTTTTCTCGTCAATCACGCTCGCTGGGTGTATACCCGTTATGCCGCGGAGTCGTTTCCCACGGAGTTTCCCATCTCCTTTTTCAAAACCTTCAGAGAAATCGTCTCGGAACAACTCCCTGAGGACTACCGGAAGAACGCGGGTGTATTTGCCGGAAAAGCGGTTACAGCCCTGAAATCTCATCCGGCAAAGGCCGGTGCATCCCCGGATGCGGTAACACCCCTGTCCCCGACAGCGCAGTCTTTTCTTAATTTTATTCTCGCGGGAGACGTGGCAAAGGCGAGGACGGTCATTGATAAAGCTCTCGCAGCCGGCACCCCGTTCCGCGAGATCAATGCCAGTATCTTCAGGCCGGTCCTTGGGGAGACGGGAAGGCTCTGGCAGCAAAACAAGGTGACGATCGCCGAGGAGCATTTCGTCACCGGCGTGATCCGCCGGGTCATGCAACAGTTGCACGACCAGATCGCCGGGACTGGCAGGATTGCCCGGAAGAAGAAGATGGTGGTAGCAGCCTGCGTAGGGGAGGAACTCCATGAGATCGGGATTCACATGGTGGCGGACTTCTTCGAGCTGGACGGATGGAACGTGTATACTACCGGGGCTAACACGCCGGCAAAGAGCATCCTTGCAGCAGTAAAGGACCAGAAGGCCGATGTTGTCACCCTGTCGATCACCATGCCAATCTATCTTGCCGAGCTCTGGTATCTGGTCCGGTCACTCCGGGCAGACGAGGCAACAGCTCAGGTGAAGATCATCGTTGGCGGTTCCCCGTTTGCGATCATCCCGAACCTCTGGCATCAGGTAGGGGCCGATGCCGTTGCAGCGAGTGCGGAAGGCGCAGTTACCGTAGCGGGCCAGCTCACTGCCTGAATGCAGGGTAGACGAACCCTGCTCTCACACCAGCGTCTTCTGCGGGTTCTTGAGATGCTTCTTTGCAGCGGGCGTGACTTCCCGGCCCTGCGGTGTGCGCTTGAGGAAGCCGATCTGGATCAGGAACGGTTCGTACACATCCTCGATGGTCCGAACCTCTTCGCCAACCGAGATGGCAATCGTCTTCACACCGACCGGGCCCCCGTCAAAATCATTCGCCACGACCCCGAGAATGCGCCGGTCCAGCTCATCAAGACCCAAGTCGTCGATCTGCATCATCGCAAGGGCGCTTGCCGTGATCTCTTTGGTTATGGTACCGTCCCCCTTCACGATGGCATAATCCCGCACCCTCCGTAAGAGCCGGTTGGCAATCCGGGGGGTACCCCGGCTTCTTTTTGCGATCTCCTCCGCACCATCGGGGGTGACCGGGATTTTCAGGATTCCGGCGCTTCGGGTCGCAATCCGGGCAAGGTCAACAGGATCGTACAAGTCGAGCCGGCAGGTGATGCCGAACCGGTCCCGGAACGGTGCACCAAGGAGCCCCTGCTTGGTGGTGGCACCGATCAGGGTGAAGTGCTCGAGGTTCAGCTTGATCGAGCGGGCGCTCGGCCCTTCACCGATCATTACATCGATGAAGAAGTCCTCCATCGCAGGGTAGAGCACCTCCTCGACCACCGGGTTGATGCGGTGGATCTCGTCGATGAAGAGCATATCCCCCTCCTGGAGCGGGGTGAGGAGCGCCGCGATATCCCCGGGTTTCTCGAGGACAGGGCCAGTTGTGGTGCGGATGGTTGAGCCGAGTTCGCGGGCAATGATATGGGCAAGCGTGGTTTTGCCAAGACCCGGCGGCCCCGAGAAGAGGATGTGGTCGATGGGCTCGCCCCGCTTCTGCGCAGCCTCGATTGCAATCTTTAAGCTCTCCTTGACCTGTACCTGCCCGACAAACTCGTCGAGATGCTCCGGCCGGATCGTGAGATCCTCACTCTCTTCTGCAAGGGGTGCCGGTGAGATGATCCGCCCGGGCATGGGGTTACCGCTCCTTCAGATGGGCAAGGGCAGCCTTGATAAGCACCTGAACTGTGGGCGAACTGCCAGAAGCCCGGGCAGCGGCCATGACCGCATCGCGTGACTCGTTCTCGGCAAAGCCGAGCGAAACAAGGGCGCTCACCGCATCGTGGACTGCCATGCTGCCCGTTCCGGTCTCCCCTTTGGGCAGTGTCTCGCTGATCTTCTTCATCTTGTCCCGGAGCTCTAAAATCAGCCGTTTGGCACCCTTTGCGCCGATGCCGGAGATCCGCATCAGGGCTTTTTCATCCTCGTTGAGGATGGCCATGGCGAACTCATCGATCCCGATCTGGGAGAGGAGGTTCATCGCGATCTGAGGACCGATACCGGTCACACCAATGAGGATCCGGAACATCTCGAGCTCGCTCTGGTGTAAAAATCCGTACAGGGTGATTGCATCCTCGCGGACTGCCATGTGGGTGTGGAGTTTTACCGTCCCGCAGGTGCCGGCGAGCTGCTGGAGGGCCGGCTGGGTGACCTGCACATGGTAGCCGATGCCGTGGACATCAATGACTACCCACTTATCACCGGTAAGGACCGGTTCACCACAAAGAAGTGCGATCATCGTACTACCTCAGGATATGGATATGACATAAGGCAATCGAAAGGCCATCGGCCGCATCATCGGGTTTTGGGATCTCGTCGAGATGGAGCAGGCGCCGGATCATTTCCTGCATCTGGCGCTTGTCGGCCCGCCCTGACCCTGTGATGGCCTGCTTGATCTGGTTCGGGGCGTATTCGGTGACCGGGATCTTCTGCTGTTCTGCGAGCAGGAGGATGACACCCCGGGCTTCGCTGACACCCATGGCCGAGGTGATGTTCTTTGAGAAGAACAGTTTCTCGACCGCGATATGGGCTGGAGGGTACTTCGTGAGAAGAGCGGCGAGTTCGTTATAGATATGCAGCAGCCGCGTCCCGGTAGGCTGGTCCTTGCCGGACTCGATACAGCCATAACAGACAGGCTCTGCATTCCGGTTCCTAACCTCGATGACCCCGTATCCCATGCGGGCAATCCCGGGGTCGATGCCGATTACAATCATAGCGCAGGCACTCCTGATCAGGTATTGATCACTCCCATTTATACACGAGGTGGTGCGCGGGGTGAAGGTGAAAAATTGCCGGAACCCGTATGTGCAGCCCTGTTCACCACTCGGCGCGGAACCCGTGGTATTCTTCGGTTGCCGGGCCACGGGTCACCGTAATCTCCTCAACCCGGATGAACGGAGCGTTCCGGGCATGGGCCAAGCGGATAAACTCGTCAAGCGAAGCGGGAGAACTCTCGCCTACCATCTCGACCGTCCCATCCGGCAGGTTCCTAACGTAGCCGTGCACCCCGGTCGCGTGTGCACAGTCCGAGACAAATGCCCGGTAGCCGACACCCTGTACCCGTCCCCTTGCAAGGGCGGTGATCCGTTCCATACATATATAATTGGACAGGGAGGTTCATATCCTTTCGGAAAATGATCTCCGACGTTCCTGGAAAAAAGAGTTATTCGTCCTCATCGAGGCTGAAGATCTCCTCGGCCGGCACATTAAAGAGTTTTGCAATCCTGAATGCAACCTCAATAGAAGGATTGTACTTATCCCCCTCTATGGCGTTGATCGTCCGGCGGGTGACTCGGAGATTTCTGATTCAGACAAAAGAAATTGCTAACAAAATGATTGTCTGTAACATTCACAGGTTCCTACAATTTTTCATGGTGATGGTTTCTACAGAGCAATTTTTTCTTCTTCATTCCCTCAATCACGATAGGTTCGGTCGAGAAAAAGAGCGACGCAAACGGGTTCAGCCCTCCGTCATACTGGAAGAGCTGTGGTTTCTCACCGGTCGAGATCGCCGGCGTGATGAACCGGAAGAATTCCTTCGAGAACTGCTCGTAGCTGAACCCCTCTGCCTCGATCACCTGTTTCCACTTATCTTCCATGGACAGGATGCCCATGAAGGATATCATCAGGTACATCGAGATCAGGAACGGGTCCAGATCGGCCCGGATCGTGCCGTCATCGATGCCCTCCTGGACCGCATCCCGCAGGATCATCCGGCACGTGCCATACCCTTTTCCGATTTCCGCGGTATACGGGTTCTCTTTGGAAAAACGTTCAGTCCCGTAAAAGTGGATCAGTCGCTGGTAATCCGGGTGTTCCTGCGAAAACCGGTAATAGGCCTGGCCCAGCAGGGCAACCTTGACCACGCCCGGGACCTGCGTCTCCATGCATTCCCTGTATTTTTTCTGCAGGAACCCGATGCCTCGGAGCACAATGGCAGCGAAAATTGTCTCCTTATTTTTAAAATAGAGATAGAGGGTGGCCTTGTTCAGCTCGACCTCATTGGCGATCTCATCCATGGAGACATCCTCATACCCCCGGGAGAAGAAGAGCCGTTCGGCTGCATCGAGGATCTCTTTTTTCCGTTGCTCCTTTTCCCGCATCTTTCTTTCAGAGATTCCCATCCAGCCCTCCGGCTAACCCGTGTTTATACTATAACCGGGAGTTGAAAGATTAAATGATTTGGCTGGCACAGCCCGGTTTTCTCACTTATATTTCCGCAGGGTAATTGAGCAGCCCCTGCCTCGTCTCTCCTTTGGGATTTTCCGTAAAAAACCCCGTGGAGAATCCCGGCCCGATAACTCCGGATATTTATGTATCCGGACCCGCCGGGAAATTCCGATGCCATTCACAGAAATTCACCACCTCCTCGCAGTACAAATCAAATAAAAAATTCCGGCTCCTTTCGCTCGTTATACAGGGTACTCAAACGCACCGAAGCGTCCATGACCATGCCGGGTTTCATGGTTCTCGCATGTTTGGGACAGTACCTCATACAGGCACAGCATGTGATACATTTTTCCGTGTCGATCGCTCTGCTGTTTTCCGGATCGATGGCACCGACCGGGCATCCCACTGCACAGGTCCCACACTGGACACACGCATCGCTGACCGCAATAAAATCAACCGTCCACAGCTTCGAATCCCCCCGGTAGGGATGGCAGCCGGGAATTGTTACTTCAGGGATCTGGTCGGCGGATGGAATGGATATGAGTTTCTCCCGTATCTTTCGCCCGAACAATTCTGCGTGTTTCAGGTCTCGTGCATCAGGACGACCTTTTGCTGTGGGCGTTTCGGAACGGGAAAATGAATGTTCCCCGATCCAGGCCCCTCCGGCGATAGGCTTACACCCGCACCGGGTCAGGATATCCTTGAGCTCGATGAGTGCATCCTCATACACACGGTTGCCATAGACAACAACACACACTGCCGGCGTATTGCGGGCCTTCATAGCATGCAGCCATTCATTCAGGAGGGCCGGCACCCGTCCCAGGTACACCGGCACACCCAGAATGAGCAATTCGTTTTCCGTTGTTTTTAGTGATTGTATTCTCGCATCCGGTCTTGTGATATCGATACATTCCACATTGCTGTGATTGATTCCGCGTGCAATTTTTCGGACAACCGTTTTTGTTGTTCCCGTTGGTGAGAAATAAACGAGTTTCAGCGATTGTATCTTCATTGGTTTTTCCTCATAAATCTGTAAATTTTATACTGGTAATACACGTAATTCAATTTCATTCTGACGATTCCTGCCGGGCCCTGCCTGCATGAGACTGTTTCAGGCCCGGTAAACCAGTTCCCCGTCCCGCCAGGTTTCGGCCACCCGGGGCGGATGAGCCGGATCGAGTTCTCCTTCAAGGATTACAAGATCGGCAACGAGCCCTTCTTTGAGCATGCCTCTTTCGTTCTCCTGCCCTCCGGCCCAGGCTCCTCCGGCAGTGTATATCCGGAGCCATTCTTCAAACGGAAGGACCTGTTCGGGGAAGATGGTTCTGCCATCACCGGTACTCATGGTCGAGCCCATCACCGAGCATTTGATCGGATCGCGGGCATCCATGAATCCGCCCGGATCATCGCTGCTTGCCGAAACCACGACACCGGCGCGGGAAAGATCGCCATACGCGAACCATTTCCCCTCATCGAGGGGTGCACGCTTCATGCCCTCGCCGCGGACAAGGAACTGGGGCTGGATGGAGACGCATCCCTTCATATCTGCAAGCCGTTCTATCTGGCTGTCGGAAAGAAGGGTCACGTGTTCGAGCCGGGGCCGGAGGATAAAGCCTGCGGGAGCTCCCTTCGCTGCCTGTTCATAGGCATCGAGCGCAGCATCCGTTGTCGCGTTACCGAACGAGTGGATACAGGCCTGGAACCCGAGCCGGGTTGCCGTGCATAATGCATCGGTGAAATCATCACGGTAGTTCCCGCTTTTGATTATCTGCCCATGCATCTTCATGGCAAACGCGACGGTCTCAGCGGTGGCACCATCTGCAAAGAGTTTCACCGGGCCGGTACGGAGCTGCACGTCGCCCGTGCCGGTCACCGGGCCGGAGAGTCGTGCCCCGATATCGTTGTCGAGTACGGTAGTGCCATGCGGCATCATCAGGATCGAGACAGGCAGCCTCTCCTCAGCAGAGAGAAGGCGGTACGCAGCCTCTGCTGCCGGGGTGACCCCGGGGTCGTGGATCGCGGTGATCCCAAGCGGCAGCAGTTCCCGGGCCCGGGCCTCGATGAGATCGGCATGCCGCCGGGTATCTGCTGCCATGATCTCTTTGAAGACCGGGGCCTGGGCCTGCTCGATCAGGATGCCATCGGGAACTCCCTCCGGGTTGCGCCGGATGATCCCGCAACGGGGGTCCGGTGATGACGACCCGATGCCGAGGTGGTCCAGTGCCCGGGTGTTTACCACACTTTTGTGGAACGTGGCCTGAATGAGGATTACCGGACGGTCGGGATAGATGGTATCAAGATCCGTCCGCGTGAGATCGATACCGCCGCACTGGGCATCAAACCAGCCAAACCCGACAAGCCAGCCGTTGCCGGGATTTTTTTTCGCGTGCTCATCCAGTGCTGTAAAGATAGTTTCCCGTGTTGTGAGGGCGATGAGGTTGGCCCATGCCGGGAAGAAACAGGCAAAGGATGAGAGGTGGTTATGGGAATCGATGAAGGCCGGGATAATGGTCCGCCCTGCAAGATCCTGCACAGCGATTCCCGGGTAGTCCCTCATGAGGGAATCATTGCCTACCCCGACAATCCTGCCTCCTTTGATAACGAGTGTCTTTGCAGCGGGATTTTTTGGATCCATGGTAAGGATTTTTCCGTTCGTGAATGCGATTGCTGGTTTTGTTGTATGGTTTTTTGGTGTCATGGTTATGCTCCTGTTTTAGATTCTCGTTTCACCATATCCCGGGTATCAGCCGGTACCGGACCTGCCGGGTGAATTCCCGGTATCCGGGGAGTTCAGCCTGAAGTGTTGCATCCTCCCGTGAGGTGCGGATGACGATGATGCCGGCCGTGATGATGGCAGGAATGATCGCAAGGATTGATCCCAGGATGACCGGCTGGGCAAGTACGATGATGAAAAAACCGGCATAGCCGGGGTGCCGGACGAACCGGTACGGTCCGCCTGTAATAACCGTGTGACCCTTCTCCTCCTGGACCCGCACAACGAGCGAGAAGAAGCGGTTGGTGATCATTGCCCAGGAGAAGAGGCAGTACCCGAGGATGAACAGGACAAATGCCCCAACCTGAACCGGTAACGTGATCTGATCTGTCAAGCCGAACCGGAAATCGAGACCAGCAACGAGTAATGGCAGAAGCCCGACAAGGTTCATGAGCCGGACCAGCTGTGCATCCCAGTCTTTTGCCCCTGCCTGCTTTTTGGTACGCTCCATAACGAGATCCGTACTGCAGGTAAGGGAGACTACAACTACCGCTACAAAGACCAAAAGGAGAATCAGCCATGCAGCAGGCCAGAAAATTGTTCCTGCGGAGAGGAAGAGGACGGCGCCCATGAGGATTACGGGGATGAGCCCGAAGACGATCCCCCGGAGCCGGAGCTGGCGTTCATTCATTATGTCTGCACGGTCGGGGATATCCGGAGATGTCATAGCACCCCGTTTTGGCACCCGGGTCCTTTGCCGGCATCCTGATGGAGCTTCAACGTCATCTCCATAAAATGCTGGTTGCTGGTCTGCTGGTATACGTCCCGCGGGACAAGCGGGCGGCTGATCGTTTCAAGGAGAGCGGGGGAGATCCTGTTCTCTCGTATCATCTGGCGTCCGGCCTCCCGGGCGGCATCGGGAATATCCTGGACCGGCGCTCCCATGGCAATCATACCCTTGAGGGAAGCGGCATGGGGCCGGAGAAGCACTCCGGAAAATTCTGCGGTGATGTTCTTTGCAAAGGCCTGCATGTGGGCAACCAGGACATCGAAGTTATCCGGTTCCCAGAACCCGCATGAAGAGACAAGGATTACCCGGCGCTTTCTGGGTTCTTTGAGCGGATGCCGGGTATGACCATCGCGAGTCTCGATGAAAATCTGCAGGAGCGGAACCATGCGGTCCATCAGTGTTTTCATTGGCCCGGTGACATCGTCTACATACAGGGGGGATGCAAGCACCAGGATATCCGCGTTACGGATTTTTAGGATGAGTTCATCCATGTCATCGCGGTGTATGCATCTCCCGTCCGGCCGGATCATGCAGAAGAGGTCTCCCTTACAGGAATTGATTGCAAGGTCTTCGGTGCAGAACAGTTCCACATTGGCGCCTTCCGCTCTCATTCCTTCCAGGAACGGGTTGAGGATCTCCGCTGTGTTCCCAGTATTCCGGTGGGGGCTTGCGTTGATAGCAAGGACGTTTGGACATCCGGTCTTTTCTGAGGGTTTTGGTTCATTGGTCTTTTTTATCGTCTTGGTATCCATCGGACTCACTACTAAGTACTAACTCTTGGTTAAATTATAACTATCGGTTATTTTGTAACCCACAGTATTATTCGTGAACAGTTTCCCTCTCATCCTCGTTTGCGCACTACCTCACCGGTCCTGCCCGGGAGCTTTCCGCATCGACCGGTGCAGCAAAATGGATCTGCGCCGGATATCGGGAATGACCTGCGGTTTTAATTCTCACTCCTACAAAAACAGGATACGGAGACCGATGACAAGCCCGAAAATGATGATCGATTCAGGGAGTGGCGTGAGGATGAGCCCTGTTCCAAAGAATTTCTTATCTTCAGCAATGGCCCCGACTGCTGCTGAACCCATGCCCACCTCAGCGTTCCCCGTTCCGATACCAGTGAGCCCGATCGCGAGACCTGCCCCGATTGCCTTGAGTCCAATTCCTACGGTTGTTTCGTTCAATAATGCTGATCCCATTTCTCCAACCATTTTTCATTCCTCCGTAATTCTTCATGTAATCATATCGGCTGCCCCGGCTATTCCATCAGCGAGTTTGCGGGTGATCTTCATCGGTACGAACTGGCCCCTAGAGGTAACGGTGATCCGATAATTCCCGGATCAGAACTCGTACATTGTCCCGACCGTGTTGAGGATAAACTTCCCGGGCATCTCCCTCTCAAACCGGTGCATCGCATCCCACCCGGTGCAGTGCATGGGCACGACATAATCAGGGTTGATCCGTTTCATCTCCTCAATGGTTGGCGCAATCACCTGCGCAAAGGCCGGCCCGGTGAGATGGAATCCCCCAAGGACCGCGTGGACATGATCGACACCGGTGATCTTCTGTGCATACTTCACGGTGTTGATGATGCCGGCGTGGGCACAGCCGCTCAAGACGACAAGGCCCTTATCCTTTACATTGATCACGAGCGCCTGGTCGTCGCGGATTGAATCGGTCGACCAGTGGTCATCGATGAGCATCTCCATCCCCGGCATCCCTTTCTCGAACGCGGTCTTCCGTTCAACCTCCCCGGTTACGAGCAGGTGGCCGGCGGCAAGGGCCGAGGGTCCGCTGCGCATCAGGATATCTGCCCCGGCGTTCTTCAGTGCTATCGCATCGAGCTGCGGGAGTTCGACCGGGCCTTTAGCCGGGTTGTTGAGCCTGCGCCGGAGGAACGCATCCGGGTGGGCAACGAGCGGGATCTGACGCCCCGCTCCGGCAAAGATGGTTGGGAGCCCGCCGGTATGATCGAAGTGCCCGTGGCTTAAGGCCACGGCTTCGATCCCGGTAAGGGAGATGCCCAGTTGCCGGGCATTCCATGCCATGCACTCGCGGGAGAGCCCGGTGTCGAGCAGGATCGCGTGCTCCTTCTCATCGGCAAAGACCCGGACCAGGCACGAGAAGCCGTGCTCGGCCAGGATATGGCGGCACGGGTCGAACGGCAGCCGCTGGTCCATGGGAGTTGACGGCGGTACAAAGATATCGATGTAGTTGTCGACCAGGATGGTAATTTCAACACGGTCGGCCGGTTTTAGTAATTGTTCCATAGTTTCATCCACCATTACTCTGTGATTTTTCCCGGGAAGAGGGCACGGGTATTTCCGCACTCGATGGCAGCAATGTCTTCTCCCGTGAACCTTCCGTATTCCCGTATTCCCTTGCGGCCCCGTTCAAAAGCAACATCGGTTGCAAAAATATAATCGCTCCCGAAAAGAATCCGGGACGAATCGACCAGCGCGTGAAGGGACGAGAGCGCACAGGGGGCCGCTGAAAGCGCCGTATCGTAATAAAATCTCTGCAAATAATATTCGAGACCCTTAGGGATTGTTTTGCCGAGCTGGCAGAACATAGCTGCCCCTTTCACCCGTGCGACAATGTACGGGACCGTTCCCCCAGCATGAGAGAGAATAAACCGGATATCCGGGTATTTCTCGGTCTGGCCACTCAGCACAAGGGAATAGGCGGTTCGCGTTGTATCAAAGCAGACATCCATCATCATTTCCGGGAAGCCAAGGTGAATGGCCTCCATGCCGGGTGGGGTCATGGGATGGACAAAGACAACGGCTTTCCTGCGGTTGAGTTCGGCGAGTAACCGGTCGAACCGGGGATCGCCCAGGTAATACCCGTCATAGTTCGATAACAGGGTGACCCCGTCAAGGTGAAGTACTTCGAGAGCATACTTGAGTTCGGACAGTGCTGCGTCCACATCCGGGAGGGGCAGTATGGCAAAAGCGCCGAACCTTGCCGGGTGATCCCGGACCAGATCTGCACAGATCTCGTTCATCTGCCTAGAGAGGCGGATGGCAAAGTCCTGCGGATCTTTTGCCTCCCTGAAATAAACGCCCGGTGCAGAGATGGATACAAACGATGTCGCAACGCCGTTTTTGTCCATCACTCTGAGCGTCTCACCTACATCCCAGTGCGGAAGATTTCTTCCAAGGGATGAATTTATTCCGATTTCTTTTAGGGATTCGATATATTCCTGCGGAATGACGTGATGGTGTACGTCAATGATTCCTTGTGTGTCCTGCATAGGTTATCACCAGATTTATCCGTATTACCAGATTTTTCAGATGGTTTATCGGCTATAACCGGAGAGATTGGTCAATCTGGCCGGTGCTCATTCCGGTTTTTGTATCAGTCTCATCGGGTATGTCATACGATTAGTAAAAATTTCCCTTCATAGAGGGTACATCCCGGAATTAGCTGGTGCCCATCCCTCAATCGATCAGCAGCAGCGCCATCAGTTCCGGGTGCCCCTGCACCGGGAACCGGATCGGCATCCCTGCCTTCTCCGCGGTCATCACCATGTTGATCCCCACCGCATGTTCGGGAAACCGGGCCCGGGTGGGATGAACGCAGACGCCGGCTTTCACGTTGCAGGTCTCGCAGAGCCGGCACGAGCCATTGACGAGTGCCAGCGCAAACGGGTTGCCGGCATTGAACGCGAGCCGTTCCAGCTCGAGCATCATCGGGGCAAACGCGGCGGAGCCGGCAAACTGGTCCTTCCAGAACTGCGTGGCCTGCTCCTTCTTGTCAGCCGGCGCTTCTGGGTCGAGCCAGTAGCGGTAGATCGAATGGATCACATCCGGCTCTGCCTTTGCCGGGCAGATTAATTTCACGAGCAGCGCATGCCGGTATTCGATGAGGATCTTCCGGAACTCGTCCGGTGTCGGAGCATAGGGGGGGCAGGTCAGTTTCTTACCGTACCCGATGCACCCCGACCGGCACTTGAGCGGCACGCGGTTCTCCACGATCACATCCGATGCAGGGATCACCTTTGCATCGGCAGCCCCAAACGAACGGGCAGCCTCAATAAGGAATGCATAGTCCCCAGCAGAGTTTTTCTTGCTGTTACTCATGTTCCACACTCCGATCTCCATTAATGCATGTAGTTGAATACAAAATTTCCATCATCCCGTAAACGTTCACAGCGGCACAATACGGTGTTCCCATGTCACATCCGCTGAAGCAGCAGCCAGTACGGCAACCGGGCAGTGCAGGGTCATCACGTCCCTGATCACTGCTGCCACCTTCGCGTCATCCGGCCGGCCTTTCAGGGTGAACGTTACGTGAATGGTTTTCAGGATCTGGGGAAGCGCCTCGCTTCGAGTGCAGTTAACCTGCACCTCCACAGATTCCGAGGCAGACCCCAGTGCGGCAAGATCGATCTGCGTTTTGATCGCTGCGCATCCCCCGATGGCTGCAATATAGTATTCCATCGGGTTGGGGATCTTCCCGCTCCCGCCCAGCACCGGGCTCGGCTCAAAGAAGATCTCGTTTCCCATGTTCGTCTTTGCTACAAATTTCAGACCGCCGGCCAGGGTTACGGTAGCGGATGGGTTAGTCATTCCTGTGTTTACCTGTGTCTTCATACTTCATCTGCTCCTGAATTTTTCTGTTCATGGATAATTCCGGCAGAACCGCCACCGCAGGGGATTTTCATGGAGAGCATAATGTTCAACATCGGATCATGGTCCCCTCGTTCCCGAATCCACTTCATTCAGAAAATCAAGCGCCGGCCGAGCAATTAGTTCCGGTTCAGTGAGATAGGCAAGATGGTCGCGGTCGATCAATTCGAGGCGTGAGCCCCGTATTCCCCCCACAAGTTCGCGGGTATACTTCATGGGAACATACTGGTCGTGTGCCATGTTGGTAATAAGGGTCGGGGCCCGTATCCTTCCATGATATTTCCTGCCGTCAAAGCTGGCTCCTGCCACACACTGGTTCAGGTACGTCGTCTCTGTTGGCGGGTAGGGTTCCCTGAAGAGGGGTTCGGCCATCTGAACCGATTTTTTCCGCATGAACGGTATCTTCGGTGCCAGGCAGACCATCGTCTTCATCAGGAAGGGGTACCGGCTTGCTGCGCCGGAGAGCACCAGACCGTTCACCCGTTCCGGATGTTCCGCTGCAAGGATCTGGGCAACGGCACCTCCAAGGGATCCTCCCTTCACATGCGCCCGCCTGATGCCAAGAGCATCCATGAGACCAATGGTATCCTGAGCCATTGTCTCGACCGTGAAGGGAGTATCCGGTTTTGACGACCTGCCCACCCCACGGTTATCGAACGCGATAACCCGGTACTGTTCTGCAAACATCCGGATAAATTCCGGATTGTTGAACGATGCAATGTTCATTCCCATCCCGAGGATCATGAGGAGGGGCTCGCCCTCGCCATGGATCTCGTAATACATATCGATGTCGTTTACGTGTACGGTTGGCATGGTTTCACGTCATCTCCTCTGATTCTTCCGTCATTTCACAAATCTCCTGGTCACCATATTCCCGGCACCAGCCGGTACCGGACCTGGTGTGTGTAGTCTTCATACCCCTCAAGTTCCATTTCGAGAGTTCCGTCTTCGAGATCAGTCCGTTTCACAAGAAGCCCCGAAGCAACGATCGCCGGGATGAGCGCCCAGAGCGAGCCGAGAATAACCGGCTGGGTCAGGAGCGTGAGAAGGAGTCCGAGATACCCGGGGTGCCGGACATAGCGGTACGGACCGCAGGTAACCGGATGGTGGCCTTTCTCATTCTGGATCCGCACGATAAGCGAGAAGAACCGGTTTGAAATAATTGCCCAGGTGAAGATGCAGTTCCCGAAGAGGAACAGGACAAAGGCAGCGGTCTGGACAGGAAAGGCGATCTGCCCGGTCCATCCGAACCGGAAGTCAAGGCCCGCCACAATGAGCAGGAGAAGCCCGGTGAAGTTCATTACCCGGACCAGTTTCCTGTCGTACTCTTTTGCGCCGGCCTGCTTCTGCGTGCGTTCCACGACAAGATCGGGACTGATGGTCAGCATGGCAATCGTGAATGCCAGGAAGACGACCATGAGGATCATCCATGCGGCAGGCCATGCGACGGTGCCGGCCGACAGGAAGAGGATAGCGCCCATGAGGACTGGGACGAAGAGACCGTGGAGGAAACCCCGGAGCCGCAGGCTGATAGCGCTCATGTCATTTAGAGTAGGGCTGCTCATCGCAATCCCCGGGTCTCATAATACCGGTTAAAACCATTGACGTGTACGGGTGGCATTTTGTTCCCTCACTCCATTGCACCCGGGTGAACCTTTTCCGGAAAACCCAGGTGCTCCAGTGCCCGGTTCCGAATCCTTATCATCTCCGGTTCCGGTGAGACACCGGTTTTCGCCGGGGGGTCGACAAAGAGCAGGGAGAATGTCATCGTACCATTGACCCCGATCCCGCCAAGGACCAGCGGGTTGATCTCACTTGCCGCGGGCAGGAAGACCAGCCGTTCCAGCCGGGGACCTGCATAGGATTCAGGCATATCGATCCTGCCCAGGTTCGAAGGAGTGAACCCGGGAAAGGTCTTGTCCATATTGCGGTTGAACGAGACTACGATGTTTCCCGTATCGGCGGCAAATCGATGCAGGTTGGCAGTTTTGGTATATGCTTCGGGAACCTTGTTTGTGAATACGCCGAATCCCGCGAGGGCATCGATGAGGGACGGTTCAAATTCCGGCAGAGGCGAGGGGGATGGTTTCTCCAGGTACGCATGGATGGCCTTGTGCATTGCCACGGCATTATCCCAGAACGGTTTTTCCGGTGAATACGCAAACTTAAGCCGGATCCCTCCGGCGCAGAAACAGAAGACGTCCCCGGTGGGGGGTTGCACGCGTCTCCGCAGGTCATACGGCACGAGTACTGTCCGCTGGCTTTTCAAAAAGCCGCCGGTAATATCTGCATGAGCTGCAAGGCATGCAGCCGAGACTGCTGATGCTACAGTAACACTGTGCTCCCGGCAGGCTGCCTGCAGCCTTGTGGATTCTGCCGGATCGAACTCGAAGAGTACCAGACCGGGCATGCGTTTCTCCCAGTAGGTGCGGTACAGGACCTCATAGTCCTCCGGGCTGAAATAGAAGGGATTCTTATTCCACTTCCAGTTCGCATAGACTGAGATTATCTGCGAGATGATCCCCATGACGGAAATTCCCGGCTTCTCGAGATCCAGGGCATTCGGGGGATCCAGCACACGGATCTCCATATCAGGATCTGCATACCGTACGAGAAGATCCCGGACGAGTATGGCAATCGCCATGCCGTCGCAGATGCTGTGGTTGCAGAAGATCAGCAGGTCGGAGACTTCGGGAGATTGGAGAAGCACGCATCTGACCAGCGGTCCCTTATCGAGATCAAACGGTACCCGCGCCTCGCTTTTAAGTTCGTCCAGCCACTGGCTGTCGGAGGTCCGGAAGGAAAACCTCATCGGGACTTCCGGGACGCCATCTGATGAGAACCATGCATCGTGCCGGTCATCGAACACGATCTTTGACCGGAGCAGCGGGTGGACCCGGCTCACGGTGGCAAGTGCCTGCCGGAGTAGTGTCTCATTAACAGCGCCTGTTATCCGGGCCGCCATCATCACCGTGCATGCCGGGCTCATGAAGAAGAACCGCTCAGCCCGGGACATCTTCCGGATGCAGCCCGGGATTTTTGATGTTTCTTGTTGTCTGCTTTCGTTCTTTATAGCCATTTTTTCTCCGTATCATCTGATTGTCATTGGTCTTGTCCTGCTTTCTGACAGCCCCTGGCACCATCATCCTGCCGTCCGCAGATTTGGTCGACAGCATACGCTCTTTAAACGGGATCTTTCATTCGGATTTTACCCCTGCGTGCAGTGCCGGGCCGGCTGTATCAGCCGCTTTTTCCGGCGGGGTGTTTTTTTGTGGGGCCTTCGGTTTTGCAGTTGTTGATCGAAGGATCGATGAATTTTTGGAAATTATCCACGAACTCATCGTACCCGACTCCCGCCAGCTCAAACCCTTTTTTCCAGAGAGGCGAAGGTGAGACAACCGAGATGCTGATGAGCGAGATATAGAACCCAAACAGTGCCGGGTTGAGATCGTTCCTGATGGAACCATCAGCTATCCCTTTGTTGATTGCATCGTTCAGCCACAGGTTATAATCCATCGAGTTCTCTGCAAGAACCTGCTCGTATTCAGTATCCATCCTCGACCAGATCAGGGGTCCGATCGTGCAGGCCATGTCATTATACTCCTGGTGATCCTTGGTGTATTCGACCAGGTGCCGGATCATCGTGCGGATCTGTTCCCCGCCGCTGGCATTCTCATCGAGAAGTTCCCTGAATTGCCGGAAATATTCCCGGTGCATGCGGGCCACAATCGCAAAGAAGAGCGAGTCCTTGTTTTTGAAATAGACATAGAGCGAGCCCTTGGAGAACTCGACTGCATCTGCTATCTCGTCCATGGTAACATTGTCGAAGCCCTTTTTGTAAAAGAGCTTCTCGGCGGCATCGACTATTTCGGTGCGCCGCTGTTCCTTCTTGCGTTGTTTCCTGTCTGCAACGATCATAATGCTGCTCGTACTGGCCCTGTGCCTTTTTGACTCAGAGTCAATTATTGACTGTGAGTCAGATCTATTAAAGGGTTCTTTTCCGCGCCCCGGATCCACAGCATGGTCCTGTGGTGTGCCTTCCGGCGGGTTGTCATGTCATACCATCACCTCACATCTTCAAAAGCACTCTTACACAACCACAGCATACGCGAACGATAACAGGCTATTCATTTCCCTGCTCTCGTTTTTTCCGAAGAAATATGCCTTCTTGTAGTCTTTGCTGGTAACATTCCTGATTTTCGAGAATCCCCTTTGCGTGAGGAAGGTTTCGATCTCCCCCTCTTTTATTCCAAACAGGAACGGTTCTCCCACGTCCATCACTCCCTTTCGCCAGTTCTTGCCGGCTTCAAGTTCGCATGTGCCATCTACTACGGACTCTGGAATATAATCGAAAACGATAGTACTGCTCCTGCCTGAATTATGCGCTATGAATGACAGCGTCTCGTCCACGGACCCCGGGGGGAGGTACATAAAAAGCCCTTCAATAATAAAGAGGGTTTTTTGGGACCGGTCATAGCCGCTTTCATGGAGCCGCCGGCCGAGCTCATCGACTCCGATATCGGCAGAAACATACGTGACATGGCTGGGGAGCGTTCCGAAAATCTCCTTAATCTTCTCCACTTTGATTTTTTGTGTAGCCGGTTGGTCGACTTCGAATATCCTGACATTTTTCAGCCCTTCGATACGGTATGCCCGGGTATCGTACCCGGCCCCAAGTATGACGAGCTGTTCCAGGTCATCGCCAATGGAGGAGTTCACAACATCGTCAAAATATCGTACCCTGGCTATGATCGAGTTACGTACCCCTGGTACCAAACGTTCGCTCTGCGCTAAAAATGCCTTATACTTCTCCGGGTTATTGGTCGCAAATTCCAACACTTCCCGGCTGATGAAGCGGATGGCATACGGGTCGTAACAGATGCGCTCGTCTTCCGGCCTTCTCGATTCACCTACCCTCACCATGGCTATTGTCTCAGCCGTCTTACTTGGGCCTTTACTCGGTTTACTCATCTCGATTGCCTTAACATTGTCTGATTCCTGCATTTCCTGTCCTCCTGTCAGAGATCTCAAAACCCGGTCCCCGGATCATCAATTCGTTGCTCTTTAGTGTGTTCCTCTCACCAGTGGCTGACTGCCAGGGATACCGGTACTGCCGTAAGTCTCACATCTTCAGCAGATTTTTATCGATCGCAAAGCAGTAGCAGCCCCGGCTTCCCCACCACGTACACTCCGGGCAGGTTGTGTGGTCTCTCGTGCACCGCCGGCCCACGGCTTCCATCGGGCAGTCGTCCCGTTTTGCGCAACCCCAGCAGCAGGTGCCGGTAGTCCTGCCGTAGATGACATCCAGGTTGATTACCGGTATCGGGGCGGGCCGTTTCACCCCGCTCATGTCCGGTTCCCTCCCGGGACTTTTGCATACGCAAACGAGAGCAGGCCGGACACCTTCCTCCCGGCATTCTTTCCCGTGTAGTACATCTTCGTATATGCGGGAGACGAAATGACCTGAACATTTCCAAAGCCAAGCCCTGCCAGAAACGGCACGACCTCTCCCGGTGCAAATCCCGACAGGATCGGTTCGCCCATTCTGATCGTCGATTCACGGATCTCCTGGCCGCCTTCTGCATCCGATGACCCGTCTGCAAGCGATTGCGGTACGAAATCGAAGAGCACGGCACTGCCGACACCGGCATGCCCTGCGATCCCGGCGAGCAGATCCTCAACTGCCGGGCGGGGGAGGTACATCACAAGTCCTTCAAGGAGAAAGAGCGTCTTTCCTGCCGGAATAAATCCGGCCACTTCAAGTGACTGCCACCAGGGCTCCTTCCCGATTTCGTGAGGAACGAACGCGACATGGTCCGGCAGTGTCTCGAAGATTGTTTTCAGGATCCCGGTCTTTCTCGCAAGCGTCTCCGGCCGGTCGATCTCAAAAACCCGCAGGTGTCCTTTCAGCGATTCGATGCGGTACGCCCGGGTATCGTACCCTGCACCGGGGATCACGAGCTGCGAAAAACCTTCAGCAGCAGCGTTCCCCACGACGTCATCGAAAAACCGGACCCGGGCACGGATCGTGTTGCTCCACCCGGGCATCTTCCGCTCGATGACCTCCACCATAGCCTGTGTTTCCGCAGGATGGTCCCTAGCCCATGCAAGTTTTGCCGGGTCTACAAAATGGACTGCATAGGGATCATAGAAGATTCGGACATCCTCCGGCAGCATCGATTCCGCCATACGCTGCAGGGTAATTCCTTCCGCGATACGACTCGGGCCACCCGGCCCGGCTTTCCAAAGGTCGTTTATTCCCGTTGTCACAGTAAATCACCTACTCTTTCGTAAAATAACATACTCATTAGAATGTATAAATACCAAACGGTTTGTATTTCATCCCCATGCAATGTTTTTTACCTCTGACGGGTGAAGTGAATATGAGGAGCCATGCCAAAGGTCGTCCCGGAATACAAGGAGGATGCCAAACGCCGGATCATCGAGGCCGCGATGGACGTGATCGCGGAACGTGGCTGCGACCAGATGACCGTCGATAACGTGGCAAAGAAACTGGGTGTTACCAAGGGTGCGGTGTACTGGTACTTCAAGAGCAAGGAGGAGCTGGTCGCAGCGGTCCTGAACAAGTTCCAGGGCGATATCGAACGGACAAGCTTTGAATCGTTCTACAACCGCCCTATCGATGAAGTGTTTGCCAATCTCTTCGAGCGTTTCTCCTTAACCGATGACCGGCAGCGGGCGATCTTTTTTGAGATGTTTGCCCTTGCAGCCCGGAACTCCGATGTCCGGCACGCGACCCGGGAATACTATGCCGGACTTGTTGCAACTTTTGAAGAGGCAATCAAGCGGGAGAAGAAGAAGCATTTCATCCAGACGCAGGCCGACCCCCACACGCTTGCGTTGCTGATGGTTGCCCTGTACTCCGGCCTGCAGAACTACGAGATGGTCTGGATGTTCCAGAACGAGATCAAAGACCTCTGGACTGAGGGCACGAAGATCCTGCTCAAACCTTCGTACACCGGGACCTACGGAGAGAAAGATCCGTAAAGAGGTTGCCATACGGTCCGGGCCAGACCAACGGCGAGACACAGGTCAACGGACTTGCGTACACGGGCATGATGACACTTTCCGGAACGCGAAAAAACACTTTTTTTAATTAAAAAAATGGTGATTCCTTAATTAGAGCCACCAGAACATTTTATGGTTATTTGAAAATCTATTGCAGAAACAATACGTCAGACGTTCTTGGTGGCTTCGGTTCCACCTCCGCCCCCGCCACTGTGGCATCTCCCAAATTGCGATAACGACGTATTTCCTGTTACCGACCTCGTCCAATCATAATGCGCCCCGTCCCCCACTGGGGACTGGTGGCGCAAGAGGGGGGTGGTTTCAAAACGAGTGGCTTATAATGAGTAATTACCAAAAAAATTAATCTCCCGACATCCCGTATATGCGGGTCATGTACCGGGCTTGGAAGATACCGATAACCGGCATGACGATAAGGATCAGGAGGGCCATGACAGCAAGGAGGCCGAATATCACGATAAGTTCGCTGCTGAAAATGATCGCTACGGCAACAAAGACAAAAATGAGGCCGAACATCACGATGCTGAGGGGAATGCCGATGAGGAGGGCGATGAAGACAACCGCAACGATATAGTTAATCCAGCCGATCTTCCCGATCGTCTCTTTCATAGCGCTGAAATTGAAGGCCTCGAAAAAGACGCCGGTCCGGGCAAAGCGAATGTATGCAACGGGAAGGAAGGCGGCAATCACGAACTCCGCAAAATAGAACAGGAGCGTGAAGAGCGATTCAAAAAAGCCGCCGACAAAACCGGATTCCTCTACGTTGCCTTCGGGGGAGACGAGAACCAGTATCCCGAAGATCATGACCAGGACGAGGATGAGGGGGAGGACATAGACAAAGCCGATTGCCAGCATCTTCAGGCCGTCGACAAAAAGCGTGCCCCAGTTGTCAACTTCAGGAGCTGGGGTTGTCCCGCGGTACACCCGCACGATATACCCGTTGAACGGGATGCCGAGACAGAGGACCGTCACGATGAGCTGCATCCAGCGAGTTGTGTTCGAAAGCGTGCATTCCTTTGTATAGCACCAGGCATCAGAGAGCAGTTCAGCAAAATCCATTGAGTCACCAGAATTGTAGGTATCCGTTCGGGAGCAGTGACATGCCCGCCGTCCGATGAATGTACATTTGAGGAGCACGGGAGATAAGGATATTCCCGAACCGGGTATATCGTGGAAAGTTGTGCGGGAGAGCCCGTACGAGAATGTGGCAGACGACATGGGATCTGTTCCGGGGTGCGATAAGACAACAGACCTCCCGGTCGATGATCGCAAAAAGGGAAAATTCACGCCTGCCGACGTTTCCCCGATCCTTTCTTCATGTGAGCACCCTTCGCGGACGGGTGGATGGCGAGCTGGTTCCGGCCCGCGGGGGACCGTTTCCGTTCGGCAGGGGTCCGTTCTGGGGCGGGAAGGAGCGAACGGGACTGCGGTTTTGCGGCTGGGGCCGGGCGGTCCCGCTTTGCAGGTTTATCAGTAGCAGCGGCCTTTGGTGCCGGCCGCTCCGGAGACCGGGGCGGGGAAGCAGGTGCCGGGGTCGGACATTCGGACGGGGTGGATGTGCGGGGGGATTTCCGGGATGGGGGTGTTTCCTTGACGATAATTCCGAGCCGGGACTTGTACTTGCTCAGGTACTGGAGGACTTTTTGGAACCGTGTTGCCTCCTCCCGGACATAGTGCTCGATCCGGCCATACTCCTTCTTCTCGATCCATTTCTCCATGTGGCGGTCCTCGCCCTTTTTCAGAGAGAAGGCATCGAGGCTTGCCCCCGCAAACCGCCCGTTATTGAGGAGGATGACAACCGGCCGGAGATCGAACCGGGGCCGCTGGTAGTAGAGCTCGTAGCTGGTCGGGGGTGAGAGGTTGTATTTCCGGAAGAGTGCGAGGAGCATCTCGTACGCGTAATCGAGGTTCAGGCCCACCGGAATGAACTGCGTGACGGAGGTGCCGGGCCTGAAGAACTGGTTATAGAACGAGGTCACGATCTCCTGTTCCGAGCTCTCCCATGCCCGGTGGATGACGAGGACATCGTGCGGTTCGCCCGTGGTCAGGTCGATCTTCTGGTACTGGAGGGTGACGAGCCGGTCCGTGGCGGGATCGGATCGCTCCCCGGTCCGGGTCCCCTCGATGGAGAAATAGTAAGAAGGCATGGTTGTATCATTACGGTATAGAGGGGAAAAGCCTTTTCTGTGGGCCGGGGGGTGATGATCTATTGATAAATATTTTAAGACCGCCGGTCAATCCCGCAATTCCCGGTGACGGCGGCAGTCCTCGCATTCGCGGCACTCGAACTCCAGCGTCGAGTGGCCGATGCGGAACTTTTCCAGCCGGTGTTTTATCTCGGCCTTGATCTCATCGAGCCTGCGGGTATCGGTCTCGCAGGAATACACATGGGCATCGAGGACGTTGATGTTCGAGCAGTGGCTCCAGAGATGGACATTGTGGACCCCGTCAACCCCGTTCACGGATTCGATCTCCCGGATCACCGCTTCCGTATCAACGTCGCTGGGCGCGAACTGGAGGAGTATGGCGAATGCTTCCCGCAGGATCGAGAACGATGAGACCATGATGAGAACGGCAATCGCAATACTGAGGAACGGGTCGACAACCATCTGGCCGGTGAAGGCGGTCCAGAGCGCTGCAGCAATCACCCCGACCGATGAGAGGGTATCACCAAACACGTGCAGGAATGCACTTTTTACATTCAGGTCATGGCTCCCGTGGATGGTGTACATGACAGCGATGTTGATGATAAGGCCGTTGATGCCGATGAGGAAGACCCCGTTTGCAACCGCATCTTCCCGGTGGTTGTGCATTGGCAGGTAGTATGCATTACCGGGTAAAAAGGGGGATATTTCTGCAACGATAACAACTATGCCGGAAGAAACCATTACTGCCGGAAAAAAGGTGGGCCGGGGGATCCCGTCGGCTCACGGGCGGGTTTACTCACGGCGGGAGAAACCAAAGATAGCTATGAGGGCGAGCGCCACGAGCGCCACGAACGGGAGCATCCCGGATTTGGTGGCCGTGGGTCGGGCTTCGGCGGGCATCGTCACTTCGGGCGGGGGGGTCACTGCTGCCTTATCGGTGAATCCAACTGGAGGGACTACATTGACAACGTAGACCGAAACGGTCTGCGGGCCGGCCATCCCGGAAACATATGCTGCGCAGGTGTTCGAGGGGGCCTGGCCCTTAACGAAGGTTGCCGTGACACTCGAACCATCGTTCCTGCCGTTGTAGGTCATCGAGTAACCAGGTTTGAGATCCTTGGACATGACCACATCAGTACCACTCAGGATCTCCACCTTTGACAATGCCGCCTTGCAGGTGGTCCCGGAGCAGGTCATGCAGTCGGGCGTGTTTGACATCCAGATGCTGTAATCTCCGGCAAGTGAGGTTGGGATTGTTGATGGGTCGCCGACGATATCGGTCACGTACGCCTGGGGGTCAGCAGGGCCGAGAAGCTTTGCGAGCGTGATCCACGTCACACCCTCTCCGCCAAGGCTCGTGGCTACAACGCTGTCGCCAATGTTAAATACAGTATATGCGCTGTCGGAAGGCACGCTGCCCGAGAGGGAGGTGCGGTCCATAGGGGTGAACGAACATACTACATCGCCACTGGCAGGGTACGAGCAGCCGTACCGCGCCGGGTCCGTGATGGTGAAGGTATTGTTCTCAAGGCTGACTGCCGATACGGTTCCTTTGATTGTGACCTCCTGGATCACTGCCGCAGCCGGCAGCATACAGAGGCAGAGGACGAGAATGGTGAGGGGCAGGATATGTTTCATGCGATCTCCTTTCTATTAATTGTACGAGAATTGCCGGGTGAGGATAAAAAGAGACCGGGGAAGATGTTGCGAAGGCGGCTGGGGGAATGATCCAGGCTGAGGGGGCGGGGTGTAGGAACGCGATATTCGGATCTTGAAAAGAATCAGAAAGCTACGATACGATTCTCAACCGCTGATTATTTTTTACCGGGAGAATAAGAAAAAGTATGAACCTGATTTCGGAACTATTGGTTTTTACTGAGGGGTTGATGTACGATAACACGGGACTATTACAGAAAAATTTTAAAAAAATTATTTTTAATAACATTTTGAGATCCTTGAGACCGCTCTGAATTTCATTCTCAAGTGCCTCATTATTTTCAATAATTATTTCCGGCTTCTCATATTGTACGTCTTCGTACTCGATCTCATTGTAGCGTGAGATGAAGAGATCGTATCCGTTCTCTTTAATCTCGCTGATGGGAACGAAGGAACATTTGCCTTCCTAACCTACAGGGTTCCCTTTCTTCCGGTTGCGTTAATACTGGATGATGTCCAGGATATCCCCCTTGCCATCAATGAATGTCAACTTATCATCAAGCGAGTACCCGTCCGCGTCCATGTCATAGAACCAGATTTCTCGGCCACGCTCAAGTGTCGCGACCCCAAAGGGGAGCTGTGTTTCGTGACGTTCGGGCGCAAAAATGTCAGCATCACCTCATACTCGGATGATAACATCCTTGCGAAGGTCGAGACCTGGGCTGATACTGTGACGTCTCTCGAGTAAATTCATCCGGGAAAATTTCTAAAATTTTTCTGATTGGAAAAATCCGGAAATGTTTGACGAAGGAGACAACAGATCTTCGAAGCCAAAGAAAGATTGGAAATATCTGGAATGGCATGATGATGGAGGCCGCAGGTATCAGAAGGAGAAGGGAGATTGGAAAAAACCCGAAAAATTGCAGTAAAAATCCTGAATGGAAACGGGCAGCCCCCACCTGCGCTGCCGGCCCCCATCGGGAACGGGACGCTATTAGCGATGGAAATACTCCGATGAATTGGAAATCTAAAATTTTTTTCGGAACCGGTAATACGTCCATCATGCAAATGGGGGTGCCATCGATGAGCATCAAATCAATTCGGTAATTTTCCCCAACAAAGAAAAATCCAATCGCAAATTGGACAACTACAGAAAGATCTCCCAAAAGCGTCAAATAACTTCCGGAACTTTCTCAAGAAAAGAAAAAATCCAATCGCAATTGAACAACGGTGGGAACTTGCTTCCGATCTATCCCCTGCTCATCGCCATCTACCAGAAGAACGGCAGGTACGATGAGGTAGTTGGAGAGTTTAAAGAACTCCGGAACGAGCACAAACACACAAAGGAGGCGTATCATGATACTTGAAACAACACCAGTTGCAACCGTGACCGGCTTGTACCGTGGCCATTCAGCGGGCTTGAACCGCCAACAAAAGAGACCCCGCTCACGCGGGACGAAGGCCGGCGCAACCCTGTCTTCTACGAGCTGGACCTGGATCCGGAAATTGGATGTATCAGCCCGCCCGTCGCGGGGTTCATTTTCAATTCGGCATCCTTTAATCTGCCGGATTCAATAAAAAGTATATGAGAACAGGGATCTTAACACTCGGTATCATTTTCGTGATGATTGGTATCGCGTCTTATATGTCAGCCCAGTTACGGATTGATGAATATCAAACGCTTCTTGGCCAGGCGGCGCTCCTTATTTCAGATGAGGCACAACAGGATTACCAGATGTACCAGCTCATGCAGATGGCTGGTGCAATCCTGAGTACGACCGGATTGGTTGTGAGTGTTGCAGGAATCGCAGCAAAGGAAGAGTAATTTTTTTAAATTTTCTCACGTTCTGCAACAAGGATATCACGGATATCCGAAAGGGGGGGGGAACGTGCCCGGCCGATCCAAACCCGCCCATTTTTTATTTTTGGCACCAGAATACCACTTCAATGAACGATGCGGATAAAAGAGCCGGTACCCAGCCCGGGATGGAGGACTTAAAAGACCCCGGCTACGAGATCTTCATCCTGCTCGTCTCTCTCCTCTCTGTCTTCAACCTGATAGTCTCGTGGATCCCCGGCCTCGACTCCGACTCCGTCAATGTCCTCATTGTCATCAACTTCTTCTTAACGATCATCTTCATCGCCGACTTCCTCTTCCGCCTCTTCAGCGCAGAGTCAAAGACGCACTACTTTGTCTCTAACAGGGGGTGGGCCGACCTGCTCGCCAGCATCCCGGCGCTGCGCATCCTGAGGCTTTTCAGGATCTTCAAGGCATACCGCCTGCTCAACAAGTACGGCGCACGTAACATTTTTGGCCAGCTCAAAAAACACCGGGCCGAGAGTGTGCTCTACATCGTGGTCTTCTGCGTGATGCTCGTCATCGAGAGCGGGGCGTTCCTTGTTCATGGCAGAGCGGGGGGCACCTGATGCCAACATCCTCTCGGCCTCCGATGCCATGTGGTGGGTCTATGTCACGATCACTACCGTGGGATACGGCGACCACTACCCAGTGACCAACGGGGGCCGGCTTGTCGGTATCATGATCATGACCATGGGTGTCGGCCTCTTTGGCACCCTGGCCGGTTTCATTGCCAACAAGCTCCTGGCACCGGAAGAGGGGACGGGACCCGGCGGGAAGGAAGGAACCGCGGGTGCCGGCCTTGCTGCTATCCAGGATGCTTTAGTGGAGCAGCGCCGTCAGAACGAACGGCTGCAGGATCGGCTCGACCGGATCGAGCAGCAGATCAGGGACCGGTCTCCGGAAAGGCGGTAAGCCCGCGGGTCAGCCTCAGGACACCGGCTCAGCGGTTGTCACGAGGGGAGTGATGACGATATCCCGGTAATTCGGCATATACTTCTGCAGGAACGGGACTGCTTCCGGGCAGAGCGTGTACCGGGCGTTTCTCCCGTCCTTTGAGATCACGAGCAATCCGTCGTACGAGAGCCGGTGCAGGTGCCAGTTCACACCGGCCCCGGAGATCCCCAAGGTCTGCTCGAGCTCCCCACGGGTCCGATTGGGATTTCTAAAGAGGAGTTCGAGGATATTTCGTGCCGTGGCGGCATTGAGGTGTTTAAGAACCTTCTGCTCCAGTACCGAATAACTCCCGGAGTTCTCAAAATATCGGGTATTCCGCGTGGCCTCAAGAACGGTTATCTTATTCATGAGTTTCAGTACGGCCAGATGATAGCGGAGCGTCCCGGGACCCACGCGGGTCTCCCGTGAAATATCCATAAACGCCGTCCCCGGGTTATTCCGGATGAAGCAGTACACGGACATCCGTGTCGGGTTATCGAGCACGTTCATTCGTGCAAGTTTGCGGAACCCAAGGATGATTAACAGTTTAAAAAAGAAGATCAGTTCCAAGGGGAAGAGGAAGATCGGGCAGAACGAGCATACAATAGCCATGAGCATGATCCGGGGCGGGAGCTGCCAGAACTCGATCTGGGTTGTCTCTAACTGTACCGCATTTGCCGCATCCTCCGGTGTTGCGGGTTCAACCGTGTATCCCGCAAGGTCTTCATCCCAGGTGTTGGGTACATAGAACTGGCATGCCAGTAACACGAATAAAATTAACGTTATTGTTGCAGCCCGTTTCAGCATACAGGAATAATGGCTCCGCGATAAAAAAAGGATTATGATCTCAATATACCACACAGAGGGGACCTCAGGAGACTGACTCAGCAAGTATGGTATCCGTCAACACCACCATCCCACGGTACTCCGGCATGTACTTCTCGAGGTACGGAACTGCATCAGGGTTAATGATGTACCGGGCATTCCTCCCGTCCTTTGCAATCATCAGGATCCCCTCATCGGAGAAACGATGCAGGTGCCAATTCACACCAGCACCGGAGATCCCAAGGGCCTGTTCAAGTTCAACACGGGTCATATCGGGTTTTTTTAAGAGGTGTTCGAGAATGATCCGCGAGGGTTCATTGTGCAGGAATTTCAGAACCTTCTGCTCCAGTACCGAATAACTCCCGGAGTTCTCGAAATACCGGGAATTCCGCGTGGTCTTGAGGGTCGTTATCTTGTTCATGAGTTTTAAGAGGGATAAGTGATAGCGGAGCGTCCCCGGCCCCACACCGGTTTTTTGGGAAATTTCAGTGAAACCTGCGCCCGGATTCTTCCTGATGAAACAATAAACCGAGTTCCGGGAGGTGTTGTCCAGGACATTTTTATTTGCGATTTTTCGAAAACCAAGAAACCCGAAAATTTTAAGGAAGAATAAGATTTCAAGAGAGAATAGAAGGGCAGGTGAGGTGGTAAGCACTGCAATGACTGCCCAGTCATACGGGGTCAGTTGCCAGAAGGGAACCTCGACCATCTCACTCGCAGATATCCCTACCAGATCTTCCGGCATTGCAGGCTCAACCGTGTATCCGCCCAGGTTTGCACCCAGGGGAGGTACAAGACACGTGCAGAAACACAAAGCAAATAAAAGCCCGGTGAAAATATCTGCACGACCGTTCATGCGTGGATAATATTACGCGGAATAAAAAAAGGGTTATGTTTTCAACTTAAAGCTGCGGAATACGTGAAACTCTGCGAACCGCTGACGCTCTGCCCATAAACAAAGGAACTCCATGTTCCGGATGCAAGACCGCTGGCCTTGCTTATCCGCAGGGTGATCCGCCCGTTGATGACGCCGTCAGATGAATCATAATAAGGTCCCAACGTAGAATCCGGTGCTACAATCGTCAGTGATAGGGAATTTGCCGGAACACCCCAGTTGAGATCTGTTATAAAAGCGGTGTACCCTGAGGGAACATACGTCAGGAACGTCATCGTCTGTCCTTGAGAGAGGGAGTAGGAAGTAGTGGCAAGTCTCGCTGTGCCCGGGAGCGAGAGGGGGTCATTTACCAACGTTACAACGTAGCCATCTTTTTCTTCAACAACCTGTGCCGATACTGCCGGTGCAACAAGTGCCACACCGACTACAATCAATAGTACTAACCAGTGAACCTTCATGGTATCACGGAGAAACATCCGATACAGGGTATAATACCTTTTGTCGCTGAGTACCTTCCGCTTTTTTAATCCGAAAGGTACCGGGCGAAAGATCGTTTATACTACTACATGAAACCACGAGAGGCAGATGTCCACTGACATCTGCACGGCCGGGGGATCATGGTATCACATCCAAAAATCCCCGGCTCGTCGTCTGTTTTCTATTGTTTCGAATGGTGCAGTACCTGAACATACATCAGTAAGCCAGGCTGGGGTGGAAGCGGAAGGTACTGAGTGATAAATCGTTAATAACCACTCATCATTCTGTAGAGTGGCGGCAATCGCGGATCTCCGGAACAGGAGCTGGGAACGGTATCCAATCACATCCACGGGCCCTCCCAGTCCCTAGACGGAGGCATAAAAACCCCACTCCATAAAGGTCTATACAGTAATCGCGGTCGCCGCCTTCTCTTTTTTCCTGTATTATTCTGCTATTATCCTTAAAAACAAAAAATCCGTAAAGGTATGCAGTATCTTCAGGCAATACACTTCAGGATTAAAAGGATCCCCTTTTCTGCCGGATACCGGAACACAAACAGCTGAATAGGAATTAAAAAACCAAAACTACGAGGATGATCGGGATTTGCGGCTCATTAAAAAAAAGCGGAAGGTACTCAGTGACAAATCGTTAATATTACTCTCCCATTTTCCTAATTGGCAACTGTCAATGGTTGTCCGGAGAAATCGCCGGGGGAGGAATACCATCACATCCGCCCTCTCCCTGCACCTTACCGAAGGGGGGGAAATTCCCCCCGCAATTCTGATATTCAAGGAATGGGACCGGGATCGCACGGAGATACCATGAGATGGTGCCAGCATGGCTTGGTTGTACGCACACAATTTGTATCTCACTGCTGTCCCTATCACCCACCGTATACACAACCCATCTTGATCGCAACACAAGCGGACTTTCTTTAACACAAATTCACATGTTTAGAAAAGCCCAGAACGCAGCCCGATATTTAAAACGGGCTTAATATACCCTTCTATCGCCGGAACAAATTCGAAACATTTTAATTAAGATCTTACCAACTTTACACTAACCACAAAGAGTATCAACTCGATGTGCGTGGCATTGCATTTTGAATACTCTCGTGCATTCGCACGCAGGGAGGAGGCTAAATGGAACATATTGTATTTGGCATTGGAATTACTGCATTGACAGGAGCTCTTGCCACTGTAGCC
>JALOBP010000106.1 GCA_023228295.1 Methanoregula sp.
TGATCGGTTCGCACAGGGGGGGCCCTTCATTTCACTGCAAAGGGGGGACCCCTCAAAAATTTTCATGGGGGGGCAGGGGGCCTGGCTTTTTTGCTGAGGGGGTGGGGGCCCGTACTCAGTTTTTTTGGGGCACCCCCTCCCCCCTCAGCTCGCAAATCCGGATCAACCCCCCCTCATGCATATGGGGGGGTCACCGGGTAACCCCCCCACTCAATAATGGGAACCCTGCGGTTCCGGGCAGAGGCGGCAGGAGTGTTGGTGCACCCCGCAGTTATCAGGAGGAAGGCAATGAGGGGGAGTGGAAAAAGGACCGCAACGATTTGGATACGTGGGTCTCGCAACATAGTGATCGTACCGTAGACCAAATCTATGATAAACCAACAGATCCGCCACAACTTTCTGTTGCCCTGCTCCCGGCACAGGGAGCGAAATCTTTTTTGAACCTTCGGCTCATATCAACATCCAGTATAAAATGGCCAAAAACTAGCCATGATACTCCTGATAAACCGCAGGTTCCTGTGTTTTGTGCCATGCTGGACCCGAAAGAGACCTTGAATGAAGACGAGATCAAGACTGGACTCTCGTATATCATCAGGGACGGACTCGCCACGCAGGCCATGGTCACACTCACCAGCGGGATCTTCCTTGTTGCATATGGTCTCCAGCTTGGCGCGTCCAACACAGTCATCGGCCTGCTCGCGGCAATTCCCCCGCTTGCCGAGCTGATCCAGATGCCCGCCATATCGGTTGTGGAACTGGTCCGCAACCGACGACTTATCTGCGTTGGTGCATCGATTGTCGCCCGGCTTTTCTGGGTTGTCATTGCACTCATCCCGTTCCTCTTTGGCCCGGCTGCTGCCGTGCCCGTCCTGATAGCCTCACTTACCCTGTATGGGTGCATCTCCGCGATCTCCCACTGCAGCTGGAACTCGTGGATGCGTGACCTGGTGCCGCAGGAGATCCTGGGCAGTTTCTTCTCCCGCCGCATGTCCCTTGCTCTTGCCCTTGGGATCGTCATCTCCCTTGTTGCCAGCGCCCTTATCGATTTTATCGAGAGGAATCCTGCATATCCCCCGGGCACTGCCTACTCGGTCATCTTCCTTGGCGGTTTTGTCGCCGGGCTTGCAGGGATCTGGTTTATGTCACGGATTCCTGAGCCGCTGATGACAGAAGCTCAAAAAGTCCCGATCCTTGACCAGGTCCGGTCTGCGTTCCGTGACGACAACTTCTCCCGGCTGATCGCTTTTCTGGGTTCATGGAACTTTGCCGTCAACCTTGCCGCCCCGTTCTTTACCGTATATCTTCTCGTCATGCTTGATTTCGACATCACGGCCGTTATCATCCTTGCCGTGCTCAGCCAGGTGTCAAGTGTGCTCTCATACAGTATGTGGGGCAGGATTGCAGACCGGTTCAGCAACAAGTCCGTCCTGCGGGTCGCGGGACCTCTCTTTATGCTCTGCATCCTCGGCTGGACATTTACGACTTTGCCTAACCGGCACCTGCTGACCATTCCGCTCTTAATCGTCCTGCATATCCTGATGGGAGTCTCTACAGCAGGGGTCACGCTTGCCTCGGCCAATATCGGCCTCAAGCTTGCACCCCATGGGGGCGCAACCGCATACCTTGCCACAATCAACATCACCAACTCTCTTGCGGCCGGTATCGCGCCTATCATCGGCGGGATGTTTGTCGATTCGTTCAAGGCGACCGAACTCTCGCTCACCCTGAACTGGAAAAGCCCGGGAACTGCAATTGCCATCCAGACGCTGGACTTCCAGTACTGGGACTTTTTCTTTGTTTTTGCGTTCCTGATCGGGATCTACTCGATCCACCGGCTCGCCTATGTCAAAGAGGCCGGGGAGGTGGAGGAGCGGCTTGTGGTCCGGGAGATGATATCACAGGTCAGCCGCGAGATGCGAAACCTGTCTACAGTCGGGGGACTGCGGTACATGCTCAGGTTCCCGCTGCTTGAGAGATCCACAGAAAAAAAACCTGATGAGGGGGCTGGGGATAGCGGTCCGCCAAAGCAGAAATGACCCCCCAATGCTCTGCGGGTTTCATCTCATACAGGTTTATTTATAGGAAAATGTGGGGGCAGGGCCGTTATTTCAATCCTGCAATCGTGCAGCCTTCCGGACCCGTTCGAGATCTCCGCCAGAAGTTCAATGAGAAACTTGCTATCGCTGAAGAGGCCGGGTTACGGCTGGCTGGACGGCCATGGTTCTTTCTGAACCGGGCAGCGGTGCGGAGGACGGAGTGATTTTATTCAGACTAGAGACTCTCATTTTTATAATTAAACCAAATACGTGCTCTGAAGAAACCCTGAACCTGAAAACGATTGTACCGAATCCCGAAAGATCTAAGGTACACCGTATCCGTCCTGAAAAGAAAGTTCAGCAGCGATCTTAAAGCTCGAAGATTCCTCATTCCGATGAAAGAAATCGCTAATAAAAATGATTGTCTGTAACCTTCATAGATCCTAACAGTTTCTCATCAGGGGGGTTTTCTATAGAACACTAATATAACAGAAATAATTTAAATATTATCAATACAAAACCGTATATCTATGACCGACCCGGAACCTACATCTGAAATTGAAGGATTTATAAGAAAACACGGCCTGCTCTTCATCTTCCTTATCATTGCAGCAGTTGCAGTCTATGGCATCATTACCATGCAGCTGCTTGCGGCTGCGCTGGTGATCATGGTTATTATCGGCGTCACGTTCATCTTATGGGGCGCCAGGAAACACCGGGAGCGGACCGGTGATCCTGCTCGTGATCCTGATTCCATGGACGAGGGATGGGCCGTCATCGCGGCAGCCATCATTGCTTTTGTAGGTCTGGGGACAAATATCTGGCTTGTCTGGGTCATCGCTCTTGCGGTATTGTTCCTGATCCAGCAGTCACTGGCCCGGATCGAACGTCAGCTTGACCGTCTGGCTCGTAAGGAGTAGTCGATACATTCAGGTCAAGAAAAACAGGAGAGGACTGAGTCGATGGTCGGCCCGAATCATCCTCACTTTAACGGATTATTCCCTGTTCCGGGCCATCGTGCACCCTTCCGGCACGTAGAAGCGTTTCCCGCCGCTCAGGGCTTTCCCGCAGAAGTCCCGGCAGGTGGCCGGCCGTTTATCGTAAATGGCACAGCCCCACATTGTAACACCACTGCCATCCGGCTCCTCTTTTTGTAAATGCCGGCATGGTGCATCGGCAAGGAAGTAGCCATCCGATTCCTTAAGCCCCCGCTCGCGGAGGTAGTGAAGCTGGTGTGGTTTGCACTGTTTTATCAGGACGAGGGGGAGCCAGCGGCAGCACTCGCCGCAACGGATGCAGGTGAGGTTTGAAGGGATCGGGGGAGACGGAATCATTATAGTATTTATTGGAAGGGGAGATGAGTAAAAGATTCAGGTTCCGTTGAGGGGTCTCGTATTCACCGTAACCTGCTCTCTTACCAGGTTCCCACGCCATCGAGTATTCCCTTTACAGCGGTGCGGACTTCGGGATCCTCGCCATCGTCAAGGGCAAACTCCTTCAGACCCTGTATCGCACCGGTACTCCGGATAGCCGCAAGCGCTACGGCGGCTTCCTTCCGGATACCAGCCTGTTCGTTCCTGTCCTTCATGCATCCGATCAGGACCTCGACCGAGCGGCCGCTCTTCAGGCTGCCCAGTGCGCATACCACCAAAGACCGTATTTCCGGATCGCGATCTGCAATAAGGTCTATCAGGGGGCGGACAGCCCGGGGGTCGCCGCTCTTGCCAAGAGCAACTACTGCCCGCAGCCGATCCTTCTTATCCGTGCCGGATGCTGCTGCAAATGCCAGATCGTAAACGGCTCCCCTGCGGGGAAATGCATTATACCACGCAACATCGGCTTTCTCAGCACTCATGTCCATATTATCCATCGTACATATTCTTGTAAATCATTCACAAAACGATACAGACGCTTCAGGCAACCGGAAAGACCAGGTGCCTTAGCGAGTAAAGAAAAGCGGCCGCTTACCAAAGGCGGACCATACTCTCATTGCCCTGTTCTCCAATTCAGGAACAATCTGGTACATTGGTCTAGTATAATGCAATTCCGATATAAAAATATATGCGATAAAAGAGTTCGACCCATAAGAAAGGGCCCCTGCCATTCTGAAAGGTACATTCAGGCTTCTATTGCCCGGATTTTATTTGTCAGGACACGGGCAAACTCAATCCCGGCAAAAACCGTGAGCGGTTCAAAGAGTTCATCGGCAATTGCCGGGAGATTTTCTCTGGTAATTTTTTCCGGTTTAATTCTCAGTTTCCCGCATTTTATCCGGATTACGGATACTGCCATGAAACGCCCGATCTTCGGTTCAAGGATCGCGATGATCCGCTCATAGTACCCTGTCATCAGCTTTCCTCCTCGAAAAGGTGCAACATGGTATATCCGGCCACGCAAAAACAGCCTGCCTCTGCCACCATCAGGAGGCTCTGGAACCATCTCATCGAGTAATCTTCGGTAAACCCGAACTCGGTCCCGTCAGTAAAAACACGGAAGATCCCGGCGAAAACGGCAAAGAGTGCAAACAGTATGAGGATATCGATGAAAACCCGGATCTTTTCAGAGTAATATTTCTGGGTATGGTAATAGAACGCCAGTGCAACAAGAAAGATCAAGGGGATGATGACCTTTAACGCAGGGTTCAGAGGGCTTGTTTCATAATTGAACAAGGAATCCATATTTTTTCACCACCTTCATGCCAAATGCTTGGGCAATTTCGGCAAATTTCACATAGACGAGGTATGCAACATAGACACTGACAAGCGCAAACAGCAGGCCCCCGGTGCTTTCGATCCATTTGAATTCGATGAACACATCCCCAAGAAGGCGAAACGCAGCCCCGATGACCCCTGCTATTCCACCCCACATGAGGGCCCGGGCAACATCCCCGATATTGCCTTTAAATTTTCTCTGTGCCCGGTAAAAATACCATGTTCCGATCGCGAACAGGACGATGACGGCGATTTTCAGCAAAGGGTTGAGGATACTGCTCTTATAGGAGAATAATTCAATAACCATTCGATCCACTCGTGACTATTTCCGTTAGTATATTTAAAAAAGCATGGGTGACGGGAGGAGCGCATTACTGCAGGGAGATGCAATTGCTCTTTTGAGTGTTGAAGGGAAAAACAGCGGGATCACTTGTGATATGGTTCACCGTTCCGAATCCGGCATGAACGATAGACCTGTTCCAGAAAGAGGAGCCGGGCCATCGGGTGGGTGAAGGTCATTTTCGAGAGTGAGAGCCGGAGATCACTGCGGGTGAGGACAGCCGGGGAGAGGCCCAGGTCCCCCCCAATAATAAACACAACATGGCTCCTGCCCCCCAGTTCCCAGTCACTGAATGCCCTGGCGAGGTCTTCACTTGTAAGGGCAGATCCCTTCACATCGAGAGAGACGACATACGAGCCTTCGGGAATTGCTCCAAGGATCCGCTGCCCCTCCTTCTCAAGAGCCGCCAATTCGGTCGCAGATGATGCAGATGCCGGACGTTTTTCGTCTGCCAGCTCCACAATCTGGAGTTTTACGTACGGGCGGAGGCGTTTTTCATATTCAGCTATGCCTTCCTGCAGGAATCGTTCCTTGATCTTACCAACGGCAATAATTCGGATCTGCATAGTGCACGCATGCTATAGTGACCGGAAAAGAAGAGATGGAAGTATGTTACCTATGAATTACCCTTGGCATCTTTTGTATCGATTTTTTGGTTCGATAACACATCCAGCAGGACTTCTTTCATCATGTTTTTCATGAGTTCCCGACCCTCATCCGATGACATGTAGTCCCTGAACAGCTCTTTGAACTGTCCCATATCGTGGTGATTATCGACGAAGGATAATAAAGCTTGTGTAATACAGTCGGAGACCGTGGAGAACTTCTTTTCCTCGTACACGAGTTTATTGACCTTCTCGTAGATATTGGGGGGCATTTTATACGAGATCGCAACGCGTTCCCCGCGGGTCGCCGGTATTTTTTCTGCCATTCCCTAAAAACTTGGCTAAAATACTATAAATAGGCTGTTAAACGCTTGTAAAAATTCATAAGTATTCTAAAATTTTCTTTGGTAATACTTAAACAACCCTTAAGGAATACTTTTTATAGCGCGGCGCGAAACAGGATGTTGTCGTGAGGTGAATGAGATGAATGAAATACTTTTGTTACTTCTTGGAATTGTGGGGATCTTTGCTGTCGGCTGCAGCATCGCCCTCTTAGCGCTCGGCAGGATGATCGACCAGTTCCCTACCGGGGATGAGTCAAAACGCACCCGCAGCATCGCAAGCCCGATCGAGACCACGCGGATCTCGGTCGTGGCGTTCTGGGCCCTCTTCATCGTCGGGACCTGGGCAGTTTTCCAGGAAAGCCGGATCCTGCTGATCGCAGGCATCACCACGTTCTTTGCAATCTGCCTCTTTATACTCACAGCACTGATCTTCTCGTTTGCCGTGCTCAAGACCATGCGGGGACGCCGGTTGGGAATCGAGATGCCGATTCTCCAGCTCTCCCCGTCAGCTCCAGCCCCGGTTCCTGTCCCGCAGGCTGAGCCCGCCCCACCGGCACCGGTACTCCGGAAGCGGTACAACAATCCCGTCACCGATTTTATGCTCAATGCACTGCTGAAAAAGGATTGATTTTTTTTTAAGGTTGTAAAAAAATACTGACGCTTTCGGGGGCTCTGCCCCCGCCGCTGGGGCGCCCCCAGCTGCGATAACGACAGATTACCAGTTAACGGAATCCGAGAAGTTTCGGTAATCCTTCCTTTGCTCCCAGCGCCCCGTCTCCCCGGGGAACTGGTGGCTCAAGAGGGGGGGCATTCGTTCTCTCGAAGGTTATCGTTAGTTAAAATATTCAAAAAAGAAGAGATCTTACCCAAAGATCTTCTTCGACTGCTCGAGAGCGTCAACGGCAGGCAGGACCTTTCCGGTCAGGAATTCTATGCAGGCCCCGCCACCGGTGGAGATGTGGGTGAAATCCTTATCAAGGCCCATCTTCTCGATGACAACGGCTGTATGGCCGCCGCCGACAACCGAGAATTCCACCCGGGACGCAGCCCTGAGCATCTCGTAGGTGCCGGTTGCAAAGTCCGCTTCTTCAAAGAGCCCTGCGGGACCATTGAAAACCACGGTACCGGACTTTTTCAGGACCCCGACAAAGTCCGCAATCGCGTCCATGCCGATATCGAGTACCGGGGTTTCTTCGGGGATCTTCGAAACGGGATATTCCACCCGCTGGTTGTTCTCGCGGACGGCAACCGTCTGCGGCAGGATAACACGATCTTTGTAGCGGGAGAGGATCTCCTTTGCCTTCTCAATCTCGGGGTCGTATTTGAGCTGGGCAATCAGCTGCGTGGAGGGTTTGCCGATATTGTACCCGGCTGCAAGTAAGAAGACATTGGCAACAACGCCGATGACAATGACCGTATCTGCGATGCCCTTGTCGAGCACATTACGGGCGACATCGATGGAATCATCCACTTTGGTGCCGCCAAGCACCATGCAGACGGGGCGGGGGGCGCCCGAGAAGACTTTCGAGAGGGTGAAGACCTCCTTTTCCATAAGGAGACCGCCGGCAGAACGCATAGCCATCGGGAGGCCCACAACCGTCGGCTGCGAGCGGTGGGCGGTACCGAACGCATCGTTGACAAAGACATCTGCCATGGAGGAGAGTTTTTTGACAAGGTGCGTCTTTTTTGCCTCATCCGGCTTCAGGGTAAGGTTCTCTTCGGCATTGAAACGGACATTCTCGAGCATCACCACATCGCCGATCTTCATCGCGTTGACAGCATCCCGGGCATGTTTCCCGAATATGCTGTCCACGTAGGTGACGGGTTTTCCGAGGAGTTGTTCCAGCTTTTCTGCATGGGCTTCGAGAGGAGTGAAGTCCTTCTTTCCCGGCCGGCTCTGGTGCGTGACGATAACAACGCGGCTGGTTGCAAGTTCCCTGATCGTCGGGATATGCTCCCGGAACCGCTTGTCGTCGAGGATCAGATGGGAGGTCGGATCGATCGGGGAGTTCAGATCGAGCCGGAGGAGCACGGTTTTTCCATCAGCACCCAGTTCCCTGATCGTTCCTATTGTCATCGTTTCACCTGAATGGTTATGCAGTATTCCGGGACTTTATCTTTTTCATCCGGAAGAGTTCTTCGCGTTCCATTTCGTCAAGCCGCATCTTGATGAAGTCCCGTGCCTCTGTCAGCTCGGGGATGACCTTGAACTCGAGTGCATTGACCCGGCGCTTGGTCTTCTCGATCTCATCGAGCAGGCGCTTCATCGTGGTCTCGATCTCGGCACTCTCGATGATAGCCTCGACCAGTTCCTCGAACGCAGATGCCGTCTCATCGATAACCGTCGATGTTCCGAGCACACCATAGCCGCGGTCGATAATGCTTTTCCTGACTTTATTCGAATCGATCTGGGGGACGACAACCCCCATGATGTTCTTGCTCTTGAGGTGGATCTCCGGCACTTCCTTGACGGAGAATGCGGCAGATTTCACCCCGATGGCGCCCTCAACGGTGTTCGCCAGGGCCATCATCTCGACGGCACGGTCGTACTTGTTCAGCAGCTCGCCGCGGCTGTCCTTGGCGTTTGCCAGGATCTTAAAAAATTCTAAGATCAGTCCATCGCGCTTCATCTTGAGGATCTTGTAACCGCGCTCCGAGAGCTGGATCTTCCGCTTGAGGTTGATCAGTTCCGAACGGGTTGGCTTGATATCGCGCAGCGCCATGGATTTACTCCTTCTTTGCACCAGCCTTGATCTTGGGGTGGTACTTGTTGATCAGTTCGCGATCGATACGGGTCAGCTGCTCAACTGGCAGCGTCGAAAGGATGTCCCAGCCGATGGTTAACGTATCCTCGATGGTACGGTCCTCGTCATATCCCTGCCGGACAAAGCGGTTCTCAAAGAGGTCGGCGAACTCAAGGAGCAGGCGGTCACGCTCGGAGAGCGCATCCTTCCCGACGATCGCCACGAGGCCGCGGAGGTCGTTGCCTTCTGCGTACCCTGCGTACATCTGGTCGGAAACCTTCTTGTGGTCGTCCCGGGTCTTCCCCTTGCCGATACCGAGGTTCATCAGCCG
>JALOBP010000107.1 GCA_023228295.1 Methanoregula sp.
GACCGGTTCCTTTCCTATCGCACCGGTCTCGTAGAAGATCTTCGGGGGCCTGCTGCCTGCTGCCCGTATGGCCTCCTTCACCTTCCACGGCATGGATGCACCTTCCGCCTCCTTGATCTCTTCGGGTTCGTTTCTCCGGTCAATGACACTGAACGCCCACCCGTTCTTCGTGCAGTACTGCTCAAGCCACCGCGCAAAGTCAGGATTATTGGAAAAATCGATCCCGGCCCGGACTGACGGGTCATATTTCCGGTACTCGATGATAAGCCGTGCCATGTGGCTGGATGCACCGAATACTGTTTTTCCCGACGCATGGGGCATGCCGCCGACAACGGTGATCCTGCCGTCAACGGCTAGTACATCTTGGCGGGTCTTTGCACTCTCGCGGGCAAAGACAAGGTTCGACCGTACTTCCGGGATGATCTCTGCAAATTCCCGGCAGTGTTCGAGCTCTTCGAGCGCGAGCGCCATCTTTCCGTGCATGTCTATGAGTTCACTGTCTGTCATGGTCCAGTCGCCTTTTTTTAAAGAGTCAGATTGCGAGCATCCGTTCAATCGCGCCGCGTGCCCGGTCCGCAACATCAGCCTGCACGGTGATGCGGGGCCGGAGTGTTTTAAGTGAGTCCCGCACCTTCACAAGGTCGGTCTTCTTCATGTTCCGGCAGACTGCTGTTTCAGAGAGCGGATAACACTTCTTATGCGGACATTCCCTGCCCAGCCGGTGCAGGATCCCGACTTCCGTGCCGATGATGAACTCCTGCGCTTTTGATGTGCAGACTTCTTTGATGATGCCGGAGGTGCTTGCCACATGGTCGGCGAGGTCGATCACCGCCGGCCGGCATTCGGGGTGCACGAGCAGCATGGCACCCGGGTGGGCCTTCCGTGCTTCTGCAACCATTGCCGGGGTTATCCGGTCGTGCACGATGCAGTAGCCTTCCCATGGGAAGATCTTCTTCTTTGTAAACCGCTGGGCGTACTGCCCGAGGTTCCGGTCCGGGACAAAGATGATCTCGTCCTGCTCAACCGAATTGACGACTTTCACGGCATTCGATGAGGTGCAGCAGATGTCGCTCTCGGCTTTTACTTCAGCCGAGGAATTGACATAGCAGACCACGGCGGCGTCCGGGTGCCGCTCTTTTGCGAGCCGCAGTTCGTCCGCACCGATCTTCTGCGCCATCGGGCAGCAGGCGTTCTCGGCAGGGAGGAGGACGGTCTTTTTGGGGGAGAGGATGGCTGCCGTCTCGGCCATGAAGTCCACGCCGCAGAAGACGATGACCTCGCCTTTCATGGTTGCCGCTGCCCGGGAGAGTTCGAGTGAGTCTCCGGTAATGTCGGCGATGTCCTGGATCTCATCCGGCTGGTAGTTATGCACGAGCAGGATCGCGTCCCGCTCTGCTTTCAGCTGACGGATTTCGTCAATGATTGCAGAATCTGCGGTCCTGGTCATAATCCAGTACCCGTTTCATCGCAGGTTTTTATTAATGCGCTGGTGCCAGCAATGGCTAACCGGGATCCAAATTCCCAAACCGGATATTTATGCCATCAGCCCTCCCAGTACCTCAACAATCGTGAAGATCATCCTTCCGGACAAGTCCTGCCGAACAACCGGATCCGGCCCATTGACGGTTGAAGCCCTCCTGCGTGACCTGGGCATAGACCCCATTGCGGTGATCGTTGCACGGAACGGGACGCTCGTTACGGAAGATTCGGTTGTGGAGAACGAAGATGAGGTCCGGATCATCCGGATTGCTCACGGGGGATGAGCCAGATGGTTCACGAAAACTCTCCGGTAAAAACCCCTTCGTGCTCGCTCTGTAATGAGCCGGCAGTCTACCATGACAAAAAGACCGGCCGCCACTTCTGCCGGGACCATTTTATCGCGGATGTCGAGGGTCGCGTTGCGGATACCATCCGTTCCCGGAACCTGATCGTGCCGGGCGATCATGTGGCAATCGCCCTGAGCGGCGGCAAGGACAGCACCGCACTTCTCATGATCCTTGCCCGGCTCCTGCCGTCATGGGATACGGTCCGGCTCACTGCTGTCACCATCGACGAAGGGATAGCCGGTTACCGCGAGGATACGATTCACTCCGCAGACCAGATGGCCGCAAAATACCGGCTTTGTCATACCTGCGTTTCTTTTCTGGAACTCTTCGGGGGAACACTCGATGCCTTCCTCAAAGGCTGCGAACCCGAGGCGTGCAGTGTCTGCGGGATCCTCCGGAGGAAGGCGCTCAATGTCGGGGCGGAACGGGTGGGGGCGACCAGACTTGCCACCGGTCACAATCTTGATGATGAGGCACAGTCGGTCTTCATGAACGTGCTCCGGGGCGACCTGCCCCGGCTGGTGCGGGACTCCGGTAGCGATTCCAAAGGCATGTTCATCCCGCGGATCAAGCCCCTCATGTTCATATCGGAAAAAGAGATTGCCGTGTACCTTATGCTGCACGGGGCGTGGGCAGACCTTCCTGAATGTCCCTACGCTGTTCATGCTCTTCGCAGGGAAGTGCGGGGTATGCTTGCAACGCTTGAGTCAAAGCACCCGGGAACGATGCTGCACCTCATGGAGAGCAAGGCGAAGATCGAGGCGCACTGTTCCGGCGTTCTGGATACAGAACCGGTCCGCCACTGCCGGGAATGCAATGACCCGTGCAGCGGGGAGACCTGCCAGTTGTGCCAACTGAAAGGAAGATTGGGGATTTGAGAACTTTTGTAACAGGAATGTTGGGGCTGATGTCCATACCTCCATTTTGAATGGATGCCGCCGCCCCGATGGGCGCCCCGCGGCGGCCTTAATTCCCATTTATCCCCGTTCAAACAGGTAATTCTGTTATCCTGTGGATTGGGGTTGCTGATATTTGGGGAGGCTCCCGCAGGTTTTTTTATAATCCGGATTTGTACCCATCTTATTGCCTGTTTCACCAGAGCAGTATCCCAAAAAATGGATAATCCTTTACGATATCCTTCGCATTACGGATACATGTCCTCTCCCGCCTGCCTGACTACCTTCCGGAGGCGGCTGTCGGGAGGAGTGGGATTGGGGGTGTAATCTCTTGTATTTTCACCGTAAACCGACGTTAGGAATTTCAATTCAGTCATCAGATACCTAAAACCCGGTTCACGGTGGCGTTGCCTGCGCCCCGGTGATCCGTTCTGTGTGGGTGTAAACAACCATCTTGCTGCTGCGGGCAAAACCCACAACGGTAAGGCAGGTCTTTTCTGCGGTCTCCACAGCAAGGGTTGTCGTGGCGCCCCGCGAGACGATGATCGGGATGTCCGCGATGAGGCACTTCCGCACCATCTCGGACGAGATCCGCCCGGAGACAATAACGTACGTGCGGGAGAGATCGATCTTGTTCCTGAGCGCAAAGCCGATGACGCGGTCGAGGGCATTATGCCGCCCGATGTCCTCCGAGACCGTGATAATCTTCTCGCCATCCAGCAGTGCAACGATGTGGATGCCGCCCGTGGTGACGTGGAGCTCGGAGTTCAGGACTGCTTTTACCGAGTTCCAGATGTTCGCGGTGGTGATGGAATAATCGGATTTGATCTTCGGGAGCTTCTCGGTATCGATATAGGATGTGCTCCCGCCGCAGCCGGAGAGGATGGTCTTTTTGGGCCCGAGCACCTTGAAGAGGTTCTTCGTTATGACGCTCATCCGGTTCTTCTCGATCTTGATCGACTCGATTTCATCAATGTCCTTGATGATCTGCTCGGTATAGAGGTAGCCGGTCACAAACTCCTCGAGCTGCACCGGGCTCATCATCGCGGTCATCGCGTGCCTCCCGTTGATGAAAAGCGCTAAGGGGACTTCTTCGATCACTTCATGGAGGTCGCGCTTTGCAGTCCCGCCATCCACTTTGATACAGGGGATTTTTTTGAACATGATGATATCCGGTTTTTAATTGGAGCCGTGACCCGGCTGTTCCAGCACCTCATCCATGCTGCCGCTGCGGTATCCTTCGAGATCGAGTGTGACATAGGCAAAGCCGAGAGACCGGAATTTTTCCGTGATTGCCGGTAGCTGATCCAGTATTCGGTCCCAATCCTCATTATGTACTTCGATGCGGGCAAGGTTCCCATGCAGGCGGACTCTGAGCTGGCCGATGCCAAGCCCTGCAAGGTATGCTTCGGCCTCTTCTATCATACGGAGTTTTCCTGCGGTTATCGTATCCCCGTACGGGATCCGTGAGGACAGGCAGGCTGCTGAAGGTTTCTGCCATACGGGGAGGCCCAGTATGCGGGCGATGTCCCGGATATCCTGCTTGGTAATCCCTGCCTCGATGAACGGGTGGATGATCCCCTCCTCGGTCGAGGCCCGGAGACCCGGCCGGTGCTCTCCGGTATCCGAGACATTGATGCCATCCGCGATGCAGGCAAGCCTGAGTTCTGCTGCCCGTTGTTTAAGGTGGACAGCCGAGATCTTCTTGCAGAAATAGCAGCGGTCTGCGGGATTTTTCGTGAACCTCTCGTTATCCATGAGGGGGACCGGGATGATATCCAGTGCGAGCCCGAGCTCGGATGCGATCTCCCGGGCCTGGGTCACCGCGGCCCGTGGTACGACCGGGCTGTCAAGGAGAACGCAGGTGGTGTTCTCTCCCAGCACTGTGCTGGCAACAGCGGCAAGGAGCGTGCTGTCAACACCGCCGGAATAGGCAACCAGCATCGGGCCGTGGCTTCCAATGATCGTTTTGAGATTATCGTATTTTTTCCGGGCAGTCATGGCATTCCAAAAAAGATGGATATTTTACAGCAGGGTTATGACCCGCAGTGCGGTTCGGTCGGCCCGGCACACCCGTCATCCCCGTCGCGCAGCTGCCGGCAGATATCGCAGGTGCGTTTCACCAGGTTGACCTCTTTTTTGTCCTTGAGGTCCTGGGCCAGGAGCTCGATGGACTTCTTCACATCATTCTCGAACTCGATCCGGTAACCGCGTTTCCCGGAAAGGTACTGGGAGACGGCTGAGGGGGCGATCTCCAGCATCCGCGAGGCTTCAACCTGGGACACGCCATGCCGGACCAGTTCGACTGCTATCGCAGCCCGTATTGCCGGCAGGACGTCCCACACAATCTTCTGGCAGGGAGCTTCCATCACAACACAACCTTAACGTTAATATGAGTCCCGACATAATACATTGTATTCACAATTGTGATTTGGTTTACCGCCCCAATATATGTTGCGGGGGCGGGCAAAACCGCACCTGGATAGGAAAGAATAATCAGACGACAAGCGCAGATATCAGAATACACGGGGACAAACATGGGAGAGAAACGCATCATCTACATGGACCATTCCGCAACCACGTACGTCCGGCAGGAAGTCGTGGATGCGATGGCGCCGTACCATACGGAGAACTTCGGTAACCCCTCCTCCATTTACCGCATAGCACGGGCATCAAAGAAAGCGATCGACACCGCACGGGCACAGGTTGCACAAGCGCTGGGCGCGGATGCCGATGAGATCTACTTCACTTCCGGGGGGAGCGAGTCCGACAACTGGGCGATCAAGGGTATTGCTTCTGCCAACATCAGGAAGGGCAGCCATATCATCACGTCGCAGATCGAGCACCACGCGGTCATCCACACCTGCCAGTACCTGGAGAAGGAAGGATTCACGGTAACGTACCTCCCGGTAGACCGGTACGGCCTCGTGGATCCGGCTGATTTGGAGAAGGCGATCACCGACAAGACCATTCTCATCTCGATCATGTACGCCAACAACGAGATCGGGACCATCGAACCGATCGCGGAACTCGGGGCCATTGCCCGGAACCATAAGATCCCGTTCCATACCGATGCCGTGCAGGCTGTCGGCAATGTCCCCATTGACGTGAATGCCCAGAATATCGACCTGCTCTCCCTCTCGGCCCACAAGTTCTATGGCCCCAAGGGCGTCGGGGTGCTCTACATCAGGAAGGGCACGAAGATTGACAACCTGATCCATGGCGGCGGGCAGGAGCGCCGGCGCCGTGCAGGTACGGAAAATATTGCCGGGATTGTCGGTCTTGGGAAAGCCATCGAGCTGGCGACCGCTGACATCGAAGGGCATAACAAAAAAATACAGGCAATGCGGGACCGGTTGCAAAAGGGAATTATCGCAACGATCCCGAGCACCCACCTCAACGGGCACCCGGAGAAGCGCCTGCCGGGCAACATCAATATCAGTTTCGAGTTCATCGAGGGGGAGTCCATGCTCCTCTGGCTGGATGACGAGGGGATCTGTGCCTCGACCGGCAGCGCCTGCACATCGGGATCGCTCGAACCGTCCCATGTCCTGCTGGCAACCGGCCTGCCCGTGGAGATCTCCCATGGTTCCCTGCGGCTGACGCTCGGCAACATCAACACGGACGCGGATGTGGACTTCGTACTCGAAGTCCTGCCCAAGGTGGTAACCCGCCTGCGGGATATGTCGCCGCTTTACAAGAAGAGTGGCAAAGATGGAGGCTGCAATGTACAGTGACAAGGTCATGGACCATTTCAAGAACCCGCGTAATGTCGGGGAGATCGAGAATCCAAGCGGTGTCGGCGAAGTCGGGAACCCGGTCTGCGGCGACATCATGAACATTTACCTGAAGATCGAGAACAACGTCATCACCGACGCGAAGTTCAAGACCTTCGGCTGTGGGGCCGCGATCGCGTCCAGCAGCATGGCAACGGAACTTATCCGGGGCAAGACGCTTGAGGAAGCATGGGACATCTCGAACAAGGCCGTTGCCGAAGCCCTTGAAGGCCTCCCCCCGGTCAAGATGCACTGCTCGGTGCTGGCCGAAGAGGGTATCCACAAGGCGATCAATGATTACCGGAAGAAGCAGGGCCTTGAACCCTGGGTCGAGAAGAACCCGCACTCCCACGACCATGAGGAAGACGGGGAAGGCCTGACCTGCCAGCATTAGGGTGTGTCCTGCTGCACTACGAGTCAAACACGGCAATTCCTGCCGGTACGTGATCGCATAAATAATACGGCCGGCCAAAGAGAAGATACAAGAAACCCGGTCCAATCCTGTGTCCCGCGATGCAGGCGGACCGTCTGGCACACTCAGGTGAACAATGTTATCCGAACGTGAACGGGAACGGTATAAACGGCAGATGATGCTCTTTGGCGATGAGGGGCAGGAACGACTGAAAAATGCGCATATCTTTATTGCCGGGGCAGGCGGCCTTGGATCGCCGATCTCCATTTACCTCGCGGTTGCCGGTGTCGGGACGATCACGATCGTTGATATGGACGTGGTTGACCAGAGCAACCTGAACCGCCAGATCCTCCATACCGACCGCGATATCGGGAAGAAGAAGACCGTCTCCGCTCTTGCGAAACTGCGGGAGTACAATGCGGATATTACCATCAATGCGATCGATACCACGATCACGGGCGACAATCTCCACGAGCTCATTGGCAGGGCTGATGGGATTGTGGATGCCATGGATAACTATCCTGTCCGCTACCTGCTGAACCGGGTTGCGCTTGACAAAAAGATCCCGTTCTTCCACGGGGCCATCAGCGGGTTTTACGGGCAGGCGACCACGATCATCCCGGGGATCACCCCCTGTTTTGAATGTATCTTCCCCAAGGCACCCCCAAAAGCGGTCTTCCCGGTTGTCGGGGCAACCCCGGGTGTCATCGGGACGGTCCAGGCAACGGAAGTTATCAAATATCTCACGAAACAGGGCGAGCTGCTGGCCGGCCGGCTCTTTGTCTGGGATGGCGTTACATCAAAGGCAGAGGAGATTGCAGTCGATAAGAACGAGGCCTGCCCGGTGTGCGGAGCCGGGACTGTAAAAACCAACACTACGGGGACGAAGAAATGAAAGCCAAAATACGGTTTTTTGCCCGGTTCCGGGAACTGCTCGGTACGGATATTATCACAGATCCACTGGCCGGCACTACTCTCGCAGCGCTCGTTTCAAACATTGCCAGGAATAATAAGGAAGGCTACGATGCGATCTTTGACGAACACGGGAACTTCCGGGAATTTGTGATCCTGATGCAGAACGGGAAGCGTGTGGAGACTGCCGATGCCGGGACAATCATGGTTGCCGATGGCGATGAGATCGCCATCTTCCCGCCGGTTGCCGGGGGATGAGGGGCATATGACGATAAAGGTCCAGAAAGAGGATGTGGATATAGGGGCGCTCATTTCGGCCGCAAAGACGCCCGAAACGGGGGCGGTTGTTGTCTTTGACGGGATTGTCCGGGACGATGACATCACCGAGATGGAACTGGAAGCCTACGATGAGGTAGCGGTTGCGGAGATGGAGAAGATCGCAAAAGCAGCAACGGAACAGTTCCACCTGTTGCATGTTGACATTATCCACCGGATTGGCCGGCTTACTGTTGGCGAGAATATCCTCATTATTGTTGTCAGCGCCGGTCACAGGCCGGAAGCCTATGCCGGCTCGCGCTATATCATTGAGGAGCTCAAGAAGAGCGTCCCGGTCTGGAAGAAGGAGCTCACCAAAGACGGCGGGCGCTGGGTGCCGGGCGAACACGGCCATGGTGCGGGAAAACCCGGGTCTGCACTGTAACACGCGCTCGTTTTCCCACCGGTACCCGGCATAGGAGACGGTTTTCATATGAGCGGAACACCGGGCCGGGCATCCCTGTTCCCCGACCCGGATGAGCAAACCGTCAGGAACCCGTACTGTGGATGGAGCGGTGCAGGTCCCCGACAGCCTTCATCGTTTTGTACCCTTTCCCGGTAAGGATGTAGTCCCCGCGCTCGTGGCGCTGGAGGATCATCCCCGTATCGGTCAGTTTTCTGATATGGAAGAGAAGGTTGCCCCCGCGGAGGCCGGTCATCTGGGAGATATCCGAGAAGGTCCGGGTCTGGACCATGAGGGCTTTGAGGATCTGGAAACGCTGGACGTTTGCCACCGGTTCGAGGAGGTCCCGGACCGCTGACTCGTCGGGGAGATCATTCTCACCCTTTGCCTCCCCGGCGGTCTTCTGGTAGATCCCAAGCGACTGCATGAGATCGATCTGCTTCTCGAAGAGACGGTGGAGTTCGGTAAAGCAGGTATCGCACCGGTCGAACGGTCCTTTGCTGCGCATGGCCTTCATCTGCTCGCGGTATGC
>JALOBP010000108.1:0-3246 GCA_023228295.1 Methanoregula sp.
CAGACGCGGCTTGCTCCGCAAAGTGAGCATGCGCCGACGTTTGATGAGATACCTCAAGAAAGAAAATCCGGAATCGTACGAAGAACTCACCAAAAAATTGAAAATTAAACAACCGCGCGCGATGAAGAGCACGCGTTCCGCCGAAGTCGGCGAGGACGAAGCGGTTGACGACGAGGCGTTAATTGAAGAAGGAGATGAAACCCAACCTGAATAAAAAGAATCCGCTTAAACATCCCGACCAGCGTGTCGGGGTGTTTATTGATGTGCAGAATATGTATTACAGCGCCAAGAATTTGTTTGGCGCCAAAGTTGATTTTGGCAACATCGTCAAAGAAGCGACAGCCGGACGTAAATTAATCCGCGCCATCGCTTATGTGGTCAGTACCGAAAGCAAGGAAGAGCAACCATTTTTTGACGCCCTGTACAATCTCGGGATTGAAACCAAAGAACGGCCTTTGCAGATATTTTATGGCGGTGAGAAAAAGGCCGATTGGGATGTCGGTATCACGGTGGACGCGATTCGTTTGTCTCCGAGTTTGGACGCGATTGTGCTGGTATCCGGCGATGGCGACTATATTCCTTTGATTGACTATTTACAAAACCAGGGCAAGCAGGTGGAAGTAGTCGCGTTTGGCGGAACCACTTCCAGCAAAATGCGTGAATTGGTGGATGATTTTACCGATTTGAGCGAACGCAAAAACGTTTTCTTGATTCAAGACCGCAGGTTTGTCAAACCCACGAAAAAATCAAACCTTATTACATTATAAACTTATTAATTTAATTATGAAGCTGGTTCGCGGACAGATAGACTCTTACTGAGCGTCTGTAGTTCGCGAAGCAACTTCCGCCCGCCTTTGTCCCGAACGGGACTTCGGCGAGGCAAGAAAGGCATTCTTATGAATGTGAAAAATTGGTCCATGGAATGGGGCGGACGCGCGCTCTCCGTTGAAATCGGAAAGCTAGCTCTGCAAACCCAGTCCTCTTGCGTGGTGCGCTACGGCGACACCGTAATTTTAGCGACCGCCGCGATGAGCAAAAACACTCGCGAAGGTATGGATTTTTTTCCTCTGATGGTGAATTTTGAGGAAAAATTATACGCGGCCGGCAGAATTAAAGGCAGCAGATTTATCAAGCGTGAAGGCCGTCCGAGCGAAGAAGCGATTCTTTCCGGCCGCATGGTTGACCGCGCTATCCGTCCTTTGTTTGACGATTCCATGCGCAACGACATCCAAGTGATTTTGACCGCCCTGTCTTGGGACGGTGAAAATGATTCGCAAGTGCCGGCGTTTGTAGCAGCTTCGCTCGCGCTTGCCATTTCTCCGATTCCGTGGAACGGCCCGATCGCGGCCGCGCGCGTCGGACGAATTGATGGAAAACTCATTTTGAATCCTACGTTTAAAGAACGCGCTGATGGCGATATGGATTTGATGATATCCGGCACGCCGGATAAAGTGGTAATGGTGGAAGCGGAAGTCAAAGAAGTTCCGGAAGACGATGTAATCGCCGCCATGCAATTCGGCGCGCGTGAAATGGCGACGGTTTTGGATTTTATCAAAAAAATTCAAGCTGAAATCGGCCAAGTAAAAATCAATTTGCATGAGAATTTATCAGAGGGCGAGACAAAATTGCGCGAAACAGAAAAACAAGCGCGTGAATTTATCGGTTCGCATGTGGATGATTGGATTTTTGACGCGCCGAAAAAGGGCCGCCCCGAACGCGTGGCTCTCTTGGATAAGTTTTCCACTGCCATTAAAGAAAAATTAGTTGCCGAAGAAGTTGAAGAAAAAATTATCACTATTGTTCTCGGCCGGATAAAAATTTATGTGGAAGAATTTATTTCCCAAAGAATTCTTGAAAAAGGCGAACGCCTTGACGGCCGCGGCCTGTCTGACGTCCGTGAATTGTATAGCGAGATTGGTTTGCTTCCGCGCACGCACGGCACCGGATTGTTTCAACGCGGCGACACGCAAGTGTTGTCTGTGGTGACCCTCGGCGCGCCGGGCGATGTGCAAACTCTGGATACAATGGAAGAAGAGGGCACCAAGCGCTACATGCATCATTATAATGATACGCCGGCGACCTATGGCGAGACCGGCCCGCTTCGCGGTCCGGGAAACCGTGCCATCGGGCATGGCGCTTTGGCCGAGCGCGCTTTGGTCCCGGTTTTACCGAACGAAATTGACTTTCCGTACGCCATCCGTGTGGTTTCCGAAGTGCTCGGTTCCAACGGTTCCAGTTCCATGGCCTCAACTTGCGGCTCAACTTTAGCCCTCATGGATGCGGGCGTGCCGATCAAAAAATCGGTGGCCGGGATTGCCATGGGTTTGGCTTCGGACAAAAACGGCAAGTGGCAAGTGATTACGGATTTGCAGGATGTTGAAGACGGTCCGGGCGGTATGGATTTCAAGATTGCCGGAACCGCGGATGGAATCACAGCCATGCAAATGGATACCAAGACCGATGGTTTGTCTTGGGACATTGTCAAACAAACATTCAAACAATCGCGCGAAGCGCGTTTGAAAATTTTGGATGTGATGAAACAAACAATCGCCGAACCGAAAAAAGAATTGTCGCCATACGCTCCGCGTATCGTGACGATTCAAATTGATCCGGATAAAATCCGCGATGTGATCGGTCCGGGCGGAAAAATCATCAACAAAATTATCGCCGATACCGGCGTGTCCATTGACATTGAACAAGACGGACGAGTGAATATCACTTCGTCTGACGCAATCGGTTTGGAAAAAGCGATTAAAATTGTCAAAGACATCACTCACGAAATCACGGCCGGTGAACAATACGAAGGTACGGTCGCGCGTTTGGAGGACTTTGGCGCGTTTGTGAATGTGCTGCCGGGCCAAGATGGTTTGGTGCATGTGTCAGATATCGCTTGGGAACGCACCAATCGTCCGAGTGATGTATTGCACATCGGCGACAAAGTAAATGTCGTGGTAAAAGAAATTGACAGCATGGGTCGCGTGAATTTGAGCATGAAAATGCTTTTGCCCAAGCCCGAGGGTTATGTTGAACAACCGCCGATGGAAAGACGCGGTGGGTTTGGCGGACGAGGCGGCAGCGGACATGGCGGCGGTGGATTCCGCGGAGGCCATGGCGGCGGACGAGGAAGATAAAAAATAAATAAAGAACGGACGCAAGTCCGTTCTTTTGTATCTTGACTGGATTGTTATTTTCTGCTAATCTCAATTTTAGTCCGCCGGTGTCCGGTGGAATGCACTATCACAATTC
>JALOBP010000108.1:3256-9042 GCA_023228295.1 Methanoregula sp.
GCGAGCCTTTTGTTCGTGACGATGGTCCCCGCAAGCGTCGCGGCGCAAAAAGCTGCCGACGTCACACCGACGCAGGTCGGAGGCGTTGTCGAAACTACCCCTGTGGCTCCGCAACCCGATACGGCGAAGATTGCCGCCGAAGTGGCGCAGATGACCACGGCGCTTTCCGAGCTTATGGCAAGCAAGGAAAAGCTTGCCGCGAAAAAAGACGAGCTCGCCAACCAGATCAGTGACCTGCAAACAAAAGCGTCCGCCCTGCAAACTTCAGTCGAAACCCTTGAATCAACGCGGCAAGAGAAGGAAGCGTTGGCGCAGGAGAGCGCACGACAGATTGAATCTCTAGAAAAAGAAAAGGCGGAACTAGATAAAAAAATTGCAGTGATTGAGAACGAAGAAGCGGAACGCAAACGTATTGACGACAAAACGAAAGTCATTTACCAATGCAGCAATCCCAAGGACGCTTATAAAGTTGACGATGGTGTTTATAAAATCAAGGATTCAAGTTGCAATTTGGATGTTTATTTGGCGGATGAATTGCATCTGTACTCCGTCAACCGGGTTCTCATCAGAGAAAAGGACTCACAGGCGGTCGTGTTTGAACGTCAGATGAGAAAAGATTCCGCATTCGTGCGAATCCCCAGTGCAAGTTGGTATAACAAGGATAAATATCCTTACAGCAAAGAATTCATTATATCTGTCGAATATTATTACACCAGCTCTGGAACCGCCGACCAGTATCAGATTGATGCGATGAATTTTAAGATGTCGCGTCACGCGTTCGCGTTCCAAATCACGGCAAAGATATTTACGGCTTGGCGATTCAACGAGACCGAAGGCGATGCGTCCTTTCTCCTACCCGGAGTGTCAATTGGCGCGGCGTGGCGTTTTCCGAACGCCGAAGACGACCGTGACGTGCTGGCCCTGCGCGCCGTTCTGGCTCTTGGCCCGAATCTTTTATCAAAATCGGTTGTCGGATCAAGCGACTCGGATGATACGACAAGCACGAGTTTCCAAATTATCGGCGGATTCGAATTTGTGGTCGCGCAGTATTTAACTATCGGCGCGGCATGGGTACTGCAAGGCAGCCGGGCGGACGGCGCGGTATCTAGCAATGACCCGGATCCTGTCCCGCTCCTTCTCGTAACTTACGGCGAATTGTATCCCTCCCTGCTTTCGACCAAATAACAGCCAGATCTTTTTGGCGACGCATCCGCGTCGCCGTTTGTTTTTTATTTTTTTTTATGGTATTTTGATTTAGACGCCGGGGTGGTGAAATTGGTAGACACGCAGGCCTTAGAAGCCTGTTCTCGCAAGAGATTGGAGGTCCGAGTCCTCTCCCCGGCACAATACATAAAGTCACACGATACTTGACAATTCGTTAGAATTGGTGTACAGTAAGATGTTCGCGAATGTTCGCGAAGCAAAATAAGAAAAACGGCTAAAGCTAGCCCTTTGAAAAGGAGAACCCCATGCGTCAGATGATACTGTTTGTGTGTTTGGCTCTGGTTGCGGGTTGCGATGGCCAGGAGGCGTTCACGGTGTCCGACACGGATTCCGACGCCGATACGGACACCGATACGGATTCTGACACGGATACGGATTCGGATATCGATTCCGATGTCGATTCGGACACGGATACGGATTCTGACGCCGGCACCGACACGGAAACCGAAACGGAAACGGAAACTGAGACCGATTTGGGACCGTGTTCGGTCGTGACGGATTGCAATGACGGTGAGGTCTGTGGTTTAGTTTCCGGGGAATGCTACGTCCAGCCCGTGCCCGACCCAAGTGAACAGTTCTGGTACTGTTGGGACGGCGACGTCAGCTGCGAAGCCTTTAGTAGCGGTTCGTGTGATTACTGGTCGCCGGTTGAGTGGGATTATTTCCTCGACGGCATTCCCGCCTGTGGGAAGAACCACTCATACTGCCCCACGCAGTATCCGTTGACCCCCGCCTGTTGCCTCGAGAACAATGGCGAAGATGATTGCCTCACTGAGCCATTCTACGTTTGAACCTCGTTCTTTTTTCTGCCACAAGCTCGGTCTACGGACCGGGCTTGACTTTTTATATAAACAGTGCTATATTTATTCGTCCTTCGACAATCAAATCCGCGCCGGCGGACAATCCGGCGATGGAGGAATAGATGTACAAGACAATCCAAGTGATATTGGCAGGCATCGCTGCGGTGCTCGGGGCCGTGCTGTTCGTTGTGTTCGTCCTCGGAATTCCGGGCTGCATCGCGGATGACGAGAATCCCGACCCGGACGGAGGCACGGATGCTGACACGGACATAGACGCGGATTCTGACGTCGACGGTGATTCGGACAGCGACCCCATCAACTACGACGAGGTCGAGGTTTGCGCGGTGGCGATCCAGTTCGCCTACTACTCTAATGGCGATGTCTTCGAGGTCACGCTGACCAACTACAACGCCGTCACCGCCATGGTGCTCATCAAGAACACCGACACCCAGGGCGTGGTCGTAAAAAGCTGTCTCTGGCCATCAGGCTCAATTGGCACCGGCGAAGGCGGTGACGAAGACGTTGTCGAAACTTCGTATGACATCTCCGACCCGCTGTCGATTGATGTGCGCCAGCTGAGTGGCATGGGCTACGAAGCAACTTGCGACGTCATGTTCGACACGTACTTTGAGGGCGAAGCAACGGCCTGCGCAATCACGGAATATCCGTGAGAGGAGGGAAAGAACATGAACTTCCAAGACGCCGACGGCAAACCGATTCCGTTTCTGAAGGGTATGATCATATACTACACTTCGGATAATCCGAACCTTTTGAGGATGCGGATGCCGAAAGATTCGCCCAGGAGCAGTAATATGGTTTACTTTTCAAGCGAGACTCGCCACGACAACAAGCTGTTGTTTTCGCGCGACTTGACACGCGGCGACCTCATGTCCATCGCCACCCTGATCGCGACGTGCGTCGGTTGCGAGATCGCCTACCTCACCTGGCAAATCGGGGGCGTTGGTCAGACCAAAGTTGAGGGCTACGAGTTCATCTAGTCCGCATCGCGCTCTTTCGCCGGCCAGTGCTCTGCATTGGCCGGTAAATTTTTTTCTGATATAATACAATAACAAATTTATGAATCTAATTGACGCTAAAAAACTTGCCGCGGAAATTGACGGCCAAATGCCGGAATTGGATTTGCATTTGTCGTCCGCGGATAACTTTGAATACGAAATTGACGCGTTTTTATCCCGCTGTCTCGCGGATAATGAACCGCGCGCGAAAATCATCACCGGTATCGGTTCGGGCGTACTGAATGAGCGGGTGAAAACAATCTTAAAAAACTATGATTTCGTAGTTGAGACAGTGGACGCGCCCGGGGCGGTTATAGCCGTTTTTTAATCCATTTTCTCCTGTATTTTCAGGCAAATTCGGGCGTTTTGACTTCTCCACAGTTAATCCACAAAACCGCCCTTGACAAATTTTCCGGCTTCTGTTATTATTTGCTCACGATTTATCCCGGCTCAGCCGGGACCACGTCCAAAATCTAGGATACGAATCGTATCCACTTGGACCTCTGGGTAAGACTTTTACTCGCAAGGTAAAAGATAGATAATGCTAGACATTATTCAAACAACCAAATCTTACTCATAGCATCCAAGCGGTTTTACCCGATATATTTCGGACCGCTCGCGCGGTTCGTTTTTTATCTCACTTTTTCGCCGATACATGCGGCGGAAAAGATGAGGTTGAAAAAGTTCATACGATTGTCTTGATTGGACTTTGACAATTTACGCAATGTAAAGCAGAAAATATCTTGCACAGCCTGCGAGATAATCTGCTGGGTAGACACAGCAAACACTATTGAGTGTTTTTGTTGTGTGCAATTTCATTAAGAGCATATGGTGGATGCCTTGACACTAAAAGACGAAGAAGGACGTTGCAGGGTGCGAAAAGCTCCGGAGAGGTCCCAAGCAACCCGTGACCCGGAGATATCCGAATGGGGAAACCCACCGTCGCAAGACGGAATTACGTACTGAATACATAGGTGCGTAAAGACAACCTGGTGAAGTGAAACATCTCAGTAACCAGAGGAAAATAAATCGCAGAGATTCCCTTAGTAGTGGCGAGCGAAAAGGGAAAATCCCAAACTACATGAATGTTTTTGCAGTGATTGTTTGATCTTCGGATTAAATTATGAACTGCAGATTAAAGGACAGGCCGTTGTTTATGTAGTGTTGTAGGGCGCATATGCCGGTTACCTGTTAAACCGGGCATTAAGTTGTTTTATAGCGGAACCGTTCTGGAAAGAACGATCATAGAGGGTAATAGTCCCGTACGCGAAATATTTCAACTTATTGTAGTAAGCGTTCCTGAGTAGGGCGGAACTCGTGAAATTCCGTCTGAACCTGGGCCGACTATGGTCTAAGGATAAATACTTTTGGTGATCGATAGTGGACTAGTACCACGAGGGAAAGGTGAAAAGCAGCCCGGAGAGGGCGATGAAATAGTATCTGAAACCATATGTTTACAAGGAGCAGGCGTGGATTTATTCCACAACTGCGTTCCTATTGAAGAATGAGCCTGCGAGTGTGCGTATGTCGCTTGCCTAAGCCCCTCTGGGGCGGAGGCGCAGCGAAAGCGAGTCTTAACCGGCGAACTTTGTGGCATGCGCATAACCCGAAACCGGGTGAGCAATCCATGACCAGGATGAACGTTTCAGAAATGAAACGGGAGGTCCGAACCCACTTGCCGTGCAACACAAGGGGATGAGTCGTGGATAGGAGAGAAATTCTTATCGAACTCGGTGATAGCTGGTTCTCCTCGAAATAGCTCTAGGGCTAGCCTCGAGCGTTCCTTCTGGCGGTAGAGCACTGGATGAGGTCTGGGTCCTTCGGGATACCAATCTTAATCAAACTCCGAATGCCGGAAGTCACAACTCGGGAGTCAGACAGTGACGGCTAAGCGCCATTGTCAAAAGGGAAACAGCCCAGATCGCTATCTAAGGCCCCTAAATCCATGTTAAGTGTAAAAGGTGGTTCTAATTCTTAAACAACCAGGAGGTTTGCTTAGAAGCAGCAATCCTTTAAAGAAAGCGTAACAGCTCACTGGTCAAGAGTTTTAGCGCCGAAAATGTACCGGGGCTCAAACATGGTGCCGAAGATGCGAATTCATATGTTATTTATAATGTGTGACTGGTAGAGGAGCGTTCTTAACGCGCTGAAGCCAAAGACGCGAGTCATGGTGGAGTGTTAAGAAGTGAGAATGCAGGCATGAGTAGCAAAAAGGCAGGTGAGAATCCTGCCCGCCGAAAATCCAAGGTTTCCAGGGCAACGAGAATCGCCCCTGGGTTAGTCGATCCTAAGGCGAGGCCGAAAGGCGTAGTCGATGGAAGAGCGGGTTAATATTCCCGCACTTTGTATGGTTTGGAAGTCGTTGCGCATCATTAAACTTTACGCGTGTTTTGATTATACACGTCCCGCAAGGGGAAGGTGAAGCCTCCGGGTGGAGCCAACGTAAGGAGACGTGGTGCCTAGAAAAGGCGACTTTCGCTAGGCCATACAAATCCGTACCGTAAACCGACACAGGTGGACAGGTCGAGAAGACCAAGGCGAACGAGAGAAACTTCGTTAAGGAACTAGGCAATACAGCGGCCGTAACTTCGGGATAAGGCCCGCCCTTCGCAAGAAGGGTTTCAACAAAAGACGCACTGCGACTGTTTATCAAAAACACAGCTCCCTGCTAAAGCGTAAGCTGATGTATAGGGGGTGATGCCTGGCCAGTGTCAGAACGTTAAGGGGAGAGATGCAAGTCTTGAAC
>JALOBP010000109.1 GCA_023228295.1 Methanoregula sp.
AAACAGGTTCTTGAATACGGTTTCGTATTTACTCCGTTTGCGTTTCATTGGGCAAATGAATTTTGCAAACGGAGTTCAAAATACTCTTCTTCTAAATTTTACTTCATCCTAAATCTGGAGAAGAACCTTTTTTTATTTCTTTTTGTTGTTATCCGGTAGTATCGGGTGATGAGAATGCTTATATCAGGGAATAGCCCTCAGTCTCTGCTATGTTAGCAGAAGAGATTGCCCTGGGTATGAAGGTCCGGTACCCGAGAACCGGGACTACCGGCAAAATCCTGCGCATCGAACAGGTCAGGGGCGATACATTTGCCGAACTGGACAGCACGAATCTCCTGTATCGTGTCGATCATTTAATCCCGGCCACGGGTTCCGGGAAAACTGCAACAACTCTTGTAGAGGATGCAAAACAGGTTATTGCACGCGAACGCGAATTTGCAGCAGGAAGCCAACTCCAGGAGGCGCTCAAGAATATCGACCAGAGTTGTGAGGGGGGAGGCTGATCACAGAATTTATCGTAGATACCACCGGAAATTATAACAAGGAAAAAAATCCTGAAATTGTGGAGTCTGAAGAAATCACCAAATTTTTTCCGCCGGTACCCGTCGTTACGGGGTATGTATAAGTATGACCGTTATAAATAGAGTAAGGGAGTTCGATTTTATTTGCATGATGTAACAGTTCCCGGTGTGAATATCGGGGTTGTCGGCCATGTCGACCATGGCAAGACAACGCTCGTCAATGCGCTCACCGGGGCATGGACCGACAGGCACAGCGAGGAGGTCAAGCGCGGCATCTCAATCCGGCTCGGGTATGCTGACGCAACCTTCTACCGGTGTGAAAAATGCGAAGGTACGGAGGCATTCTCAACCAGTGCCGACTGCCCGGTCTGTGGAGGAAAAGGAACCCCGTTCCGTTCAGTATCATTTGTTGATGCCCCAGGGCACGAGACCCTGATGGCAACCATGCTCTCCGGTTCTGCCCTGATGGACGGGGCGATGCTGGTCATCGCTGCGAGCGAGAAATGCCCGCAGCCGCAGACCAAAGAGCACCTGATGGCGCTCGAGCTTGTCGGAATCAAGAGGATTGTAATTGTCCAGAGCAAGATAGACGTGGTCAGCCAGAAAGAGGCCATGGACAATTATCGCGAGATCAAGGCATTTATAAAAGGCACCATTGCAGAAAATGCCCCGATCATCCCGGTCTCATCCCAGAAAGGGATCAATGTCGGGGCGCTTGTTCAGGCACTGGACCAGATCATTCCGGAACCTGAACGGGATCCTGATGCAGAGCCGGTCATGCTGATTGCACGATCGTTTGACATAAACAAGCCCGGGTGCAACTGGAAGGATGTGAAAGGCGGTGTCGTCGGAGGGTCTCTTATTCGGGGCATCCTCCGCGCAGATGAAAAAATCGAGATCCGCCCGGGAAGACAGACACAGGTCGAGAACAGGATCAAGTGGATCCCCATCATTACAACAGTCACATCGATCAATGCCGGTTCCAAAGTTGTTGAGGCGGCCACACCCGGTGGCCTCTTAGGGGTCGGCACGAAACTCGATCCCGCCCTGACCAAGAGCGACGCGCTTGCCGGTCAGGTGCTGGGCCATGAGGGCAAACTGCCCCCGGTCTGGGATAAAATCCGATGCAGTGTCACTCTGATGGAGCGGGTTGTCGGGGCAACGAGTGAACTCGTCATCGAGCCGCTGAAACACTCCGAACCGCTGATGCTCTCGGTCGGCACTGCGGTGACTGTGGGTGTCGTGACCAACACGAAGAAAGATTACGTTGAAATTGCTCTGAAGCGGCCCGTATGTGCAGAAGTAGGATCACGGATCGCCATGAGCCGGCAGGTGGGAGCACGCTGGCGGTTAATCGGGATGGGTGTACTGCTGGGCGAGTGAAGGTTCTGCTGGATGCGAACGCACTGATGATGCCATCGCAGTTCCAGGTAGATCTCTTCGATGAACTCCGGATGCTGCTTGGCTCGTTTGAGCCGGTCGTGCTCTCCGGGGTCATGAACGAACTTGTCGGCCTGTCACGGGCAAAAGGTCGTGACGGGGCTGCAGCCCGCTGGGGTCTATCCCTCGGGGAGAAATGCACGGTTGTCGACAGCGGGGATCTGGAATCGGCATCCGTGGATGCACAGGTCATCGAGTATGCAGCAAAGAATTCCTGCCTTGTCGTCACGAATGACCGGCGGGTTCGGGAAGCGCTGTTTGCACGTGGCATTGGCGTAATTTCATTACGGAAACAGAAGAAACTGGAAATATTGCGGAGGTAAGTATGTATCACAAATTACTGCTTGAGGATAAGGTGCGGGTTCCCCCCCAGCGTCTTGGTGAAAAACTAAAAACGGTCATTCTTGAAGTCCTGCAGGAACAGCTTGAGGGAAGCATTGACAAAGAGATCGGGATCTTCATCTGCGTGACTAAAGTGCTTGATGTCGGAGAAGGAGAGATCGTACCAGGTGACGGCGGCGTCTACTATGATGTCCGGTTCGAAGCCATGGTTCTCCGGCTCGCACTGCAGGAAGTGATCGAGGGTATGGTTGTCGAAACCACCAGTTTCGGTGCGTTTATCAGTCTCGGGCCTATCGATGCAATGCTGCATGTCAGCCAGATCTCGGACGAATACATCAACTACGATGAGAAGAACGCCCGGCTCATCTGCCAGGAGTCCAAGAGGTATATCGGCGTTGGCGATGTCGTCCGCGTTCGTGTGGTAACGCTTTCATTAAACGAGCGTGAGCCCCGCGACAGCAAGATTGGACTCACCATGCGCCAGGCCGGTCTCGGTACAGCACTCTGGCTCGAGGAAGAGATCGAGAAGGAGAAGGAGAAAGAAGGTCAGGTTTCGGGCGCAGTAAAGGAGAAGGCCCCGGAGAAGGCAAAGAGCAAGAGGAAGGAGCATGCCTCCGGCGAATAAGAAGAAACAGGGAAAGGTCTGCCGCGACTGCCACCGCGTTGTCGACGGTGAGAACTGCGTTATTTGTGGCACGACGAACTTAAGCGAAGACTGGTCAGGCTATCTGGTCATCATCGACCCGGAGAATTCCGAGGTCGCAAAACGGATGAATATCAAGCTCCCGGGCCGTTACGCATTGAAGGTTCGCTGAATGCTCATCCTTCCCGAAGAGCAGCGTCGGCTCTTCAAGGATCCATTCGGGACATTATATCATTCCATCGATGAGATTCTCCCCCTCCTGAAGAACAGGGCGGTCTACACTGTAGGGGACGTGGTCAGCCATAATATCAGGAAAAACGGGATCACTCCCGCAGTGGCTGTCATCGATGGTTACACCATGCGCTCACCCTGCAGGAATCTGCCGGAGATGACCACAAACTGCATCCGGGTGAAAAACCCGGCAGGTTGCCTGACAGATGAGCTGATGAAAGCACTGGAAAACGCTGTTGCTCATTCCCCGGTCACGATCATGGTAGATGGGGAAGAAGATCTTGCGGTCATCCCCATGGTCATTGCAGCACCCCTTGATTCCATCGTGCTCTATGGCCAGCCTCACGAAGGAGTTGTCCTCCGCACCGTTACCCGCGACGCCCAACAGACTGCACGTGAATTCCTCAGCCATTTCCGTCATATCGCGGATGAGTGAACGATCCAGTCACCTTTTTTTTTCCTTTTTCGGGAGATAATTTCACCCATCGAAGGGTCATAGTTTAAATAAACCGGTTTCCAATAATTACAGGATATCGATGGACTTTGAGATCACCAGTGATAAGAGGAATGAACTTTTATCCAGAAGAGAGGTTCAGTTTAACCTCAAATACGAAGGTGCAACCCCCTCCCGCATGCAGATCGTCGGAAAACTCTGCGCACTCCTGAATGTAAAGGAGCAGCAGATCACCGTTGACACCCTGCACAGCAGCTTTGGCAAGACCGAACTCACCGGGTCGGCCCGCGTATATGACAGCGAAGAGAGCAGGAACAAGACCGAACGTCCGCACTTAGCAGCGCGCGGACAGCCCAAGAAGAAGGAAGAGGCATAACCATGGCAGCAAAGAAGGCAGCAGCCTCGAAAGCAACCAAGAGGGGAGCATACTTCAAGGTCGAGGGTGCAACGGTCACCACCGCGAAGAAATATTGCCCGCGCTGCGGACCCGGGGTCATGATGGCGGACCACAAAGACCGGATCACCTGCGGAAAGTGCGGATATACAGAATTCAGAAAATAAGATCCAATGCCTGATTTTGGGCAGATACTCGGTATTGAGGGAACAGCATGGAACCTCAGTGCCGCTCTTTTTGATACTGATCTGGTAACGCTTGCTTCCCGCCCGTACAGTCCTGCGCAAGGAGGGATTCACCCCCGGGAAGCAGCGCAGCATCATGCATCGGTTATGAGCGAACTTCTCGGTACCGTTCTCAGGGAGCCGGATAAGATTACCGGTGTTGCGTTCTCGCAGGGGCCGGGTCTCGGGCCATGCCTCCGGACCGTGGCAACAGCCGCACGTTCCCTTGCGCTGACCCTGAATGTGCCGCTCGTTGGCGTCAACCACTGCGTTGCCCATGTGGAGATCGGTTGTTTTGCCACCGGCTGCAAAGACCCGATCGTGCTCTACGCGAGCGGGGCAAATACCCAGGTTATCGGGTATCTCAACGGAAGATACCGGATCTTTGGCGAAACGCTGGATGTCGGGATTGGCAACGCGCTCGACAAGTTTGCCCGGGCAAAGAGCTTCCCGCATCCCGGTGGCCCGCACATCGAGGCTCAGGCAAAACAAGGCAGCTACATTGAACTGCCTTACACGGTAAAAGGAATGGATCTCGCCTTCTCCGGGCTCATGTCTGCGGCAAAGGACCACAAGGCACCGCTGCCCGATGTCTGCTACAGCCTTCAGGAGACCGCCTTTGCCATGTGCGTGGAAGTGACCGAGCGGGCCCTGTCCCTTGCCGGCAAGAACGAGGTGCTGCTTGTAGGAGGTGTCGGGGCAAACCGGCGTCTGCAGGAGATGCTCCGGACCATGTGCGAGGAGCGGGGTGCGGCATTTTATGTCCCTGAACAAAAATATCTCGGGGATAACGGGGCGATGATCGCGTACACTGGCAAACTGATGCTCGAGAGCGGAGTCTCGCTCCCGATTGAGTCCTCGCAGGTGAACCCCCCGTTCCGCTCCGATGAGGTTGAGGTAACGTGGAAGCACGAGACCATCTCCACGGAACAGGCTGCGCATGCCAGCAACGGATCACAGCGGCAGGGGGCCGAGGCGATCGTCACATTCAGGGACGGTATTGCGGAGAAGCGCCGGGTATCCAAACGCTACCGCGTTCCGGCCCTTGACAAGCGGCTGATCACCGAGCGGACACGGGCAGAGGCGCGCCTTATCCATACCGCCCGGAAAGCCGGCGTTCCGACACCGGTTATCCGCGACATAACATCAGACACTATCATCATGGAACAGGTTCAGGGGACACTTTTAACCCACGATCTTACCGAAGAAAACCTCATCGAGGCCGGCCGTATGGTCGGGAAACTGCATGCGGCAGGCATCATGCACGGGGATCTTACAACCAGCAACCTGATCGTGCGGGAAGGCGACCGGAAGTGTGTGCTGATCGACTTCGGGCTTGCACAGGTGACGCAGGAGATCGAGCAGCGCGGGGTGGACATCCATGTCCTCTACCAGACACTGGAGAGTACCGCACCTGACAATGCCGATGCTCTCAAGGCTGCATTCAATGAAGGCTATGCCGCGACTTTTCCCGGTGCCGGTGAGGTCATAATCCGCGAGCACGACATTGTGATGAGGGGGAGATATCACTGAAACTCACGATGGTCACGAGCAATGCCAACAAAGCGGCGGAAGTGGCAGCATACTTTGGTGGGATGCTCGAAGTGGAGCATGTTGCTCTTGATGTGCCGGAGCACAGGTCCGATGATATCGGTGAGATCGCGCAGGAAAAAGCCCGGTTCGCCTTCGGGATGCTGAACACCCCGCTTATCGTAGACGACACAGGATTTTTCATCGATGCGCTGAATGGTTTTCCCGGCCCCTATGCGGCGTATGTCCTCAATTCAATCGGCAATGCCGGAATCCTGAAACTGATGGATGGGATACCGGACCGCCGGGCACGGTTCACAACCGGGATCGCGTATGCCGATGAAAAGGGCATCCGATCCTTCACCGGCACAATTGAGGGCACAATCACGACAAGTCCGCGGGGAGCCGGCGGGTTCGGGTACGACCCGATCTTCGAAGTGGGCACAAAGACCCTTGCCGAGATCCCCATAGCGGAGAAGAGCAGGATCTCCCACAGGGCAAAAGCGCTCTCTTCATTCCATGACTGGTTTATTACGGAGCGGTCGGTGTAACGACCCGGGTAACGCAAATTGTTAATATGTCCAACAGCTTTGTTATAAGGGCAGACAGGAGTGTTTCATAATGGCAAAGTTTCCAGAAGCCGAGGCCCGGCTACTCAACGTGAAAATATGCATGCACTGTAACGCACGCAACGCAATCCGCGCAACCAGCTGCCGCAAATGCGGTTACCAGAACCTGCGCCCCAAGAACAAGGAACGCAAAGCGTAATCCTTTTTTTTTAATATCGACAGGTTCTTTTTTCCGGTTGCTCCGGTTTTTCCGGCCCTGCATTTATCCATTATCCGTGAGAGCTGCAGTAACAGGTTGGGCAGGATAGTTATGATTTTTTTATTGGGATCATAGCCCTCTTGAAAAATTTTTTTAGCAATCCCTCGACACCCGCTGATTTTTTTCTGGCGGGGTTGGGTTGGAACGCTCACACCGGACGAACGGAAAAGTTGCCGGTTGTGCAATTGAATTGTAGGATAATTATCCTTCAATCGCCTGCTTAATTAACACCGGGTTACCACGATTTTAAAAATGCAGGTCCTGCAAAAAAAGGCGGGCGAAACGAGACATGGGTTGTTGCATCCATGCGCCCGTACAATGAAAAAAATCAGAACATGACAATCCCGTCACGACGTATAATACGTGACCCGTTTTCCCTTCTTGGCATATTCGCCGGCGAATGTCTCGATGTTGCGCTTGTACCCGATACGGTCAACAAAGCCCAGCTCACGGAGTTTCTCCCGCACCCGCATCACATCGGCTTCGTCCGCCCAGTCTTTCGTGTAGACATAGATCACCTTGCGGTTGTCGCGGGAGTCCGGATTGGGCTTTGCCGTGCTCACCTTGGCGGAGATCCCTAAGTCAAGGCCAACCGTTGCATCCCGCACTTTCTTCCAGGCTGCATCCACGACATCCGGTTCCTGGAAGATGAGCCACTTCCCTGCGTTCTCGTCTTCGATAGCTTCCGGAGCACTGCCGGGAGCGTCCAGAACGATCCAGTACATTTGCGTGGTCTTTGTGGGCAGTACGCCTTCACCCTCGCAGAGCATCCGGTAAATCGTATCGATATCGGAGAAGCGGGTCAGCATTGCTTCGGCCAGCTGGGGGTATTCCTCCGCAAACCGGGCGAAAATTGCAGTCAGCTCCACCCTGAAGTCAATACCACCTTCCACGAGCGTGAAGAGATATTTCCCCTGCCCCTGCAGCCCGCGGTTTAAGAGGTGCTCGAAGATGCCGTATGCCACATCTGCCAGCGCTTCGGGATCGGCTTCGGTCATGAGTATTTGTCCGATGTTGGTGAAAAAAAAGGTTCTGTATTGGAACTGCCACAACAACCGGTCTGCACCAATACTACAGGATCAAACAGCAGGGCACTCCAATAACCGTAGAAATGGCCCGGATTTTTGTAATAGTCGAATGATTTAAAAGATGATGATACGTACATGTACCGTTATGGAATGGAAACGTGACTGGGGTCTGACCGCCAGGGTCTGGTTCACCGGGTTATTGCTCCTGTTGCTCTACCTCGTGTTCATGACGATACTATTCGTCGTATTCCCAAATACAACCATCTGGATCTTCGTTCTCCTTGCAGTGGGTATGGGACTCGTCCAATATTTCTTCTCGGACAGGATGGTCCTCTGGTCAACCGGGGCCCGCGTCATTGAAGAAGACGAGTATCCCGAACTCCACCGCATGGTCGAGAAGCTCTGTAGTGAAGCGGATCTTCCCAAACCGAAGATTGCAATCATGATGAGCCCGATGCCGAACGCGTTTGCAACCGGGAGGAACCCGAGCCATGCTGTTGTCGCGTGCACGGACTCGATCATGCGTCTTCTGACCCGCGAAGAACTTGAAGCCGTCCTTGCCCACGAGCTCGCCCACGTCAAGAACCGCGATATCCTGACGATGACCATGGCAAGTTTCATCGCGATGATCGCTTCGATGATTATGCAGAACGCAATCTTCGGCGCATTGTTTGGGGGCAACAGCCGCGAGGGCAACGGTGCCGGCTGGATCATCATCTGGGTAGTCTCGATTATTGTCTATATCCTCAGCACTATCCTGATCATGGCACTCTCCCGGTACCGCGAGTTTGCGGCTGACCGGGGCAGTGCCCAGATCACAAAGAACCCGCGGGCGCTCATCTCGGCACTCAGCAAGATCAGCGGCAGGATCGATGTGCTCCCGAATCAGGTTAAAGAGACGGTGGCAGGAGCAAATGCATTCTTCATCATTCCCGCATCGACCAAAAGCATGTTACAGGAACTCTTCTCCACCCACCCATCACTCGATAAGCGGATCGCAAACCTTGAAAAAGTCGAGGCTGAACTCAGGGGATATTAACCCCCACAACTTTTTTTTTAAAGTGCCCGCACAGAACCACGCAGTGACAATTATTAATACTCTTCCCCACCAAAATTGTAGAGCACAGTGCATCGATGGTCTAGTGGTATGACTTAGGCCTTCCAAGCCTATAGCCCGGGTTCAATTCCCGGTCGATGCATTTTTGGGCTCGTGGTCTAGTTGGCTATGACGTCGCCTTCACACGGCGAAGATCTCGTGTTCGAATCACGACGGGCCCATACCCTTGTTT
>JALOBP010000110.1 GCA_023228295.1 Methanoregula sp.
CAAGAGGATACAGGAACACGGACAATTTCATTGCCATGATCTATCTCAGGTGCGGGAAGCTCGAATTCAATTTACCCACTTGAAATGACGAAGAGGCTAAAAATCTACAAATCGATATAGTACGGAAACAAAATGCATGGCCATATGAACTGACCGGAATCTCGGTTCTTCCATGGACACATACCATAGTGCCAATATCTCCCTGAGAGTTGATTTTGATGATGATACCTGGAAATAAAATTTTATTGCTGTCCGTACTCTGCCTCTTCCTGATCTCCCCGGCATTTGCAGGAACAAAATACATGTCCGGAAGCCCGGAGCTGTCTGCATATATCTTCGGGAGCAATGAACTCCGCTCCGGTGATGAAGTATCTCTTACAATTGTAATCCAGAATACCGGGCTGAATGAGTACAAATACGAATGGCCGTCAATCGTCGATCCTGATGATCAGCCAAATACAGCGAAATTCCTGGCGGTTACCCTGCAGGCCGGAGATGCACCCCTTACAATTAAATCCGATCCCCAGATGGTTGGAGACCTCAAGGGAGGTAGCAGTATCAAGTCGGTATTTCTGGTGAAAGTGAACGCTGATGCTCCAGAAGGAACGTATACGCTGCCTCTGAAGCTTAGTTATACCTATTTTGATACTGCTGATCAGTATGGTGTGGATACGATCGAGTACACCTACAAAACCGCGGATGCTACCATTTCAGTCCCGGTAAAAATCAGATCTGACCTGTATATTGATGTAGTATCATCAACTCCCGAACATCTCAATGTCGGTTCTGATGGCTATCTGAACATGAAGATCATGAATACCGGTTATGAGACCGGTACTAAAACCATTGTCCAGATCACACGAAACGGCAACAGCCCGATCATACCCATCGACAGCAGTGTTTATATCGGCGATTTCATCCCGGGAAGCATTGTAGACTGCCGGTATAAGGTAACCGTTTTGGAATCTGCGGAATCCCAGGCATATCCTGTGGACGTATCGGTCGTGTACCAGAACACGGAAGGCGATTTTGTTACTTCAAATGCCGAGACCATCGGTGTGCCGGTTGGCGGAAAAGTGGAATTTGAAATTGCCTCGGAAGTACCGGTAATGAATCCCGGTAATAAGAAGGAAATATCTGTCATATACAAAAATACCGGGGATACTCCGGTCTATAGTGCCCAGGCTCGAATCAGTGCGGTGGATCCTTTCAGCAGCTATGAGGATACTGCATACCTGGGAGACATACAGCCCGGTCAATCAGCGACCGCGAATTATGTTGTGAGTGTCGATCGCTCGGCTACGAAAAAGGAATATGGCCTGGATTCTGAGATCCGGTACCGTGATGCGCTCGACAATACCTATATCTCGGATACCATGAAAGTTCCGGTAAACATTGTTGCAGCTGACTTCGTGACGTCAATCATGACCAATCCGATCTATCTTTCAATCATAGCTGCTGTAATTATCGGGATTGCCTATGCTGTCTATCACTACAGGAAAAAATAAATTCTGAATTCCTGATAAACATCATTTTTTCAATAATATGTGGATTTTTACAGGATATCCACGCACATGATCGTACAATTAAATTATCGTTGTTCCAGAATGCGCCCGCATAATCGGGTTCTCAATCCGGTTTTTGATCCTGCACATTTTTATTAACTCTTTACACATCAGTCACTTATTAAGAAAATCATTTCCGCTATGGTATTCTCCAATACGGTTATCAGAATTCGGTCATTATGGTTCTTTCCGTCTCATTTTTCCTAACATTTTTAAGCAATTAAAATATAGTTAAAACAAGTAAATCTTCATTAAATTGTGTACGGTGATAACTTGCATATCATGGAAGGATTTCTGCCTCTTGAATGGTGCATCGTCTGGTGGCTTATTGCGCTGCCCTGCCTTGTCTATGGTGTATGGCGTCTGAAAAAAGTGATGGATGCAGACCGCGAGGCGTTGCCTCTGCTGGGGGTGACGGGTGGTTTCATCTTTATTCTATCATCACTGAAATTGCCTTCGGTCACCGGGAGCTGTTCCCATCCGACCGGTACCGGTCTTTCCGCAATATGTTTCGGACCGTGGATCACGTCAGTCATCTGTGCGATCGTGCTCCTCTTCCAGAGCCTGTTTCTTGCCCACGGGGGCCTCTCTGTACTTGGGGCAAACATTGTTTCGATGGGAATTGTCGGTCCCTGTGTCGGTTATGCCATCTATCGTCTGCTGAAAGACACTTCGGTCAATGTCTACGTGACCGTGTTCCTTGCAACTGCTCTCGCAGATATGTTCACGTATATTGTCACGTCGTTTGAGCTGGCGCTTGCCTACCCCGCAGATGTCGGAGGCTTTGGCACGTCATTTATTATGTTCATGGGCATCTTTGCGGTCACACAGGTACCGCTTGCAATTGTCGAAGGGATCGTACTGGCCCTCGTCTTCAAGTATATCGTGGCCCTCAAGCCTGATATCCTCGTACGGATGAATGTCTTCTCAGAATCGCAGATCATCGCGGCAAGGGGTGAAGCCTGATGGCAAAGTACATGCTCGAGATTCTTGCTTTGGTTGCAATCTTGGCGTTTTGCGGTCTTTTCCTCTACACCAGTTCGACCATGGAAGGAGCCGAGTTTGCCGGTTCAGATAACGTGGGGTCCGGGCTGATCGCCGAGTTATCTGGAAAACCGTTGGACAGTTTTGTGCCACTGATCCCGCAGTATGAACCCCCGAGCGGAGAGATCGAGGCCTGCCTCTTTGCCCTTCAGGCTGCGCTTGGAGGCATCTTCGTCGGAGGTGTCTTTGGGTACTGGCTGGGCCAGAAGAAAAGTCTAACCGAAACCAAGGTGAACTAGTGATCCATGTTTGAGGAACTGCTGGAGGATGTGGCGCAGAAGAACGGCCTGCGCGAGGTGAATACCTGCCTCAAGCTTACAGCCGGACTGTCTGCCCTCGTCTTATGCCTCCTCTCGACCGGATACGGGAGTCCCCTCTTTATTGCTCTTGTCCTGTCCGCTGCAGTACTCCTCCTTGCCCGGGTGGACCTGCGGATCTATGTGGAACTCTTTCTCGTTCCCTTGTGGTTTGCCATGATGAGCGCGATTGTCATCGTGCTGATCTCGGGCGGGGAACATATATTCTGGAGCTGGAACCCACTCCCGTTCCTCTCGCTCTCCGTCTCCAGCGAGAGTATCAATACCGGGTTTTTCATCCTCTGCCGGGTGATCGGGAGCATGTCAGCTCTCCTGTTTATTGCCCTGACAACTCCAATGACCGATCTTTTTGTTGTGATGCGGAAGTGCAGGATCCCGGACTTCGTGATCGACCTTGGGATGATCATCTACCGGACGATCTTTTTCCTCATGGACCAGGTGCAGCAGGTTTACCGTGCACAGGTGATGCGCCTCGGGTATTCGGGCTGGCGCGAATCGATCACTACCTTTTCTATGATGTGCGGGGCGGCCTTCATCACCAGTTGGGATGCCGGGGACGACCTGATCCGGGCCATGGATGCCCGTTGTTATGACGGGAAGTTCGCGCTCCTTGGCGAGAACCGTCCTGTTGAATTACGGCCGCTTGCTGCCCTTGTCACCTTCATTGTGGTGTCATCGGTAGTCGTTGTTGCATCGCATGGTATGACATTGTTATAGGATTGTATCATGAGCCACATTGTTCTTGAAGCACGGGATGTCCGGTACCGGTACCAACGGGGACGGGAGGCAATTTGTGGTGTCAGCTTCCATTTCCGGCGGGGTGAGAAGATCGCGCTTGTTGGACCCAATGGCGCCGGCAAGTCCACACTGCTCCAGATGTTCAACGGTATGATCCGACCGGACACCGGGATGATGCTCTTTGACAACGAGCCGATCCGGTACGACACGACATCGCTCCGCCAGATTCGGAGGAGGGTCGGGTTCGTACTCCAGAACCCGGACCGGCAGATCATTGCACCAACCGTGTTCCAGGATGTGGCGTTCGGGCCGACGAACCTTGGGTACAACGAGGAGATGGTCAAGGATGTAGTTGCAACCGCCCTCCGGCACGTAGGTCTTGCCGGGTTTGACCGTCGGCCACCTTACCAGTTATCTGGAGGGGAGAAGAAACGGGTTGCAATCGCCGGTGTGCTCGCGATGGATCCGGATGTGCTGGTTTTTGCCGAACCTACAAGCGGCCTCGATCCTTCCGGTTCAGAAGATCTCATGGAACTTCTTGATGAGCTGAACCATGATGGCAAGACGATTGTCATCTCAACCCATGACGTAGAGCTGGCCTACCCGTGGGCTGATCGGGCGATTCTTCTGGCCGAAGGGAAGATTATCAAGGAGGATGTACCTGATGTGGCGTTTGGGAATGCGAAATTTGTACGGATGGCTCACCTCTCTGTCCCTACCCTGCTCGAACTATCCGCTGAGCTTGCCAAACGCGGATTTACAATTCCCGAACGGAAACCCCGAAGCGTTCTTGATATGGTTCATATTATCGAGAACCATGTTCATGGATCCTGCTGTCATCCGGCACCTGGTACGATAATGGTCTGCAACGTGGATGCGGGAGAATTGTCCATGGTTCCCGCGTGGTTGAAAGTTCACCCGGGTATTGTCGTCGGAGCAATGGGAACACGGGCCAAACAGTGTGCTGCAATGGATCAGATTGCACTGGAGTTCACGTACGGTGTGATTGACAAGTGCATTCTCCGGGCATTGCGGGGGCATGACACCCTGATCCTGACCTCGGATAGCATGGTACGGCGGGTGAATCAGCGGGTGGATGCATATTGTCATGAAAGTGGGATCCACATTTCTGTCCAATTGCTCGATCTGGTACTGGATTCTGCTAATGAGAAGTGCGGGATGAATCCATGATCCTCATCCCCCGTATTGTCATCGCCGGCACGCACAGCGGGTGTGGCAAGACCACGGTTGCAAGCGGGATCATGGCTGCTCTCACGGCACGGGGACTGAATGTCCAGCCATTCAAAGTTGGGCCGGATTTCATCGATCCCTCGCATCATTCCCGGATCTGCGGCCGAGAATCACGGAATCTCGATCCATTCATGATGGGTGAGGATGGCTGTCTTGAAACTTTTGCCCGGGCATCAGCGGGTGCCGACATTGCTGTGATTGAGGGTGTCATGGGAATGTATGACGGAGTTGATGGCACAGATATGTGCAGCACAGCACACGTTGCCTGTATTCTCAAATCCCCGGTCATTCTGGTGGTTGATGTCAAAGGTATGTCTCGGAGCGTGCATGCGCTCATTTCAGGATTCCGGGCATTTGATCCATCAGTAAACCTCGCTGGGGTTATTGTCAATCGCATCGGCAGCCCACGTCACAGGGAGATGATTGAATCTGCCGGCACAATCCGCTCGTTCGGCTGGATTCCCCGGAATGATTCTATCGGGCTTGCCAGCCGGCATCTGGGTCTTGTTATGGCCCATGAATCTGACTCCCTGAAAACTGCCGGTGCAGTTATTGAAGAACATGCCGATCTTGATGGAATGATTGCCGCTTCACATTCCGCACCTCCCCTTACCGTCCCAATTCCTGCAACGGCTTCGTTAAATCCGACCATCCGGGTCGGCATTGCATGGGACCGCGCGTTCTGTTTTTATTATCCGGATAATTTCGACCGCCTCCGCGAAGCAGGGGCAGAGCTTGTCTTCTTCAGCCCGCTGACAGAACACCTGCCGGATGTTGATGCAGTCTACATCGGGGGCGGTTACCCTGAGCTTCATCTGCCCGCACTTGAATTTTCTCCCTGCACGCAGGAGCTGAAACAAAAGGTGCAACAGGATCTCCCCGTGTATGCAGAATGCGGCGGACTGATATACCTGGCCCGGGAGCTGCAGGCAGAAAAAACCTACCGTATGGCAGGTGTGCTGTCGGCCGATGCTGAAATGACAAAAAGGATCCAGGGTCTCGGTTATGTGAAAGGATCCATTTTTTCAGATGTGACAATCCTGGCAAGCGGTACCCAATTCGCCGGTCATGAATTCCATTATTCGCGTCTCCTGCCGGACACTGATGTGCGTTATGCTATGAAATTAACCCGGGGACGCGGCATCGATGCAGGCAATGATGGTATAATGGCCGGAACCGCGCTTGCCGGGTATACGCACGCATATTTCTCCAAAACCATGGCTCTCGGGCTCATTGAGTCTGCCCGACGATATCAAAAGAACTGAGTCATTAAATCGCCACCATCAGGACCAGTCCATCGGGACGTATAACTTTTTGATGGCAAACCACCCACCTGAATAGTATATGGCAGCTATGCGCAGTGATGAGGTCAAGAAAGGATACCAGAGGGCGCCGAACCGCTCGCTTCTCCGCTCTCTCGGGGTTACTGATCGTGAAATGGATCTCCCGTTTATCGGGATTGCCAATGCTTTCAACACCATTGTCCCGGGCCACATTCACCTCAGGCAGCTTGCAGAGAAAGTCAGGGAAGGAGTTGCTGCTGCAGGCGGGGTCCCGTTCGAGTTCGGCGTCATCGGCATCTGCGACGGGATCGCGATGGGTCACGAAGGCATGCGGTATTCCCTCCCCTCACGGGAGAATATCGCGGACTCTGTTGAACTGATGGTCCAGTCCCACCGGTTTGACGGCCTGGTCTGTATCGGCACCTGTGACAAGATCGTGCCCGGCATGCTGATGGCCGCGGCCCGGTGCAATATCCCGACCGTTGTCCTGACCGGCGGGGCGATGCTCTCCGGGTTCCAGGATGGAAAAGATCTCTCGCTCATCGATATTTTTGAAGGGGTCGGTAAGGTAGCTGCTGGTTCAATGACAGAAAAGGCGCTCTGTGATCTGGAATGCAGTGCAATGCCCGGGTGCGGGAGCTGCCAGGGACTGTATACCGCAAACACCATGGCCTGCATGACTGAGGCGATGGGAATGTCCCTGCCCCACTGTGCGGCAACCCCGGCCGTCGATGCAGGGAAACTCCGGCTTGCCCGCGAAAGCGGGGAGGCAATTATCCCGCTTGTGAAAAAACAGGTAAAACCCCGGGATATCATCACGGAAAAGAGCTTGCGGAACGCGATCCGGGTGGATATGGCGCTCGGAGGATCGACCAATACGGTCCTGCACCTCATGGCGATCGCGGCTGAAGCTGAGGTCCCGCTGTCACTCGATGATTTCAGTGAACTGGCTGAAATTGTCCCGCATATCTGTTACATGCAGCCATCCGGGCCGCACTCGATGCAGACACTGCACCGGGCCGGTGGTATCCCGGCGGTGTTCCGGCAGCTGGAAAAGCAGCTTGACAACTGCCCCACGGTATCAGGGAAAAAGGTTAAGGATATTGCAAAAGCTGCAATTGTGCGGAACGATGAAGTTATCCGGCCAATTACCCGCCCCATCAATCCGGCAGGCGGACTCCGGATCCTCTCCGGTTCTCTTGCTCCTGATGGGGCTGTGGTGAAGAGCGCCGGCGTTCCAAAAGAGATGTGGAAACATACCGGCCCGGCACGGGTATTTGATGGCGAGGGGCCTGCCATGAAAGCTATCCTTGGAAGAAAAATCAGGGAGGGGGATGTCCTCATCATCCGTTATGAAGGGCCCCGTGGAGCGCCAGGCATGCCGGAGATGCTTTCCCCGACATCAGCGCTCATGGGTCTTGGCTATAAAAAAGTCGTTCTCCTCACGGACGGGCGTTTTTCCGGTGGCACGCGGGGCCCCTGCATCGGCCATATCGCCCCGGAGGCTGCTGTTGGCGGTCCGCTTGCCTTTGTGAAGGATAAGGATACCATTACTGTCGATCTTCACGCAAAGACTATCGAGCTGGATGTGCCGGCAAAAGAGCTTGCCCTCAGGAAGAAGAACTGGAAACCACCGGTAAAAACGCTGACTGGTGTACTGGCACGGTACGCTAAGACGGTCGGACAGGCAAACCGTGGTGCTGTGCAGAGATAATCCCTTTTTTAATAAAAATTTATTTTTAGTGGATCAAGCAGAACCTGCAGAATCGTAAAGGAGACTGATATACCGAAAGGTGTAAACTGCAATTACCGGTGCAAGAATGATCTGGATAAGTGAGACAAAGAGATAGAATATGACTCCGATTAGGGGAATTATCATAAGAACCGTCTGGATGAGATACATGGCAATGGCATAAGCAAACAAGGTAATGAAAAGAATAACCAGGGCCAGGAAATATTGAAGCCAGCCGATACTCCGGATAGTTGCCAGTATTTCATGGATCCGGAATGCCTGCCAGATATCTCCCGTTCTCGCAAACCGGACAATTCCAATCACCCAGAACAATGAAAAGATAATTGCCAGAATTCCAAAAATCACCAGCCCAATAAGGAGACTCCCCATTACGGTCATCATTTTTGTGGAATCTGTAACCGGATTTCCACCATATGCAGCCGTTACCGCGATAAGAATGGATGCAAGCAGAACAATCGTTGGCAGAATGAAATAGATTAGTTGAATAATCATGAATTTTATTCCATCGGAAAACAGGAGGGTGGGATTAGAGATTTCGGGTAGGGTTTGTTCACCGCGTAATACATTTATCAGGTATCCCTGGTAAAATGCATTGAATAACAACATACAGATGATCATTCCAACAAAACCCCCGATCAGGAGCGGCATGTTCGTATACAAGCTGGTCGCATCTACCCTGGCCACGATAAGGAAAATGACAAAAGCAAAAATCGGAATCAGTTGTAACATGGATAAAATGATTAGAACCACCCATTTCACCGGGTTTTTTATCATACCATCTATCGAATAACTCAATGAATTACTTACCATATAACCAAAATTCATAATTGTCACGTACTCCGGAAAAATAATTGTCTGCAAATTGTGTTTTAAGCCTCTTCGTCATTTCAAGTGGGTAAATTGAATTCGAGCTTCCCGCACCTGAGATAGATCATGGCAATGAAATTGTCCGTGTTCCTGTATCCTCTTGC
>JALOBP010000018.1 GCA_023228295.1 Methanoregula sp.
AGCTCCTGAACGGTGCATACACAGCTCCGGCGGGATACTCGTCGGAGACGAGATCGGGTCGAAGTAACAGATGGCATTTGCGCCTGCCTCCAGCTGGGTGTTTGCCCACTCCACACAGAACTGCTGGTTCTTTTTCATCAGTTCCCAGAAGAGCTGGGGCTGCGTATACAGCAGGTCAAGATATGCCTCGAAGCCCATCTGCATCACCGGCACCGAGAAGGGGGACATCACGACGCCGATCACCGGGATCTTCCCCGCCGACTGTTCCGCAAGCCCCCGAATGGTGCCGGTGATCTTCCTGAGGCTGTTACACGAGGCAACTTCCGGCACTTCAATGGACCCGATACTTTCCGGGGAGCGGATGATCGGGCGCCCGGCATTGGGAGGCCCGTCCGCGATGTAGATGACATCGCCTCCCCATGCTTCAGTCTCTGCTGAAGCGTAGAAGAACGCGTAATAACAGTCGCTCTCGTATTTTCTCTGGAGGATCGTCTGCCCTTTGATAACATTTTCCGCCCGGGAGAAATATTCCCGGATGGATATGCTCAGTTCTTTTGCCCCGTGCATCGTAGTCAGGAGGAAATGGGGGACGCGGTCCGGCTCCTTCTGGCCGATGGCGGTCATCGTGCGTTCGAACGGCGTCATAGTACCGGTCATTGCCCTTCACTCCCTGCCATCGCCTTCACAAGTCCAAGAGTATCGGATGCCGTACGCCCCATGGCATCTGCACCGACTTCCTGCCAGAGTACGGGGTCGAAGTTGAACGGCGCCCCTCCGACTATTACTTTCGTTCCCGGCAGTGCTTTTCTGATCTGTAAAATCGCCTCTTTTGCCCGGAGGGCGGCTGGGAGCATCAGGGTGGAGATGAGGAGGATCTGCACGTTGTCACGGGTGACCTGCAAAACAAGGTCATCGACCGTGACCCCGTGGCCGTAATCGGCGATCTCGTATCCCCCTGCCCTGAGCACGGAGACCACGATACGTTTCCCGAGCGTATGGTGATCTTCAAGCACCGCTATTGCCATCTTTGGCTGGTTTACCCTGCGGGAATCGCCGGGCGGGAGCATCCTGTCAACGATCTCTTCGCAGATCCGGCCGCTCATGTATACCTGCGAGAGGGCGACATCGCCGTTCTCCCAGCGCCGGCCGATCTCCTCGAGTGCCGGGACAACAAGCGTCTCCATGCACACGAACGGGGAGCCTGTTGTGCAGGCCTCTTTCACAATCCTGCCAGCCCTTACGCGATCAACGGCAAGCAGGGCGTTCTGCATCTCAGCAAGATAGGCCAACTCAGGAGCACCAGGGCTTATCATACGGTGGAATATCCCGTGATGGTATTTAAGTGTGGTGGCCGGGTCCGGCAGGAAGTTACTCCGGCACCTGGTTGTAGGTCCCCCGGAGGGTTCCGGACTCTCCCGCCGCCTTCTGCAACCGGATCAGGAACCGTGTCCCTTCCCCGGGTTCCCGCCCGATCGATCCCTGTAACTGCTGGACAAGGCTGTTCACCAGGATAAACCCGGTAGTGTCCGCATTCTCCCAGTCATACCCCTGGGGCAGGCCGATCCCGTTGTCGGCATACCGGATTAAAAGGCCATCCTGTTCGTCTCTGATACCCAGCACGATCTCACCCTGCCTTCCTTCCGGGAACGCATGTCGTAAGGAATTGGAAACGAGCTCATTGAGAATGAGTGCGATCGGGATGGCCGTGTTGATGTCCACCATAACCGAGGAAATATCCATGGAGATGGAGACCGAACCCGGCGGGATCCGGTACAGGGAGAGGAGGTTTGAAGGGATCTGGCGGACGGTGCTGTTCAGATCGATACGGGAGAGATCCTGCGCCATCAGGAGTTTTTCATGGATACCGGCCATGGTCCGGATGCGGTTTTTGCTATCAGAAAAGACTCTCTGCAGGGTGGGATCGGTTACCTTCCGTGCCTGGATCGAGAGCATACTTGAGATAAGCTGGAAATTGTTCTTTACCCGGTGGTGGACCTCCCGCAGGAGCAGGGTCTTCTCATCCAGCTGGCTGCGGATAACCTCCTCATCTGCAGTACGCTGACGGACCTCCTCCTTGAGCTGGGCCATCGCCGTTTCCAGTTCTGCGGTCCGTTCCCGGACCCGTATCTCGAGTTCTTCATTGACGACCCGAAGTTCCTCGCTGAGCCGCGAACTCCGATTATATTCCTTCATGAGATCGGACAACGCAACTTCAAGCCTGCTGTGCGTCCGGGCATTGGACACCGCAAGACCGCACACCCCTGCGATGTCAAGGGCAAGCGAGAGGTAACGCTCGCGGTGGTCCGGGAATGCAATGCCGCCAACCTCGATGATCCCGATCGTCTCGTCCTTGTAAGGAATACGCAGCCGGAACCCTGTGGGGTGTGTCTCCGGTAGTGCCCGGCCCGGATCCGGTTGTTGCGGTGGGGTAACACCGGACACGGGATGGGTAAGGATCGTGGTCACCGAACCCTTCTCCATGATCCAGAAAACGATCTGCTGCGGTGCATACAGTGCAATAAATATGTCAAGGATCCGGTGCAGCACCTCCCTCTCATCGAGGACCAGCGTCAGCTCGGAACAGAGATCGAGCGCCATCGCGTATTCTGCAATCTGCTGGCTGGATGAGGGAACCTTGTCCATGATACGACACGCTCCCGGTCACTCCCGAAAGACCGGTGTTTTTCTATATTGACTGTCAGGGGCGATCCAGATGAATATTTCGGGGGGCCGTGTGATTGCGGGGGATGATGATTGCGTGAATTGGGAGGTAATGCATCCGGCAGAAACCGCAAAGATAGTGGCAATGCAGACGATGAAGGAGATCCGGGCCGTATCGGATGGCATTATAGATCATTGGAAGATGCCATGGCAGGGAAGATACTAGTTGCTGACAGGCCCGCAACGGGAGTACAATCGCGATGCATAATCAGGGCTTACGACAGCGATCTCAGGTATCCCCCGTGATAATCCGGGATCCTCCCGCAGGTATCATGATCTCGAACCGAACCCCTTTCCCCGGCTCGCCGTTCTCGGTGATGGTGATACCGGTAATCGAGAGGATCTCGCGGGAGAGGAAGAGCCCGAGGCCGGTATGTTTGCCAAAACCTTTGCAGAAGAGTTTCGGTTTATCTTCTGCAGCAATACCGACACCGTTGTCACGATACGTTACAACAACCCCGTTCTGGGTCTCTTCTGAGGAAAGCATGATGGACGTTACTGTGCCCCCGTGACGCAGGGTGTTTTCAATAAGATTATAGAACACTTTTTCGATCAGCGGATCAGCATAGGCATAAAGACCTGATACCCGGACATCAACGGCAATTCCGGTAAGCGGGAATTGTGATAGTGCAGACCGGAACATTGCAGCCACATCGTACCACCGGGGCGTCGTAACCCCGAGGTTCTCATAAATACGGGTGAATTCAATCTGGCTGCGAATCGCATCTGCTGCAATGTCTCCTTTGCGCAGGTACCTGAGAATGTCAGGATCTGTTTCCCGTTCCATTATAAGTTCAAGGTAGGTACGAAGACCCATGATCTGGTTGAGGATATCATGGCGGGTAATGGAAGACAGCATACCCAGCTTTTTTAATGCCTGCTGCAATGCCAGTTCTGTCTTTTTCCGTTCTGTGATATCCCTCATGATCCCGACGATGAACTCATCCCCGTCGGCATTGACATAGCGGGTCGCTTTCGTAATAATGGTATATGTGTTCCCATGGGAGTCCGTATAATTCGCTTCATTTTCTTTTTCTTGACCGGTCGTGAACACTTCGTCATCCTGTTTCCGGAAGATCTCCGCCTCGTTTTGTCTGAAAATGTCAAAATCGGTCTTTCCCAGTAACTCCTCCCTCGTGTGCCGGGTGAACCGGCAGAACCGGTCATTGAGTTTAACATAACGGTGACTGCGATCCTTGATGAAGAGTGGATCTGCAAGGCTGTTGATAACCGAATCAAGGTAGGTGTTCAATTCCCGCAATTCCTGTTCAATCGTTTTCTGGTGGGTTACGTCCCGCAGGGATTCGATCGCACCGGTGATCTCCCCGTTCTGGTCAATCAGCGGCGTTGCACTAATCCAGAGTGAGATCCGTGTCCCGCTGGCAAGGGTGATCAATGCCTCGGATTGTACAATATTACCCCTGAAGCGGACATGGGGGTATACTTTTTTTATCCTCTCATAATCCTGCTGCAGGACATAATCGATCATGATGGGATGCCGCCCCCCGGTGATCCAGTCGCTGTACGCATAGTCACCTTTCCCGATAACAGATAACGCCGGGATCCCGCTGAGTTCCTCCATGGCATGGTTCCATGCAACAACTATACCGGCCGTATCGACTACCATTGTCGGGTCAGGCAGGAAATCGATGATCTCTGCAAGTTTCCTGCTGATCTCCCTTTGGGCTTCATCCACCCGCCAGCGTTCCGTGACATCCCTGCCAACAATCTGGAACCCAGCAATCAACCCGTCCGCGATAACCGGGCTCCCGAGATATTCTATCGGGACATATTCCCCGTCCTTTCTCCTGGTGCGGACCGTGATATTCACAGACGTTTTTCCGTTCGTAAGATCCTCACATGCCGCGTGCGCAATACCGACATCCTCCGGGTGGATAAAGTCATCAGGAGCTTTCCCCTTTATCTCTGCCGGACCCATATTCAGGATCTTTCCAAACGAGGGCGAGACATACGTTGCCCTTCCCGCCAGGTCCGTGAGCATGATGATATCGGAACTCCGCTCCGCCACGCCACGGAACAACCGCTCGCTCTCAACAAGACGGGTTGTCAGGAGCGAGACTACCGCGGCTATCAGGATGAACATGGCGATCTGACCCATGAGGTACGGGATCTCCCCAGGCTGGAGGTTTTGCCTGGTGAGTAAAATGACGGTATAGACCAGTGAAACAAAGGATGCGAAGAATACTGCGCGGCGGGGAAAGAAGTACGCGGTGATAATGATGGGGATGTAGATAAGGTGCGGCAGGATACCGGGGGTCCCGGTCATGAGCCCGTAACCGATCATGACCATGAGGAGGAGGATGATAATGGCTACAAGTGCTGCAAGTACCTGCGGCCTCTTTTGTAATCGGGAAATAAAATGACTGTCCATCTTCTGACTTCACAGGAGGATGATATTAATTTCTTGACCATAGGGAGTGAGGAGACTAAATACTTGTTGTAATACCGAGTTCTCCTGTCGGGAAAATACGCAGGTACGGCAACGTGCCCTGCACAGGATACAACACAAAAGGAATAACGGGCCTGAAGGGATTTGAACCCTTGACCTGCGGATTAAGAGTCCGCCGCTATGCCGAACTAAGCTACAGACCCGCTTGTCTGGCCTAATTACGTGGTCGATGATTGCGAATAAATGTTTTGGAGTACGCCCGGTCAGAATTCCTTAATACCGTAGAGGGCGACATCATCTGTACATGCCGCAGGAAGCCCCGTTTGAACCATCCGGCCCGGCAAAATACGCAATTTTCGGCTGCGGGACGAACGGATACAACATTATCCTGGAACTTGCCAAAGAGAACGAGCGCGTGCTGATCATCGATAAGGATGAGTCGCGGGTGCGGCACCTCCGCGACCAGAAATTCGATGCCTACCAGCGCGACATCGCCTCGGCCGAGATGCTTGCCGGGCTCCCGCTCTTCGAGATCGCCTTTGTGATGACCGGCGATATGGATGCCAACCTTGCGGCAACCGCCACCATCAAGAAACGCTACCCGTCTGTGCAGGTGGTTACACGGGCAATGGACCCGGTGATCGGCCAGAAGCTTACGGCCGCAGGTGCAGAAGTTGTCCTCTACCCGCAGGAAGTGGTGGCACATTCTGCAATCCTCCAGATCAGAAAGCAGCACGCCAGCCGTATTGCCCAGCGTCTCTTCATGCTCATTGCCGGGTGGGAAGGGACCCTTGGGATCATCACCCACAAGAACCCGGACCCTGACGCCATCGCCTCCGCCATTGCGCTTGCCGGAATTGCAAAACACGCCAACCCAAAAACCCTCGCGACAAGAATCTTCTACGAGGGCAACATCGGCCACCAGGAGAACCGCACGTTCGTCAACCTGCTGGATATCAAGATGGAGCGCCTGACCCCCGAGGCCCTTCTCCAGTGTAACTACCTTGCCATGGTGGACTGCTCGGGCCCCGGTTCCAATAATGATGTGTCGCCCCAGACAAAGATCCACATTGTCATCGACCACCACCGTGACGGGAAATATACCCCTGCACAGGGTGCATTCACCGATATCCGCCCGGGTGTCGGCGCCACGGCAAGCATCATCACCCAGTACCTGCAGGAACTGGATGTGCCGGTCGACAAACAGGTAGCGACTGCCCTCCTCTACGGTATCCGGACCGATACCAAGGACTTCAAGCGGAATGTTACCCCGCAGGACCTCAGCTATGCCGGGTTCCTGCTGCCCCTGACCGACGCCGACCTCCTCGACAAGATCATGTCGCCGTCCATGTCGCAGGAGACGCTGGACGTGATCGGTACCGCCATCTGCAAGCGGAAGATCCAGAGCGGGTACCTCTTCAGCAACGTGGGCTACGTAATGAACCGTGATGCCCTCCCGCAGGCAGCCGATATCCTTATCACGCTCGAAGGGGTGAACACGGCGCTCGTGTACGGTATCACGGACACCACGATTGTCATCTCCGCACGGAACCGTGACATCCGGCTGCATATCGGCAACGCCCTATCAGAGGCATTCGGCGATATGGGGGATGCCGGTGGCCATCCGAACATGGGTGCAGCAAGCCTCCCGCTCCATTACTTCGGGCAGGTGGATGATAAGGCCCGGCTTCTCGAGATCGTGATCGAGCCGGTGCTCCAGAAGTTCAAGAACCTGGTCGGGCTCGAGAATGAAGGGAAGAAGAATGGCGGCCTGTAACCGGAGCGGTTTTACCAGCGGACGAATTCCGGGAAGCCTATGAAGTTTGCCGACTGGGAACCCCACTATTGTGAGATCCTTGAGTACTTCGGGTTCGACCGGGCCGGTGATGATGAGGCAGCCCTGCTCCTCTCCTCGCTCCTTGACCGCGACAACCTTCTCTCCCTTGCCTCGCTCACGGAAGGAAACGAGGTCACGGTCTGCGGAAACGCACCCCGCCTCAAGGACGAGATCGGGAAGATTCATGGAATTGTCTTTGCTGCCGATGCTGCGGCCGAAGTGCTGGATTCCCACGGCATTTTTCCCGATGTCATCTTCACGGACCTTGACGGGGCAACCGACCGGTTCATCGAGCTCAACCGCGAGGGGACGATGATCGTCATCCATGCCCACGGGGACAATATCCCGCTCCTGAAGCACTGGGTTCCCCGCTTCCCGGGGAAGGTGGTCGGGACAACGCAGTCTGCCCCGCTCCCCCGGGTGTACAACTTCGGGGGATTCACGGATGGCGACCGTGCGGTCTTTACTGCCGATGAACTGGGGGCTTCGCATATCACGCTCGCGGGTTTCGACCTTGACGATAAGAATGTAGACCCGTTGAAACGCGGGAAACTCTTCTGGGCAAGGAAGCTCCTCGCCCTGATCGGGCACGATGTATGAGCCGCACCGCATTCATCCTTGACGGGTACGTGGACGAGCCCGCGTGCCTTGGTGTTCCGCCGTACATCTCACCCTATATCCGGACTGTAGCCGGGGCACTCCAGGCCCATAACTATACCGCCTGCTACCTCACCATTGACCAGCTGAGGAAAGAACCTCTCCGTACAGCTGACCTGAATGCGGCAGACCTGCTGGTCATGATCGCGGGTGTCACGGTGCCGGGGAAGTACCTTGGCGGGACTCCCGCAACCCTCACCGAGATCCAGCAGATCGGGCACATGGTGCGGGGGCCAAAGAAACTGATTGGCGGTCCCATTGGCTTTGGCTATGCCGGTGAGGGTGGGCAGAAGGCAATCCGGCAGGTAATCAACGGGTTCGATACCCTGCTGACTGGCGAGCCTGCCATTGCGCTTGACAATTTCCTTGACGGCAACGAACCGGCCGGGATATTCGATTATGCCCGCACGGACCCGTGGAGCATTACCGGCAGCAGCGTGATCACCCAACATCCCGATTTCCCGTTCGTGATGTGCGAACTGGAGACCGCCCGGGGCTGCTCTCACGGGGTAACGGGCGGCTGCTCGTTCTGCACCGAGCCGTTCTACGGGATGCCGAAATACCGTACCATCGCGGGTATTGCAGCAGAAGTTGCGGCCCTCCATGCCAGCGGCGCCCGGCACTTCCGTGTCGGCCGGCAGCCGGACATTCTCGCGTACGGTGCAGGGGCCGGAGAGTATCCGGCGCCGGAACCGGAGAAGATTGATGCCCTTTTTGCCGCAATACGGGCCGCAGCTCCTGACACAAAAACCCTGCATATCGACAATACCAACCCCGCAACCATTGCCCGGCACGAGGACGCGGCACGGGAAGCCCTGCGGGCGATCATCCGGCACCACACTTCGGGCGATGTTGCTGCATTTGGCATGGAGACTGCCGACCCGGCCGTGGTCTCGGCTAACAACCTGAAAGCAAACGCCGACGAGGTCTTCCGGGCCATTGAGATCGTCAATGAGGAGGGCGGGACACGGCGGGATAATGTCCCGGAGCTGCTCCCCGGTCTCAACTTTGTCTGCGGGCTTGCTGGCGAAACAGAGCTGACATATGATCTCAACGAACAGTTCCTGGCCCGTGTCCTGAATGCCGGCCTTTCCGTCCGGCGCGTGAACATCCGGCAGGTGATGCCCTTCGAGGGCACCCGGGTATATGCTGACAACACGCTCGGGAAGCACGACCGCCGGTTCAGGCAGTTCAAGGAGTATGTCCGGAACAAGATCGATCTCCCGATGCTCCAGCGGATCTTTCCCATCGGCACCGTTCTTTGCGATGTGCGGGTCGAGGTTTCAGGCGATCTCTCGTTTGGGCGCCAGCCAGGTTCCTACCCGATCCTTGTTGGCATCCCGCTCCGGCTTCCCGAACGGACCGTGATCGATACCGTTGTCGTGGACTGGGGCATGCGGTCGATCACGGCACTACCGGCGCCGGTCGAGATCAACACGCTCCCGGCGTCAGCGGTCAAATGGCTGCCGGGCGTGGGGAAGAAGAAGGTAGCCTCGGTTATTGCAAAGCGGCCTTTCCGGGATCTGGAAGCGTACCGGAAGGTGGCGGGGAAGTCAGCGATAGATGATGTGATGCGGTTCTGATTTTTCCGAGGTCTTGTATTTGGGGTACTGCTTCACGCTTAAGAAAAAGATGTCCCTTGGGGGTCGGGCAGGTACATTTGTGTACGGGAAAAATCTGTAGTCCATGGTATCTATCGCCGTAATTTTGCATTATACCACGCGGTCAAAACCAGTTTCAAAACATTTTTTCCCCTCCGACCCCCCCGCGCCCCCTCCGCATTTTTCCAGAAAATCACCTTCTTTTACGAAGTAAAAATATCCAGTCTCCACGATATTTACCTTGGGGGGGGGTCTGTGGGGATAAACGTGTTTTATCTCCGGTCTGCCGGCTGCCTGCCAGGATAAATACCGTACGGTGTTGCGTACTTGTTGAAAAAGCACATCAAAAAGAGATGGCCGGGCTGTATCCCTGTCTGCTCGAATCCACTGCAAATCCGGATCGAGAATGAGGATCGTTACTCGTCAGGAAGCCGAGTGTTCTCCACGTTCTCTTCCGTCTCCGGTTCTGAATGGATTTCCGGTGGCGGGTCCTGCTGGATCTTTTCAATTTTATGGAGAATATGCCGGGCCGTTGAGGGGAACTGGATATCGCCCAGATCGCGGGCCGTTAGAAGTGGCTCGACAATGGGAGTCCCGATATTCACAAGCGAGTTTTCCGCACGGTGCCGTACGATCGGGGATGGATCGTTGAGGGCTGCAATGAGCGGCCGTATTGCCCCGGCTCCTCCGATCTTTGCGATGGCCGTGACCGCACCAAGACGGATGTGGACGTTGGCATCGTTCAGCGTTCCGATAAGCGGGCCCAGTGCCGGATCGCCGATCTCTTCAAAATCATACCATCGTTCTTTCCCGATAAGGAAATATGCCCGTTCCACCGGGTCAAGGGGGACACAGTTCAGATCCTCAAGGATTTCGGCAGCAATCGCTTTACATGCATGATCCCCGTTGCAGAGAACGCTCACCAGATCCGGCCGGGCCTGTTCGCCGATATGCCGGAGCCCGCCGGTTGCAGCAAGAACAATATCCTCATCACTGTTTTTGAGCTGCCGGATCAGTGGCCGGATTGCAAGTTCATCGCCAAGCATCCCCAGGGACCGGATGGCAGCAATGATCACATCCCGGGAAGGATCACCCAGGACATCAATGAGGGCCTTTGTGCCGCGCCGGTCTCCAAGAAGTCCCAGGGATTGTGCAATAACCTGCCGGGTCTTCGGATCTGAGGCCGCATACAGCCCATGCCCCAGGATCTGCACGCTGCGGGGATCAGGAATTTTCCAGAGAATATGGGCCGCAGATTTCCGGACCAGCACCTCATCGTGCTCCAGTGCCCGCTCAAGCTCACCGGCAATACTCCTGGCCATTCCTTCCAGTATCAGGAGAATGACTTCCTGGACCTCCGGGCCTGAAAGGGGATACGCAGTCAGGAGTGGTATAACCGCAGCCTCCCCGAACCCCCGCAGTGTATCGTCGGCTCTTTTGCGGACATCCTGGTTTTTGTCTTCCAGGTCCTGGATACACCGGTAAATATCCTGTTCATCGGGTATGCCGGCATTTTCCCTTGTCAGTAACTTTTCCTGAGCCCCGTTCAGTTTCCGTAAAATGAGTTCCTGTGCTTTATTACGGATCTGTTCATTTTCATCATGGGTCAGGAGATCCAGCAGGTCGAGTGCACGATGATCATCGGTGACTGCGAGTGCATCCAGGGAAGCTAACCGGGTCAGGAAATCCCCCTCCATGTGGATTTTTGTCAGGATCTCAATGACCGGAGAATCGGGCCGTTTTACAAGCGATCCCAGTACTTTTGCCGCAGTAAGCCGGACACCCGCCTCGGGATCTGCAAGGCCTTTTACCAGGGGATGCAGGACCACCGGGTCCGGGAATTTTCCCAGTGTTTCGAGGGCTGCAGACCGGATTTGCGGCTCTTTGTCATCCGTTGCTTCGAGCACGGGTCGGAGGGCAAAGTTGCCCATGCCGGATAGTGCCCGTATTGCCGAGGAACGGACGGCTGCACTCTGGTCCAGGAAACACCGGATCAGGTGGGGGATCGCAGAGGCATCCCTGATATTCCCGAGCGATTCTGTTACGGTCCTCCGGAGTTCGGGACTGGGGTCGGCAAGGAGAGGAATGAGTACTGGCAGGGCGTTTTTGGATTTTATCCTGCCCAGTGCACGCAGCGCAGCAACCTTCACTTCGGCATTGTTCTCCCGGGCGAGGCTGATGAGATCGGCAGCCGAATGCTGGCCAAGGCGTTCCAGTAAGGCCACGGCATTTATCTTTGCGCAGTCATCTGCTCCCGCAAGCGATTTGCGGATCCTGGCCAGGCTGTTTTTTGCATCCTCGGACAACTCAGTACCGGCGTTTCCGGAGACCAGGTTTTTATTATACCCGTTCTGCCCATTCTGGGGCTGCTCCCGCTTTTTGATAAGCGCCAGCACGTTGCGGGCAGCATCCTGCAGTTGTATATCATCCCCGGTAAGGATTTCTGCAAGACCGGCAATTGCAGGTTCCCCCATGCTTATCAATGCCTCAGTAATCACCAGCCGCCCGAGTACCTGATCGTCATCGAGTGCCCGGAGAAGCAGGGGTATAATTTCCGGCCCCATCTGTGCCAGGGTGCCGGGTTTCTGGAGAGCAATGAAAAACCGGACTTTTTCATCCGTATCCTTAGGTGTCCAGCCTGCCTTTTCCAAAGAGAATGCAGCCTGTGTCCTGATTGCAAAGACCGGATGCGCAAGGGATGTGAGTAAAAACTGCTGTACTGCGGGACATGCCAGCTGGCCCAGCGCTGATACAACGGCCTTGACGATCCGGATATCTTCTGATTTTTTGGCAAGAAGAATGAGATACGGCACTGCACGGATGTCCTCCAGGGTACCCAGCGTGCGGATTGCACCGGATTGCACATCGAAATCCTGGTCGCCCAGTACCCATACAAGGGCCGGCACCGCAGATTTTTTATGTTCTGCAACATCGGTCCATTCTCGTCTGGCAACATCGTAGAGGGCAGCGGATCCTTCCCCTTTCGGGACCCATTTTATCCGGTCCAGGGATTGAGCAGCAGCATACCGGACCGTGGCAACAGGGTCCTTCAACAGGTTCACGATGTTTTTTTCTGAGGATTTGCCAAGGTAGCCAAGAGCGAGAACCGCACCTTCCCGCACATGGGGACGTTTATCGGATAAAACCCGGGCCAGCGGGATGCGTGCCGGCTCCCCCAGGTGCCCGATAATCCGTGCAACTTCAAAACGGTTTTTTGGGACCTCGTCATCAAATGAGGCGATCAGGCACTCCAGTGCAGGGAGACCGAGTGCTGAGATTTTGTCCCATTCACCTTTTGCCACAAGGTACTGGATCTGCCCGGGCAGATCTTCCGGCTGCCAGGACAGGATATCAAGGACCCGGGTAATATTCAGCCGGAACGCAGGGCTTTTTTTCATGAGGGATCTTGTAAGGGTGTCCCTGGTCCTTTCACCGCAGCTCGCAAGGGCTTGTGCAACGCAGGGGATTGCATCATCATGTGCAGTCTCCAGGAACGCGACCAGTGCATCGCAGGCCTCTTCACAACCAAGTTTTCCCAGGGCATCGATTGCTGCACGGCTTACTTCCGGCATATCGGCAAGACTGTGCACCAGGGGCGGGATGCCGCTTTTATTTCCCGATCTCCCGAGGGACTCTGCCGCAATTTTTCGGATTGGTGGCTCTTTCTCTCCGTAGAGTACCCACCCGATCGCGTAAACGGCACGCACCTGGTAAATTTTCCCCAGGCATGTTACCGCAGCTTTTCGGACCGCCCGTGATTCATCATGAATCGCATCGATGAGATCATTCATCACGTTATCCTGCATGGAGGCAATAATATCCGTGATGATCTCACATACCGCAGGAGAACTGTCACGGAGGGCCGATATGAGGACCGGGATCCCCGCAGGTCCGTTTCTCCTGAGATGATCCTCTGCTTTTTTCCGGTTTTGCGGGTCTGCATCGGAGAGCTGTTCCACGAGGGCCCGGAGAGTACGTTCGTCTTCAGGCTGCAATGTGCCCTGCGGCAGCCCGGGGCGGAAGCCCGGTTCCCTCATGAGGATGAGGTTCACGGCCTTTTTTTGTACTACAGGATCCGGGTCCTCACGTACGGTATAAGCAATCCAGAGGACCTCCTCATTTTTCATCTTCGCGAGGGTATCAAGAATTGCCCCCCGTTCAGCTGCACTTCCGGAGAGGAGCAGGCCGGGAATGACCTCGAGGAACCGCTCCGGGCCGGTCTGTGCAAAGGCATCCAGTGCATGGGCTGCATGATCACGTACCACCGGGTCCTGATCGGTAAAACCATGGACAATAAATTTTACAACCCCGGGATCCCGCATTACTCCAAGTGACAGGTACGCTGCGGCTCGTCCCCGCGAATCGCGGTCCCGTGTCATTGAGTGAACGATGGGGAGTGCCGGTCCTCCGATATGTCCCAGTGCATACGCAGCCGCGGCCCGGACCTCTACGTCCGGGTCATAAAACCGGTCCGCCAGGGGCGGGATTGCATACGTATCCCTGATTACCCCAAGTGCCCTTGCTGATGCGATCCGGACCTGCTTTTCCGGATCGGTCCGGAGCAGGTGGATGAGGGGCTGGAGTGCCCGGACGCTTTTTATCGCACCCAGGGACTCGGCGGCGGCAGACCGGACCCCGGCATCCGGATCTTTGAGTGCCTCGTTGAGCGGGTTGAATGCCAGAAGGCCGGTTGCTCGCAGTTCTTCTACGGCAACGGTCCGTAGAGCCGGGTCAGGATCACTGAGAATGGCAGACAGCCGTTTGACCCTTGCATCAGGAGGTTCTGTTTCATTCTTTTTGGGTTCTTCTCCAGGTTCATCGGAAGTTACCGCAAGCATCTGGTCTTCGGGGATTGCCTCATCGGAAAGCAGCCAGGAATCATCGCCAATTCCTTTGAGGAACGGCGAGGGTACACGGTTGCCGGGAGATTTCTCTATTTTCGCGAGCACGTCCGTTGCGGCCATTCTGAGTAGTTCATTGTCACTTTGTTGTGCCTGGAGAAGGGCAGGAACCGCTGATGTTCCTTTCTCGAGAAGGATCCCGGTCACATTATTCCGGATATTGGGGCTCTCGTCAAGGAGGGCCGGAACAAGAGCGGGGATCGCTTTTGCTTCGATCATGGAAAGTTTTCCCCATTGTTCTTTTGCAATGAGGAACCGGACCATCTGCTGGTTATTCTGGGGTGTCCAGCCCAGTTTCTCAAGCGACCAGACCGCTTCAATCCTGACATAGGGTGTGGAATCGCCGAGTGCATGGATAAGGAGCGGAATTGCTTTTTCATTCCCGATCTTTCCCAGCGCTTCTACTACCGCAGTACGGACTTCCATCTCATCGTTCCGGAACAGCGGGGCGAGCCTGGGGAGTGACTTGACGGATTTTATCTCCCCAAGTCCTTTTATTGCCCCGACCTTAACCCGGTAATCCTCGTCTTTTAGGAGTTCAATGAGGAAGGGGACTGCCGATTTTTTTACCCGTATGAGGTCCTTTGGTTCGCCCCGGACAACAGCACAGACTACCTGTTCCCGGACCTGATCCGCAGAAAATGTCCATCCAATCTGTGCAAGCGAAAGAGCGGCCCGGTATTTTACCTCGCGGGTCGGGTCGCTTAGCGCGGTGACAAGGTAGGGACCGGCGGTTTTTCCCAGGTATCCCAAGGCACCCGCTGCTGCTGCCCGGGTATCGGTATCGGTGTTCTCAAAATATTCTGCAAGAAGGGAATATACCGTGTCATGCCACTGGATGAGGACCTCTCCGGCTGAGTCCATCAGGTCTTTTTTCCCGGGATCTGCAAATGCATGAAGAATGCAGGGAAGAGCGTCTGTATCCATTTCTGCGAGAGCATAGATTGCCTCCCGCCGGCGCTCATCCTTGCTGTCGTCCAGTGCCCAGACCAGTCTTTCGGTTTCACGATCGATATCGGCTCTGCGGATACCAAACGGTGTGTTTTTATCGGGATGCATATGCGGGATATATCTGTGGGAGATCGTTTGGTTGATCTCAAACAATCTCTAAAAAATCGACCCCGGGATGTATATTCTTACCCCCTCCTGGTAAAATAATTGGAAAATGGCCCCGGTTTTAGAGTGAATTGAACCATTATACCCCGTCCCCGTCAGAAGCATTAAATAAAAATTGATGTTACTGGCACGAACCGGGAATCCGGCGGTTTATGGGGATAATTCAGATCTGCCGGAGTTCCGTCACCTTCAGGATATCTGTCCTGGTAACTATCCCGAGGATCTTCCCGTCCTGCACCACCGGGATCCGGCCGATATCGTTCGAGGACATGATCCGCAGGGCGTCGATAACCGGCGCCTCCGGAGGGAGCGTAATGACATCACGGGTCATGATGTCCCGCACCTGCATGGCATCCCGGTCAATGGAGGAAGTCCGGTTCAGGTCGGCAAGCGTGATGATGCCTACGAGCGTGTCCCGCTCGACCACCGGGTAGCCGAGGTGTTTGCTCGCGTACATCATGGATACGATCTGGTTGACCGGCATGTTCTGGGGGACGGTCGTGACGGGGCTTGACATCATTGAGCCTACCGTCACGTCCTGCAGGAGGTGGCTGTATTTTACCGCTGCCGATTCCATGCCCGCCCCGATGTAGATGAAGAGGGCGATCAGGATGAGGAATGGCGAGAAGGTAACAAGACCGATGATCCCGAAGATAATTGCAAACCCCTTGCCGACATCGGCCGCGATCTTTGTTGCCTTGTGGAGCGGCATCCTTTTGGCGAGCCAGGCGCGGAGCACCCTCCCGCCGTCCATGGGAAATGCCGGGATCAGGTTGAAGAAGCAGAGGATGATATTCAGGATGCCAAGATACCCGGCAATGAAGATGAGGAGCCCGGCCATGGGCTGGCTTGTGATAACCTGGGGGATGATGTACACGAAGGCGCAACAGACAATGCCGAAGATGAGACTTGCGATGGGGCCGACCAGTGCCATCGGGAGCTCAGCCTCAGGGTCCGGCGTTCCCTCTTCCATGATCGCGATCCCGCCGAAGATCATCAGCGTGATGCTGTTGATGCCGATCCCCTTTTTCCTGGCAACGAGCGAGTGGGCGAGCTCGTGGACGAGCACGCCAACGAAAAGGCCGATCGAGACCACGACGCCAAGGATGTAAGGCATGAAGCCGGCCGAGAGGTGGGTTGTATCGATCCGGATCCCGAAGAGCCCGTCGAGCATCTCAACCGTCAGCAGGACCTGGCTGCCGATGATCCATGCAAAGAGCGGGATGACCAGCAGGAACGTGTAGTGGATCAGGATCGGAATATCAAATATCCGCCCGATCCGAATCGATCCGTCCATAATAAAGGGTTATCTTTTTAACTCTTAAGTATATACTTTCATCTGATAACGATGGAAGCCCAGATTACAGATTTGTTCGGTCTGCAGATTTATACCGAGAAGGGAATGTTTATCGGGGAAGTCGAGGACGTTGTCATTGACGTTGACGGAAAGAAGATTGAGTCCGTCGTGGTTGGCAAGGTCAACGATCAGCTCTTCGAGCTCAAGAATTTCAAGGGCCTCAAGATTCCCTACCGGATCATCAGCGCCATTGACGATATTGTCCTGATCCGCCACCTGCCCGGTGCATTCGCCGGCGGCAGCAGTACTGAAGAATAAGATATCCATACGGGGGCGGTATGCGGGATGCCCCCTTTTGTTTTCTCTTTCCCGCAATGGAACCTGTATGGAGAACCGCGAAATCTTTTCTGCTATCACCGCTCTTCCCCCCGTTTTCATCCGGCTCGATGGACGGACCTTCCACCGGCTCACCGGGTGTCTGGGCCTCGAGAAACCCTTCGACGAGTTCTTCCACAAGGGGATGGTCACCACCTGTACCTCGCTCCTTGCAGACAGCGGGCTGAATCCTGATCTCGCCTTCACGTTCTCGGACGAGATCAGCCTGTATTTCTCAAAACTCCCCTTCAGCGGCAGGGTGGAGAAGATCGACTCGGTAGCGGCATCGTATGCCGCGAGTGCCCTGACCATCGCTTTTGGCGGTACAACTCTCCTCTCGTTTGATGCAAGGGTTATCCCGGCAACGCCGGAATATGCTCTTGAGTACCTCGCCAACCGGCAAAGCGAGGCGTGGCGCAACCATATCAATGCCTACTGCCAGCAGGCGCTCATCGAGGAGGGGATGGACTCACGTGCGGCAGCGGAGAGACTCCGGGGACTTCCCGCAAAGGCGCTCCACGAGATGATGCACGAACGGGGTTTCAACCTTGCGACCACGCCGTCATGGCAGCGGCGTGGCACGCTCGTGTACAAGAAACTCACGGAGAAGGAAGGGTTCAACCCGATCACGCAGGAGACTGTTGTGGTGGAGCGGAGTGCTGTAACGGCCGAAAGCAACCTGCCGCTGTTCACGACGCCTGAGGGAACTGAGTTCATAAAAAATGTTCTCGGCGGGGTATGAAGCCCTGCCCGGGCCGATGCCCGTAAGAAATCATATCCACGTTTAAAAAAACCGACATTATCAGACTATCACTCATTTCCCGGATCCTATAGTACCAGATCCTCCCATGGGTTTATGGATGAACCTGCCGGCAGGCACACGTGTTCATTGTATGCGAAATTCCTGCACCCGAAACCCGGTTCCCGTGAGAATGGGTCCATGAATCCGGCTCCACGAAACCGGCTTTACCCGGTTTAACCTGGAAACTCCCCGTTCAGCCATTATAATAGCCAAAAAATAGAATTCTGGTTCGTTATTGGCGGTATTTTTACATGGGAATTTATATATACTTTAAGTGTCTATTATCAAATATCCTATCTGGGAGGTGATGCCCCCTGTTTGACTGGGCGATGTTCCTGAAAATTGTCATTGCAGTCCTCCAAGCAATCCTGCAGAATCTGCCGGCTGTATAACCGGGCAGGTTTGGACAAAAGGGAATAAATCGTACATTTACCCAAAAATAATTGTTCGAGAGATCCAAAACAACACCATACCTCTTATCACCCATACTTGTTTTTTCAGACTGTCTTTTAATATCTGTTTCGAGCCTGCTATCCGTTCCGTTGTTGTCCCGGCAGGCACCGGGATGTGAAGGATGCTGCCCGGGCCGGATTATCAGGCACCCTTGTGCAATATAAAAAAATGACTGGATTTTAACGTTATATCGCCTTTGATATACCGATCGTCATCGCCACGCCTTCCACATCCCATTCCTTGATGGAGGCGTATTTTGCGACCTCAACAGAAGCCCCGTCCCTGACAAACCCGAAGAATTTTGCCCGGACTTCATCTCCTATGAGGGCGATGGTTGCATCATCACGGAGGAGGGAGAGCACCCGCGGGTCGCCCACGGCGACTTCGGCATTGATCATATCCTCGACCGCGAGGTCAAGCTGCTTTCTCATATCCTGGATACGGCGGATCACTTCCCGGGCATAGCCTTCTGCTTCAAGGCCCGGAGTCAGGGTGATATCCACGTATACCGTTGCATCAGTCATTGGTGCGGAGAAGATATCCGCGGGGAGTTTCTCGGTGAAGGTTACGTGTTCCGCCCCGATCTCGAACGAGGCGCCGTCACTGGCAAGAACGAATGTCCGCCCGGCATCGACCGCTGCCTTGATCGCGTTGCCATCCGCTGCCTCGATGAGCCCCTTGATCCTGAACGAGTCCTTGCCGAATCCTTTGCCGAGCGCTTTCATCACCGGCTCTGCGTGCCATCCGACCCGGTCCCAGCGCCCCAGGACAACGGTGACTTTACGGGCATTGGCCCGGTCCATACAGACTTCGTTCAGCCTCCAGATGGCGTTCCTGACAGCATCCGAGCCCGTGACCACGACCACCTCGGCAACCGGCCAGCGGAGTTTCCGCTTTCCGGTCTGCCGGGCATTGGCGCTCGCCTCGTCGAACGATCGGACGAGTGCAACGGCTCCTTCGAGCGTTGCATCGATAAGCCCGGTATCGCCGGCGTTCCAGTCCAGCAGGTGGATGCTTGCCGGGTCGTTTTTGCACCTGATGTTACGGTAGATCTCCTCGGTGATGTGCGGGCAGAACGGGGCAAGGATGCCCATGAGCCGGCGCATACAATAGTAGATCGTCTCGTACGCGAAGAGTTTCTGCTCGCTCTCGCCCTCGAGCCACATACGGGGCCGGACGAGCTGGACGTACCAGCGCGAGAGATCTTCGAGAATGAAATTCACGATCTCGCGGGTGGCCCGGTGCAGCTGGCACTCCTTCAATGCAGCATCGACGGTTGCCGCCACCGAGTTGACCCGGGAGATGATAAACCGGTCCTCGTCCGGCATCCGGGAAAGGTTTGCCCGGATATAAGCATCGTCCCAGACCCCGTCCTTTGACTGTGGCTCGAACTTGTCGAGGATCATGTACGGGACCGGGAAGCGATACACGTTCCAGAGGATGTTGACCGCCCGGTTGATGGTCCCGACGCCCTCCCAGTTGAACTTCAGGTCGTCCCAGGGTGCTGATGAGGAGAGGATGTAGAGCCGGAGGACATCGACGCCAACCTTCCCGATGACATCGCTTGGGTTAACAACGTTCCCGAGGCTTTTTGACATCTTCTTGCCTTCCGCATCAAGGGCAAACCCGTGCATGCAGACGCTCTTGTACGGGGCTTTCCCGAATGCGATCGTGCTTGCCCCGAGCTGGGAGTAGAACCACCCGCGGGTCTGGTCCTGCCCTTCAGTGATGAAATCAGCAGGCCAGAGGGTCTCGAAGTCCTTTGTCTTGTTCGGGAACCCGAGGGTTGCCCACGATGCAACGGCGGAGTCGAACCAGACATCGAAGATGTCCTCGACTCGCGTCATCGTGCCGCCGCACTGGCACGGGATCGTGACAGCATCCACGTACGGGCGGTGAGGGTCCGGCAGGGGTTTCCCGCTCAGTTTTTCAAGTTCCGCAATCGTGCCGACCACGTGGTACTTGTTGCATTTCCCGCAGACCCAGACCGGGATCGGGATGCCCCAGTAACGCTGGCGGGAGATACACCAGTCGCGAGCCTCCTTGATCCAGTCGTAAAACCGGGCGCTGCCGGCCCACTCCGGGTACCAGGTGACCTTCTCGACTTCGGAGAGCATCAGGTTCCGCATCTCGGATGCCTTGAGGAACCACTGTGATGTTGCCCGGAAGATGATCGGGGTCTTGCACCGCCAGCAGTGGCCGTACCGGTGGGTGACAGTCTCTTTTGCGAGGAGATAATCGCCGAGCGCTGTAAGGATGTTCTCATTTGATTCCCGCACGTACTGGCCGGCAAACTCCCCGGCCTCATCCTTGAATTTTCCTGCCCCGTCCACCGGGCAGACAATCGGCAGGCCCTCTTTTGTGCCCAGAACGTAGTCGTCCCAGCCGTGGCCGGGTGCGATGTGGACCATACCGGTATTCTCAAGGGCTACGAAATCAGCGATCACGACCTTGTGGGCAATGTCCCGCTGGAGGGGAACCTGCGCATTGAGCGGCGATGTGTATGTCCAGCCTGCGAGATCCGAACCCTTCTTCGTCTCGATGATGGAGAAGTCTTTGTACCGTGCCTTCTTGAGTACGGACTTGACGAGCGGTTCAGCGATCCAGAGAAGTTCTTCTTTGCCGTCCTTCTTTGCGAGCACCTTTGCGTACTCGAATTCCTTTGATACGGCTACTGCAACGTTGGCGGGGAGGGTCCACGGGGTTGTTGTCCAGATGACCAGGAACTCCCCGGTCTTTCCGGTTATGGGGAACTTGACGAAGACCGAGGGGTCGTTCTCGTCCCAGTATTCCACTTCGGCATCGGCAATCGCGGTCTCGCACCGTGGGCACCAGTTCACGACCCGGTGGCCGCGTTCGAGCATGCCCTTCTCCTCGGCTTTTGCAAGGGTCCACCATGCTGCCTCGATATAATCGGGTGTCACCGTCTGGTATGCGCCTGCAAAATCGAGCCAGACCCCGAGTGCTTCGAACTGCTCGTCCATGAGCTTCTTATTCGTAACCGCGAACTCCCGGCACTTCTCGATGAAGGTCTGGATCCCGAACGTCTCGATATCCTTCTTGGACTTAAAACCGAGTGCCTGCTCGACCTTGACCTCGATGGGCAGGCCGTGCATATCGTAGCCGGCCCGGTCAATGACATTCCGGCCGTTCATACGGTGGTAGCGCAGGAGGCTGTCCTTTAAGATCTTATTCCACGCGGTCCCGATGTGGATGTGTCCCGTGGTGTACGGCGGGCCGTCAACAAAAAAGAACGGTTTGCCCGAACTGCGGTGCTGCTTTACTGTTTTGTACGTATCATGGGTGCGCCAGTATTCCTGCACCCCACGTTCAATTTCCTTCGCGCTGAAGTTCGCGGTGACTTCCTTCAATACAACCCCTCGTGTCTGCTCCCCGGCCGAAAAAAGATCCGGACGGTTTCGCGTGATGAAATGTTGGCTGTTATGCACAAAGTAGTTTTTCTCTCTTCCTCAAAACCCCGTCCCGCCCTCATCGAACCCCAGACCGGCTACATGTCGCAAATCATATAAGCCCCGCATTGCTATGCAAAAGCATGGATCTTAAAGGATTTGCATGGACTGGTACCGTACTGCTCGTAATGGTCGTATTCATGGCGGGTTGCGTCACGTCTTCGGAGCCTGCTGCCACCACGGTGGCAACACCGGTAGCTGCCATAACCACTGCCTCGGAATTCCCGGTCACGACTGTTACCGCAAAGACTGCCGAGATTGATACGACGATCAACGTTCATTTCAACGATCTCGCGTGTCTCAATGTCCAGGAAGAGACCGGGAAAGATTACCTTTACCCCGATCAGACGTTCACCCTCTATGCTGCATCGCCCGGTGTTGCCGGTGTAAACGTGAATGTCCTCTTTGTAGATGAGAATGACCAGCTTGCCCTCCGCCAGATCACGCCGAAATGGGATGCCATCCAGAAGAAATGGCTGTACGAGGGTATTGTTCCGCTCGCCCAGTTCAACGATGTCACGACTCCTGTCGAGAAGACACTCACTATCAAGAAACAGAGCAAGTATTACATCTGTGTCGATGACCGGAAAGAAACCGGTATTAACGACGTCATCCTACGGGTGCCGGTAAAACTCAAACGCATCCCGTAAAACCCTCTTTTTTTATGAATCTGACGGTGACTCTTCTGCGTGGCTTGCTTTTTTATTATACCTGCGAAACAGCATACATACAGTATAAACGGGATGTGAGAACTGATGGAACCCTACCCGATTCTCCTTGGGGGTGAGAAGAAACAGACTGGCGAGACCGTACCGGTCCGGTTTCCCTATACCGGCGAAGTATATGCCCAGGTCTGCCAGGCCACTGCCACCGATCTAAATTCAGCCGTGACCCTGTCCATTGAAGGGTACAAAAAGACCCGGGCGATGACGACCCACGAGCGTTCGCAGATCCTCTTCCGGCTCGCGGACATGATCGCCCGGCGCTCGGACGAGCTGGCGGAAGTCCTCGTGATGGAAGGCGGCAAGACCCGGAAGTTTGCGGCAACCGAGGCTGCCCGGGCCGAGATTACCGTGCGGACTGCTGCTGAGGAGGCAAAGCGGATCTACGGGGAGGTTCTTCCGCTCGACCAGAACGGAGATACAGCCGGGCGTACAGGGTTCCTCCAGAGGTTTCCGATCGGGCCTGTTGTCGGGATTGTGCCGTTCAACTTCCCGCTCAACCTTGCCTGCCACAAGCTTGCGCCGGCCATTGCGGCGGGGAACTCCATCATCCTCAAACCCGCTTCTGCAACGCCTCTCTCATGCCTTATCCTCGGCGACATGGTACTTGCCGCAGGGCTCCCCAAAGAAGCGATCAGTGTTGTGCCCTGTGCCGGGGCCCGGGCCGAGCAGCTGGCAACGGATCCCCGGGTTGCATTCCTCTCGTTCACCGGGTCATGCAACGTCGGATGGCACCTGCGGGAGATCGCGGGCAGGAAACGCGTGGGCCTCGAGATGGGGGGCAACGCAGCGGTCATCATCCACGAAGATGCAAGCCTCGATTATGCTGCGGGCAGGATCGCGACCGGCGGGTTTGTGAATGCCGGACAGGTCTGCATCTCGGTCCAGCGTGTGCTTATCCATCGCCCGGTCTATGAGAACGCACTGGAGAAGATCCTGGCGGCTGTGAAAGGGCTGAAATTCGGGGATCCCCGCGACCCGGCAACTGATGTCGGACCGATGATCGACCGGCTCAATGCAGAGGAGGCGTACCGCAGGGTGCAGGAAGCCATAAATCAGGGCGCCCGGATCCTCTGCGGCGGGAATCTTATGGAGAATATGTTCGAGCCCACCGTGCTCGTTGACACGACTCCCGCCATGCGGGTGAACCGTGAGGAGGTCTTTGCACCGGTCATCTCGGTTGCTCCGTACAATGACTTTGCCGAAGCTCTTCGCATCGCCAATGATTCCGGGTTCGGGTTGCAGGTGGGCATCTTCACGCAGAACATCAACCGGGCCATGCAGGCGTTTAGCGGTATGGAAGTCGGCGGTGTAATCGTCAACGATATCCCCACCTTCCGCACCGACCAGATGCCCTACGGAGGGGCAAAAGGTTCGGGGCTCGGCCGTGAAGGGCCACGGTACGCGATTGAAGAGATGACCGAGATGCGGCTCATGGTCATCAACCGGGATGGGGGGATGGGCTAAACCCGGGGAATGCAGGGAAGGGAGAAGATATGCAGATTGCAGTAATCGGTGCGGCGGAAGCAACGGCGGAAGAATATGCAACAGCCCGTGGGGTCGGGCAGCTCATTGCCGGGCATGCAACACTCATCTGCGGCGGGATGGGGGGTGTCATGGAGGCTGCCTGCATGGGCGCACAGGAACGCGGCGGCCGGACCGTGGGGATTCTCCCAGATACCGGTAATGGCAACCCGTATCTCGATGTCATCATCCGGGCCGGTCTTGGCCAGGCCCGGAATGTCCTTGTCGTCCAGTCCGCAGAAGCAGTTATCGCGATTGGTGGCAGGTATGGCACATTATCCGAGATCGCGATTGCCCTGAACCAGCATAAGCCGGTCTTTGGCCTGAATACCTGGGACATTGATGGTGTAATTGCATGTGCCGGCCCGGATGAAGCCGTGGAACGGGCGGTCGGGAAGCCATTAGAGTGCAATGGAAAGCTGAAACTGGGAAACTGATTTTTGATGAAGCTGGCAGAAAACAGGAGTGTTCAGGATTTGATTATGGGGGTTCCCGGTTCCCATGCCCCCTGGAGCGTCTTCGAATCTCGTTGAACACACAAAATCTCTCTCTTCGCGTATACCGCCCGTCCTTCTTCCCGACCACTACCCTTATTCCCCCCTGTATCCCACGTATCATCAATGCGGATCGCGTTCGTCAACTCCCGGCAGGACAAGGCAGGCCTCAACATCCGCCTCCACCTTGAGCAGCTGCTGGGCGATCCGGCCGGAACCTGGCAGCAGCCTGGTCTCACCTGTTCATTCTTCGATACAGAAGACCGGCTGATCCACGCGGCCGGAATCGACCGTGGCATGGATGCCGATCTCATCATTTTCATCTCCCGCCACGCGAGCGTGAACCCGATACCGGTTCTCACAGCCCATGTGACCGGGAACTACCGGGCAGCAGAACTGGGCGGGACACCGGAGACTCTCACGCCCGCTGCCCCGGTCATGATGCAGGCCGTCCTCCGCTCGCTTGCCCGCCATTGTCCGGAAGGGTACCAGGTTGCCTATGAAGTTACCCATCACGGGCCGACCGGTCTTTCCCTGCCCTCCTTCTTTGTCGAGATCGGCAGCACCGAGAAGGAATGGATCGACCCCGTGGCGGGACGCGCTGTTGCCGAGAGCATCCTGACTGCCATGCCCATCAACGCGATCCCGCTGATCGGCTTTGGCGGAACTCATTATGCTGTACGGGAGACCGATCTTGCTCTCACGACCCGGGGGGCCTTCGGCCACATCGCCCACACGCGTGAGATCCCGACAATAACCCCGGCCATGATCCGGCAGATGCAGGTGATGAGCGGTTCCGTTGCGGCCTATATCGACAGGAAAGCGCTCAACCGCGAGGATCTGAACCGGTTGCTATCCATTCTCGACGAACTATCCATCCCCACGCTTTCGGGAAGCGAGATTCTCGCGATGGGCAGCCTCTCCTGGGAACGCTATCGTGCTGTACGGGAACTGGCTGAAACCATTACACAAAACGCACGATGTTATGTCCATGGCCTTCCGGAGTGTTCCGGTCCTCTGGCCATCATCCGGGCAAATCCTGATTTAATTGCCGAAACTGCCAAAAGCGACGAGCCGGGCCTGATTTCAGATCTCGCCAATCTGCCCGTTGTTCACGTATCCACGCAGAATAACCGTCTCCTTCCTGATTTTATCACCAATGAGCAGGATTCCTCAGAAATAATAAATGATTTAAATACATTGTGCGTAAAAATCATACGTAGTAAACAGATCACTGCAACGGAGAACGATCACTTAGTGATTACTAAGGTACGGTTTGATCCTGAAAAAGCGCGCAACTTTGGGATCCAGCCCGGACCTGCCTACAAGCAGCTGGCCGCAGGCCGGCAGGTTGAGGTTGATGGCAGGATAATAACGCCTGACCTGGTGTCCTCCTGCAGTGAGATAAGACTCCACATCCCGGGGTTGGAGAAGTATTCATGAGGTCCATTGTTGAAGAGGCACTTACGAGGGCGAGGGACGAGCCAGTCAAGTCCACGCAGAATAACGAAGACCTTGACCAGATTCTCGCTGAGCTCAAAACTGAGATCACGGTAATCGGGTGCGGGGGCGGCGGGTCGAACACCATCTCACGCATGATGGAAGAAGGGATCCACGGTGCCAGGCTCATCGCCATCAACACCGATGCCCAGCACCTGATCCGCACCCACGCCGACCAGCGTATTCTCGTGGGCCGGCAGCGGACCCGGGGCCTTGGCGCCGGTTCCATCCCCCAGATCGGGGAGGAAGCGGCTCTCGAGAACGAGCAGGAGCTCCGTGCAGTCGTATCCGGTTCCGATATGGTTTTCATCACCGTCGGTCTTGGCGGCGGCACCGGTACCGGCGTCGCCCCGGTGGTTGCAAAAGCTGCCCGGGAAGAAGGCGCACTCACCATCGCCATCGTCACCCTGCCATTCGCGGCAGAAGGTGCCATCCGCATGGAGAATGCGGAGGCCGGCCTCGAACGCCTCCGTGAGGTTGCGGACACGGTCATTGTTGTGCCCAATGACAAGCTGCTCGAAGTTGTCCCCAAGCTCCCCCTCTATGCTGCCTTCAAGGTCGCAGATGAAGTCCTCATGCGGGCCGTGAAAGGTATCACCGAACTGATCACCATGCCCGGTCTCGTCAACCTCGACTTTGCCGATGTGCGCACAGTAATGGAGCGAGGCGGCGTTGCCATGATCGGTATGGGCGAGAGTGACAGCGAGGACAAGGCTGCCGATTCGGTCAAGAAAGCAATCCGTTCCCCGCTTCTGGATGTGGATATCAGCGGCGCGACAGCCGCGCTCGTCAACGTGGTCGGTGGCCCGGACATGACCATGGAAGAGGCGGAAGGTGTTGTGCAGGAAGTCTATAACCGCGTGGACGAGAACGCCCGTATCATCTGGGGCGCCCAGATCGATCCCGAGATGCAGAACAAGATGCGGTGCCTGCTTGTGGTAACTGGCGTACGGTCGCCACAAATATATGGTCGGAACGAGAAACTTACCCCCAAAGTACAGAAACAGTATGAGATCGATTTTCTCAAGTGATACAATATGGAAATTTCAAAACCTGATTTCAAGACAGACGCTATCCATGAGGAATTAGTCCGTAAATACCTCCGGGTCCTCAAGCTCGCGCGCACCCCCACACGGGAAGAGTTCACCAAGATCGCAACCGTTGCAGCGGCAGGTGTCCTCCTTATCGGCCTGATCGGATTCATCATCTACGTCGGCTTCGAACACAAGCTGTTACTCGGGTTCTGAATTGCGATGACTATGACACAGCCAACCCCCCCCGCACCATCAGGATCCACGGCACCGGCAGCACCTGCTGTCCCCGAGGTCTTTGCAAATACGATCTTTGCGATCAAGACTACTTCCAAGCAGGAGCGGACGGTAGCGGACAATATCCTCAAGGCGATAGAGACCAAGGCAACGGATGTCAAGGTCACCTCCATCATCGTCCCGAACGAACTGCAGGGCTACGTGCTCGTGGAAACTCCCGAGAAGATGAACCGTATCGAACAGCTTGTCGAGATGATTGCCCACGCGCGGGTGGTTGTCAAGGGCGAAACGAGTCTTGCTGAAGTCGGCCATTTCCTCATTCCCAAGCCGGTTGTTGCAGGTATCGAGGAAGGAACGATTGTAGAACTCATCGCCGGGCCTTTCAAGGGCGAGAAGGCGGTTGTCAAGCGTGTCGATTCCGCAAAGGAAGAGATCACGGTCGAGCTCTACGAGAGCGTGGTTCCGATCCCCATCACGGTCCGCGGCGACAATGTCCGCGTTGTCGAGAAGTTCTCGGACCGGTAATTTTCCTTTTTTATGAAGCGTAACAGCAGAGCGGGAGCTCCGATCTTCCCCTACTATATCCTGTTATTCGTGTCCACCCTGGTCTTTGTATTGTACTGAGGCCATGTGTCCGAAAGTATATATTGTCAACATAGCAATATTGACACAAACTCAGGTACCTGTTGCCATGAGAACCACCACAGATTCTTAGATCAATTCTGTGTTCGGAATCGGAAAAACCTGGGGGAATGATGGCAACGGTATCTGTTACAAAAGAGAAGGTATGCGTATGGCGCAACATTTGTCTGAAGTAATTCGGGGATGGCTGGGTTGGTGCCCGAATCAGGAAATGATTCCTTTCAGGAAAAAGACCTTTAGTCAAGAGACGAATTCTTTCATCCCGCCGAAACCCGGCGTATACGTGAATGACGACGTTATTGTCAATAATGGGAAAACCGGAATCTCACTGACTTATTTTATCGGTCTGCTAATCGCCATCATCGGAAGCATTGCATTATTTATCCTTATCATAAGGTCAGGATCTCTCCCCCAGGCCCGTATCCTGTTTTGGGTTCTTGCCCTGCCGGTAGTGATCGCTTTGGTTTACCGGGATCTCAGGAAGGCTCACCTTGAGATTTCTTCGGATACTCTCATTATCCGCAGGTCTCTTCATCGGCCGGTCCTTATCCCGAAGGATACCATCTCATCCGTTGAAATCCGGCCTAATGAACAAGCCTTTTCGCTCCGGCTTCAGAAGATTCTGATAGTAATCCTGTCTCTCTTGTGTGCCGGTATGACCTGGCTACGATATTTACAAGTGGCAGCAGGGGAGATCACCGTTTCCTCCTTCTTCCTTAACCTTGGTGCCGATATCGGGGTCGTCCTGTTCTTCGTTGCATTCTATTATCATTTCCATATACGGGCGGATTACCCGGAAATGCTCGTCATTTCTACGAATACACAAAGAAGGGTCACTATTTATGGAAAAAATCCTGAAAAAATTGCAAAAATGCTGGGGAAATCTGTATGACATTGTTCCTTGATTATATCAGAAAAAAAGTCGGCTGGTGCCCGAACACCAATGCCATTCGTACCGCACCGGTGATTCTTACCGTTCCGTCTGCTACAGCAGATGCTTCAGTGCCTGATGGCGGCGTCGGGGGACCCGGACGCCTGGACCGTGGGGTCAACCTGGCGCTGGGAAGCCTGCTGATCCTGATAAGGAACGGTCGGCTGCTCTGGTTCTCGTTCCTGACCGGTCTCGTGCTTGCGCTCAGCCTCGTTACTTCCTTTGGCCTCCAGTACCTGTCCGGAATCAATCCATTGACGGGATTCGGTCTCGCCACGGGATCCCTGCCTGTCCTGGTTGCAGCGGGATCTTCGTTCTGGCTTGTGCTGACCTTCATGAGCCAATTCGTGGTTGCGTTCTGTTCTGTCATCCTCATGGCCGGGCTAATCTCCTGCGTTTCCCTCCTGCTTTCCGGAAGGACTGCAACCATCCGCGAAGGGATGTCAAATGCAGGGAATCATCTGCTTCCAATCACAGGCTGGGCTCTTGTGTATGCCATCGTAGCAACCGTACAGTTTGTCATCATGAACCTGTACCCGGGTGACCTGTTCCTGACAATCATCTCCGGCATATTCTTCCTTCCAATCGGGTTCATTACGCTGTTTGTCGTTCCGGTCATTGTCCTGGAAGGCAAAGGCCTTGCCGGTGCGGTCATGGAATCATTATCGCTTATCCGGAAGACATGGGGCGAGATTCTGGTCTGTTTTTTCGTTTACATCGTTCTCTGGTTTGTGGTGGCATTCGTTGCCCTGATTCCTGCAGTCGCTGTAGGGTTTCCTTCCGGCGACCCGGTGCTGCTTAGCCTCTCGATAGGCCTGTACCTGCTTGTCCTCATGATTCTGATAATGGTATACTCGACAACGGTTGGCATCTTCCTTGTTGGCCTGTACTCCTATGCCCGGACCGGCCGGGTACCGTTAATGTTTGAAGGAAAACCCGGTGTGAAAACGGTTGCATGACCATAACACAGTTATCTGAAGTGATAAGGGGATGGCTGGGCTGGTGCCCGAACGGGCAGTCAAGGGTATGCCATGTGGCAGGTGAGCCGGACGATTTCATGAACACGCCCTCCCAACGAGGACCGTTTATGGATTGTGCAACTCACTGGATCGAGCTGTTCCATAACCAGATGCTTCTCATGTCATTTTTACTATCCGTGACCGGTTTCTGGATGTTTGCAGGTATGATAGCGTGGTCGTTCCCGCTCTTGTTCATCTGCGGGATGATTACCGGGCTTTTGTGTTCAGTATATGTCGGGACCTGGTACTGGCGGATATTCAATGAGGTCCTGACTGAAGGGCCGGTCATTCTCCGGAACCGGTTTGATGCATCATCCCCGTATTTTTCGGGAATTCGTATCCTCGCACCCCTGGTTATCATATCGCTGGTATTCATCGGCGCTGTCCCGGGAGTAAACCTTGCGATGATAAATGCAATTATCGCGGGAATTTGCGTAGTTATATTCTGGGGGCCGCTCATCAGTACCTTGAAGTGGGAATCGGAGACTCACCGGGTATTGCATTTTGACGGTATGATCCTTGAACTGGAAAGGGAGGAAAAACATACAATTTGTTGACACGGTGAAAGAGTATCTCGGCTGGTGCCCGCATGCAAATTTCCAGAAAACCCGCACTACCCCATGCACCGGCAGTTGCTACTGGCTTGGTCTGTGCCGGAAAGCGCCGGTACTTCGCACGGCTCCGGCAGTGCTCGTAGTCCTGCCGGACACTGGCCATCCAACCCAGCCGGATGACGGCGGGCCCGGTCGGATCCGGGACGGGATCAGCATCGCGTTATCCAGCACGAAAATATTATTCCACACCGGCAGTTGCTCTTGTTCTCGCTCCTTGCCGGACTTGTCCTGTCCGGCTTTGCGTTTATCGTGGCAACGGTTGGAGGGATTGCAGCAGTCAACCTCACCACGTATTCAAAGACCGGCCAGATGCCCGGATCAGCTGAAGTGAACTCTCCGGTATAATTTTTTTAGAAAATATCAGAATCCTCCCCCCCTATTTAGTATTCCGTCCAGTTTGTACAGCTTGTACCGAGGATTGTTGTTTTGCAGGACCGTGCCTGTGTCGTACTATGATAACACTCATTCAGTTTTACCGGCTGGTCATTTCCCGTTGTTTTCCGGACAAAATCGGCACCAGATATTCGCGTTTCTGAAAAAACAAGGATACTCTGTTCCGAACTACAGCTACCTCCGCCTTCCGGGATCGTAATACAACGCATGGGATGTATTGTCCAGTGAGTTCCTGCATACAGCGTATTGTCAAACAACATTTCCCTGAGGGGAATCATTGTCCGGTTATCAAGGAGGAAGAGATCCACACATGGCAGGGAATCGTACCTGATATTTTTCTGCCAGTTAACCCCCGTTGAAATCGATGCCGTCTGGTTTGGGATGCCCATGCCCGACAGCCTTACCTGCGGGAGTTCCATCAAGAATTCCCGGGGGGATACGGTATTCCAGGTGGCAAATTCAGGTTTAACTGATGGAGATGACTGAATATTCAGGGTTCCGCAGTTTTCCGGATCATAGCGCAGGTATGCTGTAACCATACGACCATCCCCATCTTTTGTCGCGTAAAACGATACCTGTAGATCCTCAATGGTCTCATCCGGCGTGAGCGTGACCTGCATAGTGTGAAATACAGCTGAAGAATTATCAATACCGGTCCGGGTTACTATGATATCCCAGATTGCGCTCATGGTTTTTTCCTCGGCCGGGGGATACAGGCAGATTGCATCCGGCTCATGAGGGTTCAGAATAGTCTGAACCTGGTACAGTATTGGGGAGTAACTGATGAGGAAGAATATATTGAGGAAAATGACGAGGCCGGAAACTATGATAACCGGAGATATTTTTTGAGATACTGTCATAGAAAATCAACAACGAACTTTTTATTTTAAAAAAATTGTCCTTATAGCATATATAATTTATAAATCATTCATACGAGTATTCCAATAAAAGAGTGAATGATGAGATCGGAGATTTTCCTTTTTTTCGTACCTCATTGGCCGCATCCCGCGTCTTTGACGCATCAGTACAGAGCCCGGCTATCGCGATCACGTTCTTTTCGAACCCTTCCATATCGGTCTCCATCCCGTCAACCGTTGCCGGCCTTCCGGAAATCATCGCAGGTCTTTCCCTCACGGGGCCGTTACGTGAGGATGGCGACTGTTTTTACGAGTTTGGGGTTTTCTGTTGCCATAAATGCCACTGCGAAAAAATGGGTGAACGGGTATTTGTGTATACATTCTGTGCCTGTGGAATAATTCCGGCATGTTTGCAAATAAAATTAAAATATTAATAAGAATAATTATTTTATTGAACTCAGCATTTTTGGTGATGTCAATATGAAAAAAATCGCGATCGCGGAGGCTGTTGCCTAACCAAAAGCGTGGGCACAATACCCACAGACCCTCCAGTTAAAAGAGCGAGCCGTCAAATACCCGGCACTCAGTTCTGCCAAAGCCGCCCCGGCAATCCCTATAATTGTCTTTTTTCTGGCCACTATCGCCACTTTGAGTTTACTCGTCCACCCTCGTGCAATAACCGTTTTAAGATTTTGCGTAAGACAAATCAATTTCCACTCATTGTCACAGGGGGCTAACCCTCTGCGCTGAACCTTCCGGATCCCCCTGTTCTCCTTAATCCAACCAAAGATCGGCTCAATAATAGCTTTTCGTCGAGAATATTTCATTTTCATAGCGGGAGGTTCCATTCGGGTCTCCATAATGAGTTTCGAGATCGTTGGCGGCGTAGGTATTGCGGCATCAGAGAGAAGAAACCGGGAGCACCAATCGCCGAGTGCAGCAAGTGTGGCAGGACATGACGATAAGTAAGCCGGGCCGGCGCAAAGGTCTTCGAGTTCCAGCAACGCTCGTGACAACCCTTGGATTGAGAACAGCTCGCGTTCGCGTCGGGTAGAACAAAGGAATTCCAGAGGCAGTTCTCTCATAGCAACCGCATTCTCCTCACACCAATATCCAGCGTCGGCAAGAAGCGTGAGATTTTTTACAGGAATGTCGGTTTGCCCTGCTACCGTCCAGAGTTCGTGCATCATGGGTACCAACTGGTTATAATCGGCCGCTGAACTGGTCGCTCGTGATGCCAGGATTATGCCGTCCTGGTTCGCAAGTGCCTGAACGTTATATCCCTGAATATAGTGAGTCCGTGTTTTCATGATCGAACTGTCAGGATCCGTTGTGTTTGCAACCGATTCGGGAGACGGCTCGTCCTGTGGGGGCTTCGGTTTCCGGCCACGTTTTTTCTTTCCGGTCTGCGTTTCATCATCATTCCGGATCTTGATTTTCTCCGTTTTCTCTTCACTGCGGGATTGGTGTTCTTCATCTAACCTCTGTTTCGCCGCCCGGAAATACTTCAACCGGTCTGACCGTTTCCGAAACTGCTCCGGTAACTCGTCACCTCTCCGATCCACACCATACAACGCATCTTCCTCGGCATCCTTTGCTAGGATCTCGCGGATCCGGGCTGCTATTGCTCCTTCCAACTTCTCATACGTCATATTCGCATCCAGTGATGCATTGGCTTTCAGTTTTGTTCCGTCAATCGCCAGGACTTTATTCGATATGAGACCCGCCGCATTCATCAGGCTCAATACCTCGACAAATGTTTTTCCTATCACCGTTCCATGCTTCTGAAAAAATCGCGATATCGTTGTGTGATCCGGGTAACTGTTGCGACTTACTATCCGATATCCAACGTCATACCGGCATTCCCGTTCGATCTCCCGACTTGAACGGGCTCCCCGTAAATACGAATAGAGCGATAGCGCCATCATCAACTCCGGCCGATAAAACGCTGCTCCTTGACCGTCCTCCCGATACGTTGCGTAGATCTCGCTTAAATCCAGTACCGATACTACGTCTGTTATCAGGTGACTGGGATCATCTTCGGGTACCCAGTCGTTCATGTCAACCGGCAGGAGTAATTGCTGATCTATGTCACTGCCTCGGATATGATACATCAACCTTCTTTTACCTATGATCCGGTATAGTACTTTCGGTTGTTATCGAGGGATTGTACAGGCTTGTTATGCAACAGCCTCCGCGCTTGCAATAATTATCATCGTGTCCTTCACGTTCATTTTCCTCATGTTTTCTCTTGGTGGTGGCGATCTCAGGTTCGGCCAGCAACCCTATCCCAAGTATGGAACGCCCCCGTCTGCTGATGCAACGTTCTATGAAAAAGAGAAATGGGAAACGTATCACGGGAGCATTCCGCAGTGCGGATATTTTGCCCAGCAGCAAGGACCCCTGGTACTTCTTCCCTCAACGGGTTCTTTCATCTCCAAAGTCTCGACCCGGTATGTTCTTGCGCCGGGAGACTCTCCGTATGATATCAAGGATATTACCTATACACTTTCCACGCGATACGCGATAAAGACGGTCCGATATGATGATCAATCAGTGAATTTATCCTGGGTTGTCGGGAATAATACTGCAACAACGATACAAAAAAATCCCAGGGATGATCTCCTTGAATGGAAAGATTCCGTATCCGTGGAACTGGATACAGAAAAGATGGGTTTTGGCCCGTCGGCATTTGGCCCGAACCAGCAGTTCGTTCTTGTCATTACTCCAAAGGACGAATGTTATCGCGCTCTGGAAATCTGGGGCTGGACCCCGGTGTTGTTCTCCCCGGGCACACCAATAGAGATACCCCGCTGGTTGTGATCCCCATCCCCGGATACGGTCCCTTGTGAGGAGCAGCACTCATATCCCCCGATCCGGGCCCTTTACGGTCCCGGATTACCCGTACGGAGGATCGATTTCCGGAATTATGGACAAAAATGGGAAAATTCCGGCACATGTTTTTATAATAACCGTTTTCCATAGGATTTACGCCAAACCAGGCACTTTGCGTGGCGATATCTAAAGCGTTAATGTACGCCAACGGGAGGCAAAATCCCGCACGGATCGTGCATCCGGTTTGGCTCCTGTTTTTCGGTCCACAGAACGCGGATACGGGCATCTTTTTCCAGGGTGATCTTTTACAGGTTTTGGGCATTATGAGGAGACCGTTGAACAGGGAGATCGTGCGTCCAAATGAGCTTAAATCGTTGTCGTCGCCCGGAACAGGCTCTCCGTTATAAAATACAGGGAATTCCGGCTCATTTTCCATGAAACTGGTATGGTTTTTTACGAAACGGTCATGTCTGGTGTGCCGGGAAGGGTAAACAGATGCGAATATGGGGCCGGATTGGTGTATCCCCCTGGACAAGTACTGGAAGGTGAGTATTCCCCAATCGGGGATCGTTTGGCCGATTCAAAATGCTATGGCCTTTTCATCCTCATGGATCCGAGCAACTATATGGAAGTCGAAAAGTGGCGGGGGTTATTCGGATCCAAAAAATATTTCACAAAATATTTACGTACCCGGACCGATAAATTTTGAGAGAGATTCTGTTTATTTTAGGTGTACCTATGTTTTGTTCCTGTCGGCTTTTTCCAGTTGCGATCGTACTGGCTGGTCTCCTGTTTGCAGCAGGCTGCGTGTCTTATCAGGAAACGTATTCATACCCATTCGCCAGCCAGAGTCCCGATCAGATCTGTAGAAACCTGACAATGAACGACACGGACTGGATTCTCATCGATCCGATCAGTGACAAACGAGTTGGCGAATTTTTTCTGGCTACTGCAAAAACAAATCTCACTGCAGGCACAAAGGTCACCGTCCAGACATGGCCGATCACGTATACTCCAGTAAACCGTTCTGATGCATCCGGGAAAGTCGGGGCCAGTATTGCAACGAGTGTCATGCGGGGTAATGCCGGGCAAAATGTTATTGCAGTTGTCATCGACTCAAGAGAATTCCGGCCGGAACCGTACATTCTTTGTATCGTGAACGAAACCGAACAGGTTTCTGCAGCCACATGGTATAACGTCTCGATCACACCGGAAGAAAATCCGGCAGTATCCCTCTCTCGACCGGCAATCGAATCCGAAACGACCGGCAGGAATTCTTCCGGCTTATGGATTGCTGTTGATCCCGTCCCGGACACCTGTCTTGGAGATCCCATCACATTCCATGGGACCACCGACATGCCGGACGGGGATATTATTACCACCCGGGTATTCGGGGCAAGGTACCATTGCACGAAGTGCCAAAGAAAGAACAATTCTGTTGGCGGGTGTTGCGGCGACCAGATCCCGCTCATAGTACCGGTAAAACGCGGAAATGGCGGGATAAATACCTGGTCACGCGTGGTAAACACATCCGCTTATGATTTCAGTACCGGTGATTACCAGATTGATTTTGGCGAACCGTCCAGGGGGATCTGGAATTCCAGCGGGTTTACAGTAATGGAAAAACAAGAACCTTCCCGTCTCTGGATCACGGTTGATCCCGTCCCCCATCATTATTCTGGAGATATCATCACGTTTCACGGAACTACAAACCTGCCCCCCGGAGAGACCATCCGGACGGGGGTATACTCAGCCGAATTCATACCATGTCCGAAATCGTCCGGGAATTGCCAGGGCAATGTAACTCCCTGCTGCGGGGGATACAGCGATATCGTCTCAGTTCTCCAAGGAACGTGTGGCATCGGTACCTGGTCATGGACGGTCGACACTTCGCAGCATGGTTTTCGGCCGGATGGAGAGTATATCATTTCTGCCAGCGGGAGAAACGGAGCCGTGGAAAACACCAGCCTTTTTACGGTGAGTGGCATACCAAAACCCAACCTTACGCTCAACCTTCCTGAGAATGATCCGGATGGAAATACACTTCGGTTCTACGGACACGCGAACACCGGGAACGGCCCGGAGGAAAAACTGTTCCTGGTCGTATCTTCAGATTCCGGAAGGAAGGTGAGCTCCACGGTTCCTGTGTTCCAGAATCGAACCGGATATTCCTGGACCTTTTCCCTGAAGAAGTCCGACATAGTCCCGTACAATTTTCTCTCGGTGAAAGTGAGCTCGGCAACCAGCCCGGAAATCAGAATTGAACGGACCTTCCTCTATAATAACGAACCAGTGTTTTACCCTTACAACCCTTATAGTTCCTGATATCCACGATCACCTTTATGTCATCTCCCATCAATATTTACAGACCCAAGCTTGAATCCCTCTAACCGGGGGACGGCATGGTGCAAAGACTATGGCAGAAGTGGTCGAGGTTTTAGTACCCGGCGGACGGGCAACGGCAGGTCCCCCATTAGGACCGTCGCTCGGACCACTCGGTATCAACGTGAAGGCCGTAGTCGACGAGATCAACAAGAAGACCGCATCCTTCAACGGAATGTCGGTCCCTGTAAGGATCGAAGTCGACGCAAAGAAGAACTTCACGCTCACGGTCGGTATCCCACCGACCACGGCACTCATTAAAAAAGAGTGCGGTATCGAGAAAGGTTCCAAAGAGCCCAACGCCATTGTGGCAGGCAACCTGCCATTTGAGGCCGCTGTAAGAATTGCCAACATGAAACTCGAAGGCATGCTCTCCTACGAGCTGAAGACCGCAGTACGCGAAGTCATCGGCACGTGTGTGAGCGTCGGAGTTACCGTTGACGGCAAGAAACCCAAAGAGGTTCTTACCCTCATCGCAGAAGGCAAGTACGACAGCGTTCTCGTGAAATAAACAGGAGAAAACCATAGGAGATCGAAAGGTCGAGAGAACTATGGAGGAATCTGATGGTTGATAGGGCCAAAATTTTAGAAGCCGTGAAAACGGCGGTTGAGAAGGCGCCAGAGCGTAAGTTCTCTGAGAGCATCGATATTACCGTCAATCTCAAGAATATCGATATGGCGCAGCCGAAGAATCGTATCGACGAGACGATCATGCTCCCCCACGGAACCGGCGA
>JALOBP010000019.1 GCA_023228295.1 Methanoregula sp.
ACTGCATTCTGCTGCGGCAGGTCAATGGCGAAATAATGGACCCCGGCAACAAACGTGCCGGCGATTGCCAAGCAGACGATGAACAGGACGAGTCCTGCGAGGGGGGATTGTGATTCTGACATTTAAAATAACTCCTGACGAACAAGTCGTTACCTCATGGTTTGGGTGAAGGATATAAAAGCGCTGGGATATTGGAAAAAAAGTGAGGGAAATTTTCCCGGTGTGCCCGAAAAAAAAGTAATGTGGTTTTTCATCCCGGATTATGCCGGTTTAACACGTACTCATACACGTATTGTATTCAGCCGTACACTGGTTTTTGCATTGTGTTCGTCCTACATACGTGGGACATTGTGAGTTGCAGGTTGATTTATCCACACCACATTCAAATTCGCAGTCTTCTTTAGGCCATTGATATTCGTTATCCGGCGTCTGCACTGCATTCTGCTGCGGCAGGTCAATGACGAAATAGTGCACTCCGGCAACACACGTGCCGGCGATTGCGATGCAGACGATGAACAGGACGAGTCCTGCGAGGGGGGATTTAGTGGGTTGTTGTGATGTCATGATAGTATCAGCCTCTCAATAAAAAACCTGTGTTCAGGAAAGATCGCATTGTCTCAGGCAGTAGTACTCTGCAACCTTACAGTCAGACTGACACGAGGACTTCTGTTCCCCCTCGTACTGGTTGCAGAAATTGGTACAGGTCTCAACTTGTCTTCCGCATTCATTGATGCAGGCATAGTCCTTGTTTTCAGCGTTATCCGGCGCCTGCAACGCATTCTGCTGCGGGAGGTCAATGGCGAAATAATGGACCCCGGCAACAAACGTGCCGGCGATGGCTAAGCAGATGATGAACAGGACGAGTCCAGCGAGGGGAGATTGTGTTTCTGACATTTTTTATAAACTCCTGCCGAACGAGTCGACAACTCAATCGTTTGAGTGAAGGATATAAAAGCGCTGGGATATTGGAAAAAAAGTGAGGGAAATTTTCCCGGTATACCCTGAAAAACGGGGTTCAGAGATCGAACACGTTCAGCCCGACACCGGCATCGAACGTCCGCCCCAGCGAATCATCGATCGTTTGGATGAATATCTCGCACGTCCCGCTCACGACTGCGCTTGTCAGGTGGCCTCCGAACGCAAGGTACGTTGCATCGGTGAGGGTTATATGAAGGTGAAGGTAGGGCTTCCCGTCCATCGTGGTGATGTTGCCGACAAGCGATGTGATCTCATGGTCGCCCGAGAGCGTTGTCGTATGGTACTCTTTTGTCGCCGTTTCAAACAGGCCGATCTCGATTGTAGTGGCTGCACCGATCCCCTGGACGGTTCCAAGGCTAATCTTCTGGTCGGTGCAGAATGCCTTGAGCGTGCCGACGATCTCTTCCCCGCGGTCGATGCGGAGGATGAAGTATGGACCGGATTTTTTGTAACGCATGGTTTTTCTCCCGGGTTTTTGTTTTGCCGGTCAGGATATAATTCTCCCTGCTGTCAGTTCAGCGGTCTCATTCAACCGGTCCGGCCATAATGAAGGGCGATGAGCGACAGGTGCTCGTCGGCATGGCAGGAGGATTCGCACATGAGAGAAAATTCCGGCCCGAGTACCTCGTTTAAGAGTTCAATCCACTGGGTCCGGAGCATATGGTAATCGCTCCGCTCGCCCCGTGGCTCGGTGAGGATGGAGACTACTTCGGTCATCAGGAACATATCGATGCACTCGTTGACCACTTCCACCGGGGCATCGTGCGCATAAATGCAGTCAAAGAACCGGCCGTATGACTGGTACACGGCAAGTGCAAGGGCCGGGGAGAGACGTTCGGGACGGTCGATATCGGCATCCATTTCGAAGAGGAGGAAGTGGTCGATCCACGGCTTTACCGTCCGGAGGTGGAGGCGCTTGTCTTCAACCGGCATGTGGTGGTACGCAAGCGAGCTCATCGCGATATCGACCTTATGGTCGACTCTGCCCGAGCACTCCTGGATCCTGCAGCATTCGATCCCGATGGCAACTGAGGGAAACGCTGCCCTGATCGTCTTCTCTGCCAGTGCTGCCATTGCAGGCGACGGGTCAACGAGCAGGACTTCGGCAATGCCCGGGATCCTCTTTGTCTCCAGCAGGTTTGTCAGGACCGCGACTGTGAGTGCCCCGTCCCCGCAGCCGATATCCATGAACCGGATCGGGCGATCGAAGACCGGCAGGGTCTGTGCGCAGTGACGGACAAACTGGCGGCGTGCATTGTTCATCAGGGGCACGGTGGTGAAATGGATGAATGGCCGGGGATCGGCAAACACGGTGGCGGGTTTTTTTAGTTCGTTGTTATAGCGTTTCAGGAATCCCAGGAGATAGGCACAGCCAAATATCCCGTCTTCCTCTTCGAGAACCGCGGACTCAACCCAGGCAACCGCCGGTTCCCCGCGACCATGTGCGGCAAGGAATGTTGCTATGTAAAAATGAAATGCAGGCACGAGGTTATGCCGGACCCGGGCATCATATATTCCAGGTGCGGGACTGTCCCGGAGTATCTCATCCGCATATGCCCGCCATTCCCGCTGTTCCCGGTCTGAAAGAAAGAGCATGGTTTCCAGCCAGCACATTTGGAGGCCGAACGTAAAACATCTTGCGGAATAAGGTTGTCGTCCGGTGTTCCGGCATACGACTCATCCAGGAGTTTCCCCAGATATCAACCTATATATTCAGGCCATGCCCATCACATTTAAAGGCAGGCTGTGCCACATCCACCGGATTAATCACAGGTAAGGGGTTTTTCCTGTGGGCGTGTCATCCATTAAAATTCCAGGTTCCGTGAAGTGAGAGATGATGCAGAAAAGTGAGATTGCAAAGGCAGCCGGCATAAAATCTCATCCGGTCGCCATCATATGGACGGACAGAAAACCGGAAAAAAGCCTCGAGTTCAGGGCCGGTGTCTGGGGTTGCGTCATGGGGCTCTTTGCAAAAGTTGCAAAGGAGGGAAAGACCGCGGTCTTCTCCCGGGACACAACCACCTGCGTCGGTGGGGCGATGGGGCTCGGGTTCGGCAGGCCGCTGGACCGGCACGCGGCCCGGACCGAAGAGGGCTTCTGTTCGTTCCTCTCGAACGGGATCGGGGGGGCCATGGACAGGGAGGCCTATGAATCGATCATTGACCAGAGCACGGATGCCCGCCACAAAAAGCTGCTCACCGAGGGGGAACGATTCTTAAAGAGCCCGGCTATTGTCCAAAAATTCCTTGCAAACCTCCCGGTCTATGATGCAGAGGACCGGTATATCGTCATGAAACCAGTCCATGAAGTTGAGGATGGCGAGGATGTACGGAGCATCGTGTTTGTCGCCAACGCCGACCAGGTTTCTGCCCTCTCGATCCTTGCGAACTATGCCACGGGGAATATCCGGGACGGGATCATCGTTGCTGCCGGTGCTGCCGGGTGCCAGGCCATGGGTGTCTGCACATATGCGGAGGGCGAGACGGATCACCCCAGGGCAGTTGTCGGCCTTACCGACCTCTCCGCACGGAAGGCAGTCCGCCCGACCATGGGAAAAGATGTCCTCACCTTCTCGATCCCGCCCGCACTATACCGGGAGATGGAGGCGAATGTTCCGGGGAGTTTCCTTGAACTGGACCTCTGGAAGGAACTCCGGGATTCGGGCTGATCATCGGGACCGGGAGCCTGTTTTTTCCCGCAGGGGATTTTTGCATAATTTTACGCAACGAGACCGGTGAATATTCCCCCGGCCTCACGCATAATTTCGATCTCTTTATTATTCATTAGTATTTAATAAATCAGAACGTACGGGTTCCCGGTTCATTCCCGCCGTAATCGGGATTGTCCCTGCAAAATGACCGCGGGATTTCCAGGAACGAATCCAAAAACCACGGAGATGAATGATGGAAGTTTTTCCCCCGCTCGCACGGATGCTGCAACTGATCCTGGCCGGCATCTGCCTATTCCTTCTGGTTTTCGGGGCCATCATCGTTCTCTTCTCCAACGCAATCTTCAATGAGCCCCGGGTTATCCTCGATGAATCAGCAGCTTCAGCCCTGCCGGTCAATGTCTCCCGGTCATTCAGCTTCCATAACACCTCCGCATCCGTCACGATTTCCATCTACAGTTCCGTATACGAAGCCTCGAAGAAGACGTACAGGAGCATCATCCTTGTCGGCGACCCAAAAGGTCTTGGGACCCGGTATTACCAGGTGATGATCAACGATCCAACCCAGGACCGTATCTATGAGGACCTCCTGGAACAGTTCCGTAAAATCCGGGCCGAACGGAACCTTACCGATGACGAATACCTCGAAATGATGACGGCTTACATCCAGACCATCCCGTACAAGGACGGCGGGAATTCTCCACCCAAGTACCCGGCCGAGCTCCTCGTGGAGAACATGGGCGATTGCGATGACAAGGCAATCCTCTTATCAGGACTCCTTGCCCGCGAGGGGTATTCCGTGGTGCTCCTCAAGTTCGGGCCCGAGAGCCACATGGCAATGGGGATCGGATCGGATGCATTCCCCTACAAGTCAACGGGTTACACCTACCTTGAGGCGATGACGCCGGCCTACATCGGCATCCCGTCGTTTTCTATAATGACCAGAAAACCCCTCAAATCAGATCCCCTCGTTATCCCGGTCAGCACCGGGACGAAGATCTACCATGGCGGAAGCCAGACAAGGTATATCAGTAATATGTCGGTGCTTACGGAACAGAAAGCGGCGGAGCTGACGTTACGGCTTGATGCGTTCCCGGTGACTGAAAGGAACGGCACGGAATATCTCGCGGTGCTTGGCGAGCGGGACCGCTCAGCTGCCATCCACACGTACATCCGGAACCACCCGCTCGACCGGCCGGGAGTTATGGCGTATCTGAAAAAGGAAGTGCCGGCCTGACCCTGTATATGGGGGGATGCAGGGTTTGCGAAGGATTTCTCCGGTTCCCATTTTTTATCCATTCATTTTAAAAAGATGCTGATTGTTCTGGATTATCCCTAAGGACCCTGCCTTAATGCAGGATCTGGGCCTGATAAGCCCCCTCTCCTCGTAACATTGTAAAAAAAAGTATCCCCCTGCTTATCTGAGGACGATTCCAAAAACAATCCACAACGCAATCGGGGCTTCAATGCCATGAATGATTACCGCCATCCAGTTGCTCCGGAACCGCTTGGAGGGGTAACTCAGCAAAAACCCTGATAACACTACCTGGGACAGGATTCCCTGGGGTTTGTGAAGATGGTACAACCCGAAAAAAACCCCGTTGAAAAACCAGTCCCACTTCCCGAACACGCCGTTCATCTTCGGGAGCAGTATCCCCCGGAAAAGAAATTCTTCGCCAAGGAAATAGTTGAATGGTATGGTTATCAGTGTCAGGACAACCAATATCCAGGCACCCTCGAACTCCGGCGTCATCAGCTCCCCCATGTTGTAGTGGGGAAGGCTGTTGATTACGGGAAACATGGAGCCTAAAAAATCAGGCAACGGGATAACCATCAAAGCCAGGCCTAATGCGATGAAGGGAATAACCCACAGGAATAAACTGGCGCGTTTCTCGCCGGCTATAGGATCGCGGGGCATGGTATACCACATCCGTTTTTTCATCGTCTCCCATTTCAGGTTCCCGGTTTCGTTATGGATGATAATGAGGGACAGCACAAACTGCCAGACAAGGCCGAGGATCATCAGCGGCCAGAAAACAAGAAACGGCGGAACGTTTGCCGGGATCGCAAAATAGCTGATAATTGCCGGGGTTACGACAAATGCAAACAATGTCATGGGTGCTGTGGCAAGCGCCCAGATGGTAATAATTTTTACAAGACTGTACTGGCTGTCATCAGCCATCTCCCTGACGGGCAGGGATTTTTCTGAATTGTCGTTTACACCCATGGTTTTGCCCCCTCATGTTCCCGGCCTGATGGGTGCCTGAAAGCATAGACCGGCAGGTCACGGAGTGCCGCCGGTCCAATGCCCTGCGTTGTGACTGCATCAATTGCTGCAAAACATGACCTTGCGTATAGTGTTTCTTTTACCCACCCCATATAAGAAAAACGTAATCCAAAGAGACGTATCAGTCACCTGCCCGTAAGAATCCTGATATGTATCCCGGAAAAAAGGGACCGGGGGTTCATCTGCGGGATGTTATCCGAGATGGTATGGATCTTATCCTGCCCGGCCCGGTGCGAGGATCCCGGCCGCCATCCCGGGCCGGTACCCGTCATCAAGGCTGAAACCCGGGCGGGGATTGAATTTTATCGCCCGGTCATAGGCGAGCTCGGACCATTCCGCACCGATCATGGTCGCGGGCTGGGCATAGGCCCGGTATCCCACAAAACAGGGCTCATCGGGTTCGATCCCGTACGCCCCGACACCGGAGGGAATGACCACGGTTGCCGGGTCCCCGTACGCGTGGCGGGCAATCTTTGCAACATAGAGATATTTTGCATTCGGGTTATCGGGGAGGAATGCTTCGGCCGTGCCGGTGTAATTGTGGTTCGATACGCCCCCGATACCGTTCATCGCCGTTGTGCCGTAGAGCCCGAAATTGGAATAGGTCGCCTTCCCGGTTGCTGCGTGGTTTACGCCAAAGACGATGATGAATTCATCGGGGTCGTTGCCAAGCGTGGTGTTGGAGGTCTGCAGGTATACCGTATCGCGGATCTCGCCCAGCACGTCAATGCCCCGCTGGATTGCATCGTATCCTTCGTAGAGCCAGACCTGTGTCACCAGTTCTTCTGCCCGGTCCCGGCCGTATTTTTCCAGGATCGCCCCCCGGAGCTCCTCGAGGTCGTCGTAGAGGTCCAGTTCGCGGGTATCGCCCGTTCCCCGTATGATGAGCCGGGGGACCGGGTAATAATCCGGTTTTGTCTCTACAGCCAGCGTCAGCCGGTACACGATGCCCGGCGTGCTGTTCATGTACGCGCTTCCCGCCTCTGCATCATGGAAAAAGGCTACCCGGTGCAGGAAGGAAAACGTATCGGCTTCATCATCCAGTCCCATGCGGACAAGGGAATTTGGGATTATCTTCGTGTGCATGACCTCGACCGGGTATCCTGCCCGTACCAGGGTATCCCTAACCCTCCTGTCAGCGTTCTTATCAGCGGTCAGGATCATGATGATCGGCTGTTCAAACACGTTTTCCGGGTGCCCGCTCTCCTGCGCAAGCATCAGGTTGTTTGTGCTGTCCCCGAGGCTTGCGAAGACCCTTCTGTCCCCGTCAGAATCCGGGAAGTACCGCATGACCAGGTACCCGCAATAGCTGAAATAATCGCACGCCGGGGGAGTCTTCCCTATGAACACCACGGCTTCATCGGGCCGGAACTTGTAGTCCACCCATAACCCACGGTTCTCCGGTATGAGCGGTGCATCTGACATGGTATTATTGCTTGTCTGCCCGGGTGCTTTTGGGATCTTGGCAGTCATGTAGGGGGCGCTGGGATTATTTGCGTAACAGGACGGGGTGAGTCCGGCATTGTACATGCTGATGACGTCAAACGTCTCCATTTTACCAACGTTCACGAGAAAACCTGCGTTTTCAAATGCGTGGATGGTTGCATTCTCTGCCAGGGAGATCTCAATAGCAAGTGACGGTGCAACACAAAAACCTGCGAGAATGAGTAGGATCAAAATTGCAGAGAACCGATGCATATCAGGGATCGACTACCGGAATATTTATAATTAGTTTTTCTGCCCCCGGAAAAAACATCAAAATAATGCGTTGTGCCCCCGGGGATTTCATATTGGACGGGCACAGGTTTTCTTCGGGAGGGAAAAAACCTAATCCACGGATTCCAGGGACTCCCCGCTCTCCCCGCCTCCAGGAGCACGAACCCCCGTGGGTGGCCGTATCCCGGACTTCCTGAACTCCACCCAAGCCCTCCTTGTGACTTCCGACTTGAACTCGAATTCCAGCCGGAGATCGTTGACATACCCCTTTGCCCGGATCCGCTTGTAGAACGGGAAGTCCTCGAGCAGGACCGTGTACGGATATTTTTTTGAGATGATCACGTACTTCGAGGTGACAAGTGACTCCCGGAGGATCTTCATCGCCCGCTCTTCATCGGAATCCGGGTGAACGAAGAGGTCAATCACCACCATCATGGCCAGATCGCCGGCATTGCCGCTTGAGACCGGCTGGCTGAAGAGGGTGAAGTTCGGTACCGATACCATTTCATCGGACGGGCTCTGGAGGCGTGTCGAGCGGATGCCGATATTTTTCACCTCCCCGTACTTGTCCCCGATAGTCACCTTGTCGCCGATCTGGTACGGTTTTTCCAGGATAATCACGATGCCCCCCACGATATCGGCAAAGAGATCTTTTAACCCAAAACCGATAGCAGCACCAAAAAGCCCCGAGAATGCGATCATCTGGGTCAGTGAGAGTTCGATCACCGAGGTTATGATGTAATAGAATGCAACCGAGTAGATGAGGAGCTTCAACAGGGGGATTACCATCGTAAGAGAAGGTCGGTACCAGCTGATCCGATCCGCGAAATGGATGAGGATGTAGCTGAGTATGTACGTAAGAATATAGGCAAGGATTATGACTGAAATGATATTCAGGATCAGGGGGGTATCAATGGGCTTGAGGGGGAGTTCTGATGTAACATTGGAAATAAGGTTTGCAGCACTGGCTGATCCCGGCAGTCCTGAGGTAACATTGGAAAAAAGATTTGTGGCATTGGTTACGGCTGACACTCCTTCCGTACTATTGGAAAGAAGATTTGTAGCATTGGTTACGGCTGACAGTCCTTCCGTGCTATTGATAAGCAGGATATCGGCCATGGTCACCACAACCTCCGGGTTTTCCTGAGATAATCCGTCACCGGCCCGAGCGCGAACGGTTCGATGCTGTAATACCCGGCATTGTCCCGGACAAGGCGCTGCTGGACGAGGCGGTAGATCACCCGGTCGATATCCATCTCGGACCCTGCAATTGCAGCAAGATCCTTTGCATGCAGGGACTCCATGGACAGGATGACCGAGAGGATGAAGGATTCGTTTGTGTCAAGCGAGATAGAAAACGGGGTTTCTGTGATCGCACTGAGTGATATCGCATTATCTTTCAGGCTCTCATCCCAGAGCATGAGCGCGACACCGGGGTTTCCATACGCGATCCGGTTGATCTTTTCAAGGATCACGTCCTCAAGGGAGATCTGGACACGTTTTTTCCGGGGCAGCTTGCGGAGCATCAGGGTAAAATTCAGCTTTATCCATGGCACAGAAATTTCCGCAGACGTAAACGGCAGCCGCATGGTGCTGTGGATAACGGAAAAGAACATCGACCTCTCAGCTACTCCCTCGTCAAGGAACCGGATCTCCCCGGGCTTGTACCGCGAGAGGATCACCTGCTTGAGCACCGGCATGTCCATCCTGTTCAGCGTAACAATTGTCGGGAAATAGGCATCAAGGTTCATGACCGAGCAGAGGTACTGCCAGCTGTGGATATTCCAGGTCGTGATAAAGAGCTTCTTCGAAGTGATCTGGGTGCGCAGGAACATATCGAGGACATCGAACCCCCCGATCTTCCGCGTTGAGAGGAACTGGCAGTTGTCGATTAAGATGATGTCGCCTTCGTAAGTGGAACAATCCAGAACGGTGGAGTCCATTATGACGAACTCCAGGGGCAGGTAGTTTACACGGTCCCCGTAAATGCGCCTGATCTCGGCAACAAGGGTTGTACGGCCTGCCATCGGTTCAGCAACAATGGCAATATGGGACGGTGCCCCGGTCCCGTACCGATCGATTGCCCCGGTGATATCGGCCAGTTCCCGCTCATAGCCGATGACAGTACCTCCGGAATCTGGATTGTCTTCGTCAGCCATACCAAAGCCTGTATTTCTTACTAGTCAGATACTCAAGCGAGATTATTAAAGTATATGGCGGACCAGAGCCGGGAGAATTTCCCTGTGATGATGAGAATTAAAAAAAGGATGGGATCATCCATGAGCAAATCTTTTTGGGAACCGGTACTGCCGGTTCGCCAGGTACGATTTGTAAACCGGCAGGAATAGAGCATGCCGGGGGTTCGGGGATCCTGTACCTGCGTTCTTCCGCCGGGTTTGAGAATTGGAATTCACGGGTTTCTGACGATCCAAAAAAAGAAACTAATTAATGTTTTTAGGCCCTGAAAGGTAGATATGAATGGATTTTTTGCTTTTTCCCTGGTTCTGTTGATTACATCTGTTGCAGGTGCGGGGTGTTTTGATACGATTATGTATCTGGAGGAATTCAACTCGGATGACGGGAACGTGTATCCGGATACCACCAAACCCGGACCCAATTCTACATACGCGATCGTACCGGCAACTACCCCTGCATCACAAGCGGGTGGGAACTGGGTCCTGATCCAGGAATCAAAAACCATGAACCTCCATAGTACGGGATATCGCAGTTACTGGCCGGCGGTCGACACCCCGACGGGTACGCGGATGTTTAACGATCTCAAAGTAACAACAAAAACCGATGTTCCGGTTGATGTTCGGTTTACCACCGAAATGCAGGCTCTCGATTACCAGGCCGGCTGGCAGAAGTGGAATAACCATGAAACCGCATCGTTTGACCCGGCCACGGTAGGATATGTGGCATTGTATGAGGGTGTCAACAATACCAGTGTTGAAGAACACGCTGGCGAAGGACTTGTTGTCTTCATTGAACCGCACGGGGGCGTGCCGGTCAAAGGGCAAATACAAGTGTATTATCAGTCATAATTTTTTTATGGGAATTACCCCTGGTCCGATGATTTGCCCCTTCCCATTTTTGAGATTACCGTACAAAAAAACGGCGCCGTACCAGGGGGATTATAAAAAAGATTAAGCTGGATTATCCGGCTGTTTTTATCCCTTTTGCAACGTAGAGGCCGCATCAACGGTCGTGACCGTGACCGTTGTTGATGAGATGGTGATCCGGTCATCCTTTTCAATAGCTGCAAGGGCAAGTTCGTTCAGCCGGGACCGGAGCATCCTGCGGCTGCGGGCATCGGTGACATACCGTATATCCAGCGTTATCCAGTTGTCCGTGAGCGTGATGTAAGCCGAGGGTTCGACAACTTTTTTGGGAAGGTAATAGGTTTCCCCGATCCGTTCGATTTCCGCATCGGCCTGCTTCGTGATCGAAGCGGTCTCCTGGACTACGATGCCGAGGATGAGTTCCTTTGCCCGCCGCCAGTCGCTGTCATAGGTTAAGGGAATGGAGATCTCGTCCCAGACAAACGAATGGTCGCGGGTATAATTGTACACCGGATGGGTGATCACAAGGCCGTTGGGGATGGAGAGCAGGCGCCCCGATGGCTGGTCCCCGGAGACCCAGCCCCGGATCTCCATCAGCGTGGTGTTCAGGACGCCGATGTCCATGACATCCCCGAAATTGTTGTCAATCGCGATCCGGTCACCGACCCGGTACATGCTGGAGATGATAACCAAAAATCCACCGACAAAGTTCTTGAACACGTCCTGAAGGGCAAAGGCAAGGGCTGCGCCGATGATACCGTACGACACGATAAGCGCTGATGTATCCGTGACCCAGATCCGCAGGCAGAGCGCGAGGATGAAGACGACTGACAGCACTGAAATGGCCTTTTTAGCCGTGTACCGGGTCTTCAGGTCAGTGATCCGGCTGACGAGGAACATGCCGAGAATTATGGTGAAGAAAAGGTATGTGAACGTCACTACAATGGCGGTGTAAAATATGCTGGCAACGTACGGGTCGGTGATATAATATGCCACTATACCGAGCCCTGCAGACAGGAGGAGAAGCACAGAGAATACCAGCAGTTGTCGCTTCATGAAAGGACCCCTTGAATTACGTTGTTCTCTGCATTTCGCGTATTAAAAGACTCTGCCTTGAGCCAGAAATTAAAAAGTGCCTGATAAGAGCAAACCCGGGATCGGTTATTGAAGAATATCAGCCTGGCCCGGGAGCATCAGAGAGTTCTCAAATGGTTTCTCCAGGGTAAAAAAGAAAAATCCATTCCATTCCCTTTTATGCCGTGTCAATCGTGTAATTATTTGCCGCTTCCCTGCCCGACATCTGCGGGGTGACTCGCAGCAGGGTGTTACGGCACGAATCGTATGCCGGGATAGACAGGGCCACGGATATTGTCGTGGATAATTTCAATGCCGAACTTGTCCGTGATGACACTGCGGAACTCGTTTTCCCGGACCAGTTTCGGGAATCCGGGGGTACGGCGCCGGAAGGTCCGGACCCATTCACTCCAGAGCAGCATGCACTGGACATCACGGATTCCGACCGGCCTGACATGGCGGTCAAGGAACTGTTCAAGAACCTTGAGCTCATGGTACTCCTCGGGACTGACAACGGTGTCAACCAGCAGGAACTTTTCACCAAACCGGGCCATCATTTCAGGATTTACCGGATCCATCAAGGCAGGAGCAGGGAACGATCCTGCGCTCATGGGACGGTCAACCCCCCGGGGGAGGTGTTTTGGCCGTGGGGTCATGAGTGCGATACCGTTTCCAGAACTTTTCGTGATGCTCATACTGTATCTCCATCCAGCATGGGGGGATGGGGTATATAGGTAGTTACCTGAAAAGCAAAAATTGAAACAATGAAAAACGAACGGATATTTTACCGATGACCGGGGTTCATGCCCGGCGGGGCAGAACACGGAGGATCCTGCAGGGGTGAGATCCATCACCATGGTTTATCGCCATGCAGGATACTTAAGGTACTTTATGTAAGGCACCCTGCCCGATGCATGCTGAGCGCCACCGGTACAGGTTCCTGCACCAGGAAGTTACGGCACGAAACGGATGCCGGGATAGACAGGGCCACGGGTATCATCATCGGCAATCTCGATGCCGAGATGGTTCGTGATCGCCTGCCGTAACTCATCTTCAAGGATCATAACCGGGAACCGGTGTGTATGACGAAGGAATATCCTGACCCATTCAGTCCAGAGCAGCATGCACTGGACATTACAGAGCCCGTCCTGCTGTATATGGTTTGTAAGGAACTCGTCGAGAAGCATGAGTTCGCGGTAGTTATCATGAGGGATATCAGTTTTTAGCAGACGGTTCTGCTCCGCATACCGGGTCAGCACCGCATGTGTGCGTGCGATCTTGCGGAGCCGTCGGGGCTGGGCAATTCCAAAAGCAATACCGGTTCCGGGACTCTGCGCAGTGGCCATGGTAATCAGCATCCCAGTATGTGAATGAAGGTGTTCATATATTCTTTGGTCAATACATAAACGCTTATACTACTTTTATTACAGCAGATGTTCATCCCAGGAAGAGACCGTGACGTTCCAGGATGTATCAGACCATCTTTTCATGGCCCTGGTTCGCTGTTTCCCACCATTGCCAATACCCTTAAACCTCTCTTTCGCCAATCACATGCCGGAGAATTATTATGGACAAAATCACCATCGGCGCAATGCCGTACATGAGTGTCATGCCAACCCTGCTCGTTGGCGCAAACGTGAACGGAAAACCCAACTACATGACTGCCGCATGGGCAACGGTTGCCTGCATGGCCCCGCCCATGGTCTGCGTTGCGATTAACAAGACCCGCTACACGGCAAAAGGGATCGAGGAGAACAAGACATTCTCTTTGAACGTCCCTTCCGCAAAGGACGTTGTCGCAGCCGACCACTGCGGGCTTGTGTCCGGTGCAAACGAGGACAAGTCGAAGATCTACAAATCGTTCTACGGCAAGCTGAAGACCGCACCGCTTGCTGAAGAGTGCCCGGTCAACATTGAGTGCCGGCTCTTCAAATCCGTTGACTGCGGGAGCCACCTGCTGTATATCGGAGAGGTCGTGGAGATCCACGCTGACAGGTCCTGCGTTGCGGACAAGAAACCCGACACCGTGAAGATCGACCCGATTGTCTATGCCCAGTCTGCTTACTGGCATGTCGGCACGCAGGCCGGGAAAGCGTTCTCGATCGGGAAAGAATACCAGAAGAAGTGAGTCTGCCTGGTGCCGATACATTGTATCTTTTTTTAGGATCACTGTTACGGTGACTGAGGCAGGAACAGATCACAAACGAACCTCCGTGTCAGTTTAATACCCTGCGGTCTGCAGAAAACCAGGATTGTGCCATAAAAAACCATGGCATGAACACGAATCAAAAATCCTGCGCCCATGCCCGACCAGCGGTTGTTGGGCCAGTGCAGGTATTTTTCGGATAAAACTTTCCCTTATCGAGGGTGGGAAAACTGACGCTTTTTGTTATTTAATGACTATTTTTAACCCAATTTTCAAAAAAACGCGAATAAAAATCAAAGAGCATATAAAGGAAATTCTCTCCAGTATATATGGGAAGTACAAAAACCATTGGAGAAACAAGGGATTTCACCAATAACCAGCGGTTTCTGTGGATATTCATGTATTCAATCCTCTATGTCGATGATGAAGAAGTCCTGCTCGACCTGAATAAGATCTATCTTGAGAAGGACGGAGAATTCACGGTCGACACGATATCGTCAGCAGAGGATGCCATCAAAAAGATCCGGGTACATTCATACGATGCAATCGTTTCGGATTATGAAATGCCCGTCATGGATGGGATCGATCTCTTAAAAGAAGTCCGCCGGCACCATGGCAGCCTGCCGTTCCTCCTCTTCACCGGAAAAGGCAGGGAGGAAGTGGTGATCGAGGCTCTCGACAATGGCGTGGACTTCTATATCCAGAAAGGCCAGGACATGCAGGGGATGATAGCCGAGCTCCGGCACAAACTCCTGCGGGCCATTGAACGGCGAAGAATTTCCGACGAACTTGAGCGATCCCGTCAGCAGATGAACGCTATCATCAACTTTTTACCCGATGCTACATTCGTGCGGGATATCGAAGGCAGGGTCATTGCGTGGAACCGGGCCATGGAACAGATGACCGGGGTTACCGGGAACACGATGCTCGGGAAGGGAGATCTCGAATATGCCCGGGCACTGTATAACCAGAAACGCCCGCTCCTTGCCGATCTCGTGCTGGAAGAGGAACCCTGTATTGAATCGCATCTCCGCTTTTTCCAGCGGGACGGGGACAAGATGAGCGCCGAGATCCATGTCCCCCATTTCAATTACGGGAAAGGGGCATACCTGCTCGCGACAGCAAGCCCGCTGTATGGACCTGAAGGTGATATATCGGGAGCCATCGAGTCATTCAGGGATATCACGGAGTACTATGCCATCAAGCGGGATCTCTCCAAATCCAAGGAGATGACCCAGGGGTTTGCGGATATGATCCCGGTCGGGATCTACGAAATGGACCTGGACTATACCCTGACATTTTCCAATCGCGCTTCCAACGACATGTTTGGTCTTGGTGCGGATGACTTGTCTGAAAATATCTCAATTGTGGATTATATCAGCCCCTCCGATCGCCCGCGGGCTGTCCAGGACCTTAAAGGTCTCATGACCGGCACAATCAGTTCCGGTAAGGAGTACCTGCTGAGACGCAAAGACAACAGCACGTTCCCGGGCATTCTCTATGGTGCGAAGATCATTGATCCGGAGACGGGCAGGGTTGTCGGTATACGGGGAGTAATCATCGACCAGACCGAACGGAAAAAATCCGCACAGGAACTCTATGAAAGCCGCGAACGCCTGAGCCTTGCCGTGAAAGCAGGCGATACCGGCATCTGGGAGGTGGATATGCGAACCCAGACGGTCCACGATATCCATGAATGGGCCGGAAGAACACTCGGGTACCTGGAGGATGACCTGCAGGTAATTACCGCTGATACCTGTAAAAATATCGTCCACCCTCTCGACCTTCCCCGGATCAACTATGCATTTTTTATGCACATCTCGGGAAACGTGCCGCTCTTTGAGGCGGAATTCCGGCTGGCCGATAAAGACGGGAACTGGATACGTGTGGAGGCCCGGGGAAAAGTAATCGAATGGGGATCGGATCATGAACCTGTCCGGATCACCGGTGTCATCAGCGTAATAAACGACAGGAAATAATAGCTGCGGGCGGGGTTTGTCTTTTATGGTACCGGTGGAATCCAGCCGGTTCCTGGCCGGTACACCTGCTCCCTGACAAATGCCGAACGATTTAATTATCCCGAACGTGAACGGGTAATTACCAAGGTATACCCGCTACCGTTGTCCCGAACCCGGAGTGTGCTGTCCATCCCGCCACAAGCCGGGGGCGACCGGATTACCCGGGGGATGCTGTGCATCCCCCACATGATGACGGCCACCGTTGTCATTGGCGCTCTTACCGGTAGCCGGGTCCGGAACGGGATGATCTGGTGACAGACACGCTGAATAATGGTACCAATCCCCGGAGTACTTTCCCGTGATACCCATGCCCTCCCTCAACATGCGGACAAAGATCCTCATGGTCTTCCTGGCGCTATCAATCGTATCCCTGCTCATCACCGGCTTTGCGGCATTCTACACCATCAGCGAGATGGGGAGTTCTGCCCAGGAGAGCAGTACCGAACTGGGAAAAGAAGCGGTCCGCAACAGTTCAGCTGCGCTCGAGAAAGCAACGGAAGATTACATGGTCCGGGTTGCCGTGGGGCAGGCCGGGCTGATCGATGAAATATTCTGGTCCACGGAATCGGAACTCGATATCCTTGCCGCCCAGGCCCGATCAGTCCAGAACAATCCCGCGTACGAGTCGCAGATCCGGTCATATCCCATAACGAACCCGCCCCAGGATCCCATGATGGGAACCGTTGTCCTGCTCGCCCCGGATGCAACGGTTACAGAAACAGATCCGGAATACCACGCCCTTGCCGGCATGGACGACCTGCTTGCCGCAGTATACCGCACCGATGGTGACCTGACTGCCGTGTACGTGGTCACGGAATCCGGTATCATGCGGTCGTACCCCGGGGATGGTGAGATCGTACGGGACTTCGATCCCCGCACACGGTCCTGGTATAAGGATGCTGTACTATCCAATGGCCCGGTCTGGACCGAACCCTACATCGATGCATCCGGCCAAGGCTGGATCCTCACCTGTGCAAGGAGTGTGAAAACCCGGTATGGAACATGGGTTGTGGCATCCGATGTCACAACCGGCCAGCTTAACGAGTACACCAACCTGACCCTGGGCGGGAAAGGATATGCAATCCTCATGGATGACAAGGGTACAATCCTCAACCGCCAGGGTATCGTAACAGGCGATCCCCGTGCGAATCAGGATGCACGTGTCGATAACGTTTTTTTAAACCCCGATCCCGACATTGTTGCAATCGGCTACAACATGACGGGGGGTATGACGGGCCTGGGACGGGCAACGTTTGACGGCGTTGAGACAATCATTGCCTATGCACCGGTCAACACCCTGAACTGGAGTTATGCGATCTCGATGCCCGTAAGCGATGTCCTGGAACCCATCCGAAAGACCGAGAGTAACATCCTTGTTGCAACATTCAAAACCAGTGCGCAGATCCTCCAGTTTAAGGACCGCCTCCTGTACATCTTTGCCGGGCTCTGCGTCCTGCTCCTCGCAATCGTTATCATCCTTTCCTGGTATCTGGCCCGGATCATCACGCGCCCGGTCGATGCCCTCAGAGAAGGAACGGCCGTCATCGGGCATGGGAACCTCGACTTCCGGCTGGATATCCGTTCCGGCGATGAGTTCGAGGCGCTTGGTAACTCATTTAACCAGATGGCGTCGGATTTGCAGGAGAACATCGAGAACCTCAAGCGGACAACTGCCGAGAAGGAACGGTTCACCAAGGAACTCGAGATCGCAAAGGAGATCCAGGACAGTTTCCTGCCCGAATCGATCCCGGCCATTGTCGGTTTTGATGTGGCTGCCGTGACCATCCCCGCACTCGAGATCGGAGGGGACCTCTATGATTTTATCCCCACGGGAAAGGACTGCTGGGGCTTTACTATTGCCGATGTCTCGGGAAAAGGTGTGAGCGCCGCGCTCTACATGGCCTTGTCCCGGACAATCCTGCATGCCTGTGGGGAGGCCGATGCTGACCCGTCAGCTGCGGTCAGGAACGCCAACCGGCTCATCAGTGACGACAGCCGATCGAGTATGTTCATCACGGTATTCTATGGTGTGCTCAATCCGCAGGCGATGACGTTTACGTATGTCAATGCCGGGCATAATCCGCCACTCTTCATCCGCGAAGGGGTGGAGGGGGGATGGATAACCGGTCCAAAAGGCATTGCACTTGGGGTAGTTCCGGTGGTCGATATCGCATCCACCCTGCTTGAAATCCGTCACGGGGACCTCCTTGTCCTCTACACCGACGGGGTTACCGAGGCATTCAACGAGAAGGATGAATATTTCGGCGAGGAGCGGCTCATGGACTGCATCAGCCGGCACCGGTCACGGCCCGCAAAAGAGATTATGGATACTTTGCTTGAGGAGATCCGGGCATTCTCGGGAGCTGCGCCCCAGTCTGACGATATCACGCTGGTCGTGATCCGGGTGCTCTGAAAACCGGCATGGCTGGATGAGCGTGTGCAGAGGGGGGCTGCCGAAGGCCTGGCGGGGTCACCCAATGATACGGTCCCGGGGGCGGCGGTGCTGCAGGGGTTTCTCCGGAAGCGGGTTGGCGACACCCGCATCGGGCGGGGAAAGGTTCGCATCCAGCATGCGAAGAATGTTTTTTACACCAGTGAGATCATGGTCTTTTTCCAGTTCACTGACAAGAACAGCAATCCGGTCGCGGTGGAACGGGTCATGGCCGGATTCTAACACCACAGACCCGAGATTCGCGTGGCAGACAGCAGCTGCATAGACGTCCAGGAGCGTGCAGAGCTCATTGTGCAGCAGGTTTCGGTATACCATTCCCCGTTCCTCTTCAAATTTCGTGAGTTGTTCTTCGATCCGCAGGAATTCCTGTATGAGGGCCGAACGGATATCGCCGTCTGCATCCAGCGAGTCGAGGATCTGCACGATCCCGCTCCGCTCGTGATACGGGGCAGAGGCAGGGTATTTCCCGAACACTGCCAGTTCAGAGAAATGCTCCTGCGTCTCAGAAATTGCCGCAGAGAAACGCACCATGCGGTGGCGGAGGTAGTCAGCGTGTCGGGCGTCCATAGTGTCAGCCATTTTTTTATTTTAGTTAAATCCTGTAAATTGTCACGAAAGGGGTTACGCAAGATGCGGTATCTAATGTTGCCGGTCATTTTTTAAAAAATATGTGTGCCTGGCAGTTTCCCGGCACTATCATTACAGGAATTTTACTGCAAACGAAACCGCCGGCATTTTTAACCCGCAGAGCGAGATTCTAACGATTATCCGGCTTATGTCACACGCACCAGCAGACAGGGGATTCGGTGGGGGATCCTATGAAGGTAAACAGAAAGCTATCCTCACCAGCCTGATCGTGGATTTCGTGCTCTGGATTCCCGATATCGCGGCTGCCATCCTCTCCGGCTCGATCGTGCTCTTTGCCGATGCCGTGAAATGCGCAAACGAGATCCTTGCAACCTTCTTTGCCTACCTGACCATCCGCAAGATGGCAAAAGGCGGTACCGGGATCTACGATTACGGCATGGGCAAGTTCGAGACGGTCACATCCATCATAACCGGTGGCGTGATGCTCATCTCGCTCGCACTCGTATTCTCTGTTGCCATCTATCGCATTGTCCGTCCCGAAGCACTGGTCCACGAAGGGGTGTTGTTCGGCATTGTGCTGATGGTCATAGGTGTCACGATGAACTCGTGGCTCTGGCGGAAAAACTACCGGCTCTGGCAGAAGGAACCCTCGCCCATCATGGACTCCCAGTGGCGGCTCTTCCGCACCAAGGCTTTCTCGGACTTTGCGGTGCTCGTCTCGTTGATTGCCGGCATGATCTTTTCCCATTACGCGTGGGCGCTCTATATCGACCCGTTTGCATCCTTCATCATTGCCGGCTTCCTCCTCTTCTCCGGTTACCGGGTCATCATGTCCTCGCTCCCTGATCTCCTGGACAAAACGCTTGACGAGGAACTCCAGATGGTAATCGTGCAGCACCTTGCGGTGTTCTTTAACGATTATGCGGCCCTCCACGGTGTACGCTCCCGCCGGTCCGGCAGCAACGTTTATATCGAGATCTTCCTGGAATTCGATCCGCAAAAACCGATGGGCGAAGTACAGGCAGCCATCAACCGGATAAAGGCGTCGCTTGAGAAGAATATCCCTAAGAGCTCGGTCAGTATCGTACCCACCGATGCGCAGGTAACCTGCGAAAAGCAGGTATCCTCCTCACGTGAAGGAGTCTAAAAAATCATACCCGGGGCTGCTGCTGGGAGGCGCAGTGGAAGGTGCCATAGCCTTCGACCATGGCCCGGGCATTGATCCCGACAACTTTCCGGCCCGGGAAGAGTTCTTCAAGGATCCGTATCGCTTCGTCGTCATGGAGATCACCAAAGACCGGAACGATGACGACGGAATTCCCGATATAGAAGTTCGTGTAGCTGGCCGGGTACCGCTCGCCATCACCCACAACAGGAGCCGGCATCGGCAGCCTGATAACCGTAAGTGGCCTGCCGTCCTGGTCGACGGACTGGCGGAGGATCTCGTAGTTGTCATGGAGCGCCGCATGGTTGGCGTCGTTCACATCCGGCTCATAGGCGCAGACCACGGTTGTCGGATTGACAAAACGGGCAATATCGTCGATATGTCCATCCGTGTCGTCCCCAACGATCCCGTCGTTAAGCCAGATGACCTTTTCCACACAAAGGTATTGCCGGAGTTTCTCTTCGATCTCGTCCGCGGTCAGGTGTGGATTACGGTTGGGGTTGAGGAGGCAGGCCCGGGTCGTGAGCACCGTACCCTTCCCGTTCACATCGATAGATCCGCCTTCAAGAACGATCCCGGGTTCGAAGACGGGCAGGTTCATCCACCGGTTCATTAAATGCGGGATCTTCCCGTCCCTGATCTGGTCGTCGTACTTGCCCCCCCATGCATTGAAGTTCCACCTCACCATTGAGGCTTCATGCAAGGCGCGGTTGAGGACAAACGTGGGGCCGTAATCACGGATCCAGACATCTGAATACTCGTTGGTATGCAATACGATCTTGTCCAGATCAACGCCCATCTCGCGTAGGCGTGCCCGTACCTTGCGGTGAACGACCGCTGTCGGGACAAACACCTCAACCCGCTCGGAGGTGAAGAGGTTGGCGATCAGATCGAAGTATGCCTGTTCAACGGCAGGCAGGTTGGGGAAGGTCTGCAGGTTGTGCGGCCACGAGAGCCAGACTGCCTCGTGCGGCTCCCATTCGGCAGGCATGTGGAACCCGCGGTTCTCCGGAGTATCCCCGGCCCGCAGATCGGGAAATGCACCGTTCTTTCCCGCATACAACTGTCCGATCCTGCCGTAGGTATCCGGACGACGGTTACGGAAGAAGCCCCATGAGTCCTGCACGGCACGGTTCATGGAAAGATCGAGTTCTGCAACCAGCATCTTCTCAGAATCACCGGCCTTTGCAAGAATTTTCCCAAACGCGTCGCAGACAAACGATCCGCCGAAGAACCGGGTTGTACCTTCCCGGCCAACGCGGTTTACAGCAGCAACGTGGACGCAGTTGGCAATGGCATGGCTCCGCTGGATGAGTTCCCATGCATCATGCCAGCTCCCCTCGTCCGGCTCGGTATCCCGGGGATGGCCGATTGCGGTCGGGTAGAAGATGATGTCGGCACCCTCGAGCGCCACGCAGCGGGCGGCTTCGGGGAACCACTGGTCAAAGCAGATCAGGACAGCGATCTTCCCCTGGCGGGTCTCATATACATGATACGTGTCCCCCGGGTAGAAGCAGCCCTTCTCATAAAAGCCGGGATCCTGCGGGATGTGGATCTTGCGGTAGGGAGGCATGAGGCTCCCGTCAGCATCGATCACGACTGCCGTGTTGTGGAATCGGCCGCCGGGGGCTTTCTCAAAGAGGGGGACGATGATGACAATTCCATGCTCGCGGGCAATGGCGGAGAAGACCCCCGTCGACTCCCCAGGAACCGTCTCTGCACAGGATGACGCATCACCGGAAGGATGCCGGGGGAAGTACTGCGTCCGGTAGAGTTCCGGCAGGCAGACGATCCGGGCTCCGGCTTTTGCAGCCTCAATAACTCCCGCCCGGGCTTTCGCGAGCATATCTTCCCTGTTGTTGGTGACCTCCATCTGCAGGAGGCCAATGGTTACGGTTCCCTCTTTCATACTCCTCGTGGTATACGGGTTCTTTCTCTTCGGATATATAGGGTGCCGATACTTGCAGCGGGCTGTTACGGAGGGGGTGCGGGGACACATTTCCAGAACACGGGATGAAACCGGGATTTCCGGTATTGCGGAGCAGTCCGGTCTTGCCATTGTGCCATCCCCCCTTGACCTTGCAGCGTTTCTGGCAGTCTGGGGCACCCTGATCGTCGGCCTGTTCATCTGCAGCCTGAAGATACACCGGATCCTCCAGGTCACCCTGGAAGCGGTTGTCCTGCTGGTTGTGCTTCTCGTGGCAGCGAACCCGACCAGAATTCACCGGGCCTACATCCTTGCCGGCATCACCGGGATCATTACCGGCGGCCTTGCCATTTACAGGGGCATCGGGGCAGTCATCAATGATGTCTATGGCAGCCGGGTTGTCCCGGTCGGATTCCCCGTATTTTCACGGAACCGGACATAGAGCACCTCGTCCATGACTTCGCCGTTCTTTGTTACGGCATTATGATGCACCGCTTCCCGGATAAACCCGCACTTTTCCAGTACCCGCATGGATGCCGGGTTACAGGAAAAGATCCCTGCCTGCAACCGGATGATATCTGGCTGCTCAAAGGCAACCGGCACGATCGCCCGTACCGCCCCTGTTGCAATCCCCCGGCCCCAGTATGGTTCGGCAAGCCAGTACCCGATCTCAGCAGTCTTCCTGTACACGTCATCCAGCAGGTGGATGCCGATCCCACCCACGGGTTCTCCATCCGCCTCGATTGCAAACAGCAGGTTGCATGAACCGACAGCCATGGCAATGAACCGTCGGGCATCTTCTGCCGTATAGGGTGAAGGAAAACCGTCCCGCATCATCGCAGCGATACGGGAATTGTCGGCATGGCGCGCAAGAGCAGGTGCATCCCCTTCCCCCCACGGGCGGAGGATTGCGCCGGGGATTCTGATGCAGTGATCGGGACTCATGGTAATATATACCTGTACCCCCGGCACAACAATAATCTGCCGGCTTATGAGCAGTACTGCTACGCGTTCACCCAAATCTTAATGAGCAATCAGTTCAGTTCTCTTCATCATGAAACAGGTGCGGACGGTTGAACGCATCCTTGCTGCATATGCAACAGTCGAAGGCGACGGGGTCCGTCTTCACCGGGCATTCGGCTATTATGAGGTTCCCCAGTTTGACCCGTTCCTGATGCTCGATGATTTCCGGGCACAGCGGCCGGAAGACTACCTTGCCGGATTCCCCTCGCACCCGCACCGGGGAATCGAAACCGTGACCTACATGCTGGACGGCGCGATTGAACACGGCGACAGCATGGGGAACAAGGGGCGTATCGCGGCCGGCGACGTCCAGTGGATGACCGCGGGGTCGGGCGTGATTCACGAGGAGATGCCAAAACCGGTGAACGGGAAGATGGGCGGATTCCAGCTCTGGGTGAACCTGCCCGGGAAACAGAAGATGATGAAACCCCGGTACCAGGAAATCCGCCATGCAAAAATCCCGACCGTATCCCCGCATACGGGAGTGGATATCCGTGTCATCAGCGGTTCGGTGGACGGGGTTGCCGGGCCGGTAAAAAAGATCATTGCCGATCCCATATTCCTTGACATCTTGTTGGGCCCCGACACAACCTTTACCCACTCGGTACCGGAGAGCCATACCGGGCTGGCTTATGTCATTGACGGGGAAGGGACCTTTGATGCCGGGGAAGGACACCGGGTCGGCAACAGGGACCTTGTCCTCTTCAGCAGCGGCAATTCAATCTGGGTGCGATCGTTTGGCAAGGGCATGCGTTTCCTCTTTATCGCCGGCAGACCCACCGGTGAACCGATTGCATGGCGCGGGCCCATCGTGATGAACACACGCGAGGAACTGCGACAGGCTTTCCACGAGGTCAAAGACGGGACATTTATTAAAAAGGCCCGGTAATATTTTATGATCCAGCATGCGTGAGCCGGCTATTTACACCTCGGATGATGGCGTACAGTTCATTGTCCCTGCAACCGCGTTCCGCCAGATATTCGAAGTGCCGGAGTATTGTTACTCCGATATCGGGGACGATGACCTGGTCCTTGATATAGGCGCAAACGCCGGGGCATTCTGTGTCCGGGCAGCCCGCATGAGCCGTTCAGTTACGGCAGTTGAACCAGTAACCGCTGCAATCCTTGCTGAAAATATCCGGAAAAACGGGGCAGACGTGCGGATCATTGAAGCTGGACTGGGGGACGGGACCCCGTCGGTCTGCCGGTGGGACGATGAGTCTGCACTGGTACCAACCTATCCGCTGCATGAGCTGGTTGCGATGGCCGGCGGATGCGATTTCCTGAAATGCGATTGTGAAGGTGCAGAGTGGGGGATCCGGCCCATTGACCTTAACGGCATACGGAGGATCGAGATGGAACTGCACCTCCCGCCCATCTCCGGGCCGCCCGCAATGGCACTCCTCGACTATATCGATCGGCACTATGATTACACGATCGAGCGGAAACCCTGCCACGAGGTCCTCGGCGTCATGGGCATACTCCATGCAGAACGCCGGTAACCGCCCCATACGGAGCTCAGCACACATCCGCATATTCGGAATCTTCATCTATGCCCCCTCCTAACACATTTCCGTATACTATGTGCGACGATATCTTCGAGCAGAAAAATATGTTTCTCGACCACGTCCTGGCGGAACGGCGTTCGTACCGGATGTTCAAAGGGGAAGTCCCGCCAAAGGATGATATCCACCGGATCCTGCATGCCGGGCTCCTTGCTCCCTTTGCGGCAGCAGCTATCGGGACACCCCAAGATTACTTCCGCCGTTTCTTTGTGATGACAATCGGATCGAAAAGCATGAAATCCGTCATCCCTCTTGTCATGAACGAGGTCAATACCATGGCAGATGACATTGACCAGAAGATGGAGAAGAGCCCGGAACTTCGGGCACAGGCCATCTCGTTTGTCCAGCGCCTTGGGCGGATCAAGCAGCTCGGGACCGTGCCCGGCATCGGGACCGCCCCGTATTATATCATTGTCGCGGAGCGCAGGGGTTTTCCCTCCATCGGACTCCAGTCGCTCGCCCACTGCATGGAGAACATGTGGCTGAAAGCAACCGCACTCGAACTCGGGTTCCAGCTGGTTTCCATCACATCTCAAATGTCAGATAACCCGGAGTTCTGCAGGATTCTCGGGATCGCTATGGGAGAATGGGACCTGATGGGGTGCGCTGTCGGGTATCCGCAGGAAGAACTTTCTCCTTCGATCCGACCGCCCGTTGATACCCTGACCCGCTGGCTGGAATAACCGGGTTATCGGGTAAAAAACCTTTTTTTATTACCGGAACGCATACCATGCAAGCCCGGCAATGCAGAGTATCGAGCAGCCAATAACAAGGGCTGCGTTGACGAGTTTTTGCCTGTCGGTCATGGCCTGCCAGTCCTGCTCCTGTTGTTGTGCCAGGTACCCGATGAAAAGTCCGATGACGGTCCCGAAAAATACCCCAAGTGCCAGGACGATCAGGACGGTTAATAAATCCGCGCTCATACGGTCACACCTATCGTTTTCCTGTAATCTGATAAATACTTCAGGATCACCGGGAAGAAAGGGTTACCGGCACCGCAGTCCCGCAATGCCGATCATAACAAGGCCTGTAAGGAAGAGAGCGGGCAGGAGGCCGTCAGCCGTTGGCGTGGCAGCCGGCACGGTCGTGACAGGCACAGTGGCTGCCAGCGTCTCCGCAGGGGCAGTCTGAACTGGTGTTTGTTCCGGGATAACTGCAAGGGTTGCCGTCACTTCGGAGAGCCTGCCGGCAACGATCTCGACCGGTGTTGTGAATTCATAATACCCATTGAGAGTGAGGGTGACCTGGTGGGTGCCGGGCGTGAGGTCGGTCACGGACAGGGGGGCGGTCCCACGGAACTTGCCGTTGACCGTTACGGATGCCCCCGGGGGGACCGAGGCTATATCCATTGAACCGTACTGCTGCACGGTGTTAACGGAGATGGATGGAGTTCCGAGGGTGACCGAGAGCGTGCGATAGTCTGCCTGTGCAAGGTTCGAGCGATCGTTGGGCCCGTTGACCACCCAGATCGTGTAGGTGCCTGCATCGAGCCTGCCGCCGACATTTGCCGTATTCCACGCATAACTCCAGTAATCGTTGCCGTCAACGGAAACCCTAGTGAAATGTCCCTCGTCCGCCTGTTTCGTGATATCATTGAGCATGACCCCGTTTACCGGCAGATTGGGGCCGGTGAGGTAGAGGTAGACCCACTGGCTGCTCGGGGAATAGCCCGAGAGGGGGATGGTCTCGCCGAGAGCTGCTTCCAGACCTGATACTGTGCCGGCACAGCCAAGAAGAAGCAGGACCAGCAGGACATTTGCTATTGCACGGGTGAAAGGGGGGGATTGTGTCATAATCAATTATACCTGTGGTACCCTCATCCCTCATGGCCTTTCTCATTTAACCACCGGCCAACAGCATGCATTTCGTGTGGCTTATTATCCCTCACGCCCAATCTTCGGATCGACCTATGCCAGATCCACGGAAGATCGCCCTCTTCATTGCCATCCTATCAGGTTTCCTCACCCCGTTCGACCTATCAGCAGTTAATATCGCCCTCCCGTCGATTGGAGAGGAATTTGCCATGGACGCGGTCTCTATGGGCTGGGTGGCAACCGCCTATCTTCTCGCATCGGCCGCATTTCTCCTCCCCTTCGGCAGGATAGCAGACATCCACGGGAGGAAAAAGATCTTCGTTGCCGGTCTCTCGGTTTTTACCATTGCCTCATTCCTCACGATCTTTGCCTCCTCTGCACTCATGGTAATCCTCCTGCGGATCCTGCAGGGTATCGGCGCATCGATGATCTTCGGCACTGCAGTTGCGATCCTTACTTCAGTGACCCCGGCAAAAGAGCGGGGCAGTGTGCTTGGGATCTATACGACTGCGGTCTATATCGGGCTCTCGTGCGGACCGTTCATAGGCGGATTCCTGACCCAGGCGTTCGGGTGGCGGAGCATCTTTTTCATCAACATCCCGATCGGGATCCTGGCCATCGCGCTGGTGCTCCGGTTCCTTGACGGTGAATGGGCGGATGCAAAGGGCGAGACGTTCGACCTTGAGGGCGCTGTCCTGTATGGCCTGACACTCGTCTGCATCATGTACGGTTTCTCGCTTTTACCGGATGCAGAAGGCATTATCCTCCTCATCGCAGGCGGCCTGATGATGTCAGTCTTTATCAGCCGCGAGCAAAAGATCCAGAACCCGCTGCTCGATCTCAGCCTCTGGAGACGGAACCGGGCATTCGCCTTCTCCAACATCGCCGCGTTCATCAACTACAGCGCCACATTCTCCGTCACATTCTTCCTCAGCCTGTACCTCCAGTATAACCGGGGATTCGACCCGTGGACTGCCGGAACCATCCTCGTGATCCAGCCGGTGGCGCAGGCTGTAGTCTCCCCCTTTGCCGGCCGCCTCTCGGACAGGGCTGCGCCGGGAACAGTCGCTTCTTTTGGTATGGGCCTCACCGCACTCGCACTTCTTGCCCTTGTCTTTGTCAGCGACGGGACAGTCATTCCGGTCATTGCCGGTATCCTCATTCTCCTCGGGGCAGGACTCGGATTCTTCTCCTCACCCAACACAAATGCCGTCATGAGCTCAGTAGAGAAGAAGAATTACGGGATAGCCTCCAGTACGCTCGGCACCATGCGGCTCGTTGGGCAGACGATATCCATGGGGATCGCGATGACGATCATTGCACTCTTCATTGGCAGGATTCAGATCACAACCACCCAGCACGTTCAGCTCCTCATCTCGATGCAGGCAGCATTCGGATTCTTTGCCATACTCTGCATTGCAGGGATATTCCTCTCGCTTGTGCGGTGCAAACCGGAGAACCCAGACTCCTGAACAGGACTGGGGTAATTTCGGTGCAACTGCATTAATACCGAAATAATCCTATCCCCGTGATCCCGGCCATACGCGTCAGCAGGGTGCGGGCCGGTAACCAGGGGCAGCGGCATCGTACCCCGGAATTTAAAACAGATCTAAATTTTAATCAATGAAAAAGCCGGATAATTATTCAGCACAACGGCAGGACAGACATGACGATAGAAATGACAATCATGCATGACATCACAGTGGTCATGCTCCCAAAGCGGCTTGATGCCAGTAATGCACCGGACATAGAATACGAGATCAGGGCAAACCTCACCGGTCAGTCAAAAAAACTGATATTTGATTTTTCCGAGACGGAATATATTGCCAGTGCGGGCTTGAGAGCAATCCTTCAGATCACCCGGGATTTCATAAAAAACGGGGGGGTGGCGGCCCTTGTCGAACTCAGACCAACGGTCTACAAGGTTTTCGATATGGCCGGGTTCACGAGTATTTTTACCATCTGTATAACCCGTGATGAAGCGATTCAGAAGATGAAGTAACGGATTCTCTCTTCTTTTTGTTTTCATGGTCCGGCACGGGAGAATCCGGCCGGGCTGCTAGGTTTATCCCGGTTCCCTTTGCTGCAGGGTAACCACCAGGTGAATAAGAGGGGAGGATTATACCGGGAGGTCCAGGCTTTCACCGGGTCGTAGTATCATGACCTTGAGATCAGTTGTCCGCTCGATCCCCGTTTTCAACGCGAGCGGATCGGCAGCAATCTTCTCCCAGGTGTTGTAGTGGATGGGAATGACGATCTTTGCCCCGATGAAGTTTGCCGCCATCATGGCTTCGGCAACACCCATTGTGTACCTGCCCCCAATTGGGAGGAGTGCCACATCGGGATGGTAGAGTTCACCGATCAGTTTCATATCGGAGAAAAGGGCTGTGTCTCCAGCATGGTAGACCCTGGTACCATCCATGCCGATGACAAAACCCGCCGGGGAGCCCCCGGAAAAACCGGCCCCGGCCTCTTCGATGACCGAGGAATGCACTGCCGGTGTCATGGTGAACGAGATGCCGTCAACCACCTGGGTGCCGCCGATGTTCATGCTCTCGGCTGCCACTCCATTTGATTTGAGGTACCGTGCGATCTCGGTATTGGCCACAGTTTTCCTGCCCAGTAACACCGCTTCTCCCAAGTGGTCGGCATGCCCGTGGGTGACGGCAACGAGGTCAGGGTTTGTAGCGGTTACGCTCCCCCCTTCAATGAACGGGTCGATAAGGACTTTCTTTGTGCCGTCCAGGAGCACGCAGGAATGGCCGAGCCAGGTGAGTTGCATATATGCAGATCGGGGGTATGTCGGGATGAAGGTTGCGATAATCGCGAGCGCACCGGCACTACAAAAAAGGATCGGTATGGGGGGGTTGGCCTGGTTATCAGGTCACATCAATCAGTTCAGCTTCGGTTATGTCGATGGAATCGCCCAGACTGTTATCTGTTGCGCTCCGGGTCATCTGTTCAGTCAGGTCGCGGTCTTCCATGACATCGCGGATACGGTCGATGTACGGATCGATGGTCGGATCTTCCTGCTCTTCAATGACATGCCGGTACTCGCGGAGGGTAGAGGGGCTCACACCGAGTTCCTCGGAGACCTCCTTCATGGTCTTGCCGGAGCTTATGAGATTTTCCATATCTTCCTTGTCAAACGGCATCTTGAAGTCAAGCTCGCGGAAGAGTTTGAGCCTAACACGGGCCCGGGCTACCGTCTTTGACAGTTTCTCGTCACCAAGTTCGCGGGCGATCTCGGTGTCGTTCTTCCCCGCGTAGAATGAGGTAACAAGCTTCGCCAGCTGGATAGGCTTTAAGGAAGTCTTGAAGATCCCCTGTTCCGTGATCTCTCTCATGACGAGAGCGACCTCGCGTTCGATCGCATCGCTGTCTCTTAAGGTCCCATGGATATTCTTCATCGGTTCGACAATCTGGGTCTTCCCCGACATGGAACTAAAGAGTTTCAGAAGCTGTGCTTTTCGTTTGTCTTCAGTCATTGGATACCCCGTATTGGGATTAGGATATACAATACTTCGTCAACTATTTAATGCTATCTTTACGCCTCATTTGACCAAAAGACCTTTAAAATGGTGTTTAAAGGCTGTGGTTAGAGACCCGGTTTTTTGGCTGTGAGTATTGAATTTTCCACTTTTTTTACCCATAAGGACACAAACTGCACCATATTCTGGCCCAGCTAAAAAACCTGCTGCGAGAATGCTGAGATATATATGAGAGTCTTTTTGTCGATGAGCCTCCCTACATTACTAGAGACAAATAATCCGTGATCTTTATGAGCGATGTTTTTGAGAATGTGATGGAACTGGCCAAACGACGAGGCTTCATCTGGCCGACATCCGAGTGTTACGGGGCCGTGGCGGGTTTCATCGATTACGGGCCGCTTGGTGCGATGATGAAGCGGCGGATCGAGAATATCTGGCGGGATTTTTATGTTATCCGGGAGGGCTACTACGAGATCGAGTGCCCCACGATCGCGCAGGAGGCTGTTTTTATCGCCTCCGGCCACGTGGCGGGATTTGCCGACAAGATGTGCCAGTGCCCGCACTGCAAGGAATTTCTCCGGGCCGACCATGTGGCGGAAGGCGGGGGAATCCAGAACGCTTCCACGATGAAGAACGAGGAACTCGCCGCATGCCTTGCTTCCTGCCTGTGCCTCTCCTGTGAGGAGGTTTTAGGAAAGGTCGAGGTCTTCGGGTTCAACCTGATGTTCAAGACCATGATCGGCCCGGGCACCCAGCGGACCGGTTACCTACGGCCCGAGACTGCACAGGGGATGTTTGTTGACTTTGCCCGGCTCCTCCGGTTCTACCGCGACAAGCTCCCGTTCGGTGCCGTCCAGATCGGCAAGTCCTACCGGAACGAGATATCGCCCCGGCAGGGCATGATCCGGCTCCGTGAGTTCACGCAGGCCGAGGCCGAGATCTTTGTCCACCCGGCCGAGAAGAACCGCCACCCGACATTCTCCCGTTACGCGGATTACCGGATGCCGCTCCTGACTTACGTCCAGCAGGAGAAGAACGAAGAAGCCGTAACCCTCTCGATGCGGGAGGCCGTGGACAAGGGCGTTATTGCGAATGAATACCTCGCCTACTACGTTGCCCTGACCCACGAGATGCTGGTCACGATTGGGATCAAGCCCGAACGGCTCCGGTTCCGGCAGCACCTTCCTGATGAGCGGGCGCACTATGCAACGGACTGCTGGGATGCCGAGATCCTCTCGGACCGGTTTGGCTGGGTGGAGACCGTAGGCCTTGCCGACAGGACGGATTACGATCTCAGGGCCCATGCAGAAGCAAGCGGCACCCCCATGACAGTCTTCATCCAGTACGATGAGCCAAAGAAGGTCCCCCGCCGGCGCATCATCCCGAACATGGGGGTGCTGGGCAAGCAGTACCGGAACAAGGCAAAGGCGATCTTCGACGCGCTCGCAATCTCGACCCCGACTGCGGATGGCGCCGATGTGGTTGTTGATGGCGAGACTATCCATATCCCGGCCGATCTCTTCGAAGTCCGGGACGAAGTCATTGATGTGCGGGGAGAGGATATTGTCCCGCACGTCATCGAGCCCTCGTACGGCATCGACCGGATGTGTTACGCTGTCCTCGAACAGGCCTATGACGAGGATGTGGCGGACGGCGAGGCCCGCACGGTGATGCGTTTCTCACCCAAAGTCGCCCCCATCCAGGTTGCGGTCTTCCCGCTCATGACCCGCGACGGGCTTGAGGAGATTGCCGACGGGATCACCCGCACCTTCCACAAGCATGGCATCATGGCGGAGTACGATGACAGCGGTGCCATTGGCCGGCGCTACCGCAGGCAGGACGAGATTGGGACGCCGTTTGCGGTAACGGTGGATTATGATACCAAGGAAAATAATACTGTGACGCTCCGCGACCGGGATTCAATGAAGCAGGTCCGGATTGCTATCAGTGATTTGCCCGGGATTGTCGGGGCGCTGGTTGAGGGGTCCGTGAAATTTGCGGAACTTAAATAATAGATTTCCCATTTTTTGGATACTGCAATAATGTTGATGGGGGCTGATGCCCCCATGCCCCCATTTGCGAGGACTGCCGCCGCCCCGAAGGGCGCCCCGCGGCGGCTTCACTTACCGGTCCCCATGCGGACAATCCTTGGGATCGAATGAGTTTTCTCTCTTGACCTACCTCTCCGAAAAGGATTCGGTGAAATTACTTGGGAACTATCACGCAAAGAATCGAAACGTATTTCGGTTTATATTGAAGTATTCCATGATTGATATGGAGAATAAAGTAAAATTTTATGGCGATTTTGAGAATATTGCATGGGAACAATACACTTCTCTCGAAGACGAGTTTCTTTGCTTTTTAAAATTCGTTCCTTTAGATGAAAATCACTATGACACTTGGTCATTGGTTTTGGGAAATCTTTTGAATAACACAGGAAGTTCTATTGATTCATTCTTCAAGAATGCGTTGACCTTCGAAAAGTTTGATACGATTGAAAATATCGAAAAAATCAGAACCGATGAAAAATATCAAAATATGACATCGTACAGGAATATTTTTGATAGTTCATATGGATTGTCCCAAAAGGAGATTTTTGAGAATAAATTGTGGTCAAAGATAATTCCATTCTCAAGTTGGAGTGACAATAAATCACCCGACTGGTGGAAAAATTATACTGATTTTAAACACGATAGATTTTCAAACCGAAGGAAAGCCACTGTAAAAATTACACTTAATGCATTGGGGGGCCTATTCTTACTAAACGTCATTCACTTAGAAACAAGAATGATTTTATTCCGTGATGGATTTATTCACGCTCCGGAACCTATTGATATTAGCGCTTTTCGGGAAATTATCTCAAAAACTGAACCTTTAGATGATATTGACAGGCCAGTCTATGCAAAAAGTCGTTTATTTGGATATATCTTCGAACCAACATCTAAAATAATTAACGATACTGAAAAAATCACCATCTTGTCTCCGTGGTTTAATAAATCTGAGACTCGTTGGCCGAAAGCCGGACAATTTTATTTTAATGACTGTGATTTCTAGCGAAACTTTCCCGTTGAGATACCTGCCGCCGCCCCAAAGGACGCCCCGCGGCGGCCTCAGTTACTGTTCATCCCCAAAAAACCGAACTTGCCCCGCCGTGCCTCGGAGAGGCCCTGAGGCGGGGAGCCCTCCCAATCCACGTGCGTTAAACGTACGAACTGGACAATATTAGAATCAGTTTAACTCTCGCCTTCCTCACCGCAACATCCCGGCTCTGTAACGAGACGTAAAGCACAGATTGCACCAGAAGAATACCGGCTACGCCCTTCTCTCCATCTCCTCCAGCCACTCCGTGACCGGCACGATCCGGATCTGCCCCCGCTCATCCCTCTCCATACCCGATTCCTTCAGGGTAACAATAGTCCCTTCGCCCAGGCCGTACGCCTGCATCGCCTCGCGCAACCCCCGCATCTCCCGTGTTCTCGTATCCGGGTCCTCAAGGGATTCCGTTACCTGGACCGCTTCCCTTATCTTCCGGTTTTCATGGATGAGGAAGTCGCATTCATACCGGTCCTTGTGATAATAGATGTCCCCGTACTTCTTTTTCAGGGCAAGGAAGACCGCGTTCTCCAGGATGCTCCCGCGGTTTCCGGACAAGGCAAAAGCCACGGCGTTTACGATGCCGGTATCGATACAGTAGATCTTCTTGGGATTGGCCAGCTGCTTTTTTACCGAGTAATCAAACTTTTTCACAGAGGAGAAAAGGAATGCATCCTCGGCATACCCGATATACTCCCGCACGGTCTCGGGTGCGATATGAAGGCTGTCCGCGATGCGGTTATAGGAGAGGAGGTTTCCGGTATTCGAGATAAGGAAATACAGCACATCGTACAGGTCGCTGTTGCTCCGCACGCGGTTGGGGTAGATGATGTCCTTGAGATAGATGGTCTCAAAATAATTCTTCAGGAGCTCTCGTTTGATCTCTTCCTTTTGTTCGAGAACAACCCGGGGAAACCCTCCAAAGGTGGTGTAGACCGAAAACTGCTGCCCTTTCCTGACCGTGGTCGGATTCCGGATACCGGAGAACGCGAGGCACTCGGAGAAGGAGAGCGGCCAGACCTGGACGGAGAAGTACCGGCCCGAGAGGCGGGTGCTGATCTCGCGCCGTAGGAGGGCCGAGCTGGAACCGGTCAGGATGAGCCGTATCTCCGGACGTGTGTCATAGAGTATCTTTGCGGTTGCCGCCCAGTGTTCGAAGTTCTGGACCTCATCGATGCAGACCGTGAAATGTGAAATACCTTCATGTCGCGTACAATGGTCCTCGATGAGTTCCCGGAGGAACGCGGGGTCCTTTGACCGGCTGAGAAAGAGGGGCTCATCGAGATTGATGTACAGGATCGACTCTTTTTCAGATCCGCTATCGAGCAGAGAACGTATGATCTGGTAGACGAGCGTGGACTTTCCGGTCCTGCGGGCTCCTGCAAGCAGCAGGATTTCGGGTGCCGGGAGGAACCTGCGGATCTCAGGGAACCATGCAAGCCGGTCAATGCCGGTGGAGAACGGGCTGTCAAACCACCACGGGTTCTGGCCTTCGAGCGCTGTCCGGATGGTCGTGTCCATGTGTAAGATATAATCGATGATTATAGATAAAATTGTCGACCATAACTGATGATTAGGATTTTCCGGGACCGGGACAGGATGAAGCTGGTGCGGGTTCCGGTTGAGACGCTGCCGGAGATTGTGGCGGCGCTGGTTGAGGGGACAAGGACGTTTGCGTCGTTGGAATAATTTCTCGTTTTCTTACCAATATACTCTGAATAAAGATGGGGGCTGATGCCCCCATACCCCCCTTTGCGATGCCTGCCGCCGCCCCGAAGGGCGCCCCGCGGCGGCCTCAATTGACGTATGCACCTTTCAAACCCGGTAATCTGACCCGGCGTGCCCCGTGAGGGGCCCTGAGGCGGAACACTCGTTTCGAGGTTTGGGACGGAGCCACATAATATCTTTTACAGAACACAGTCGAACCAGGGACGAACGTTCACCCCTCCCCCCATCCCCTTATTACCCCCCGCAACCAAATCTCTCACCAGTAATGGAGTACATCAGCCATCCCCTCGTCAAACCGGACACCGTCGAGAAGCGCGAGTACCAGCTCTCGATTGCGATGAAGGCACTGGACGCCAACACGATGGTAATCCTGCCGACCGGCCTTGGCAAGACAGCAGTCGCCCTGCTTGTTGCCGCGTCACGGCTCTACAATGAAGGGGGCAAAGTGCTGATGCTCGCCCCGACCAAGCCGCTTGTCGAGCAGCACCTCCGCTACTTCGAGCGCTACCTTAACGTGAAACCTGCGGGCGAATCCATTGCCCCCCCGTTCGTGATGTTCACGGGCGATGCTCCGCCTGCCGAGCGCACCGCTGAATGGGAGCGGGCAACCGTCATCCTTGCGACACCGCAGGTCATTAAGAACGATGTCATTGCCGGGCGGTATTCTCTTGCGGATGTTACGCTCCTCGTGGTCGATGAATGCCACCGGGCTGTCGGGAACTACGCCTACGTCTTCCTTGCGCAGCGCTACCTTGCCTCCGCTGATAAACCCCTCCTGCTTGCCATGACCGCCTCCCCCGGCGGGGCGCAGGAGAAGGTGCAGGATGTCTGCGCCAATCTCGGTATCGAGCATGTCGAGACCCGGACCGAGAACGATCCGGATGTCAGCCCGTATGTCTTCGAGCGGGAACTGGAATACCTCAGTATCGATCTTCCCCCGGATTTGAAATCCGCCATCCAGGTCATCAATGGGCTCATCGAAGAACGGCTCGCACTCCTTGCATCGCTCCGTTTCACCGTGCCGAAACGCGAGAAGCTCACGATGAAGGCGCTCAACGCCATCAACGCCCAAATCCAGCAGCGGATCGCAAGCCGCGATCCCACCGGGTATTCTGCGGCATCGGTCTATGCTGAGTGCATGAAACTGAAGCATGCTGTGACTCTCGCAGAGTCGCAGGGAAGCGAGGTGCTCAAGGGATACCTGGCAAAACTCATCGCGGAAGGCACGGGTTCTGGCGGGAGCAAGGCCAGCCAGCGGCTGGTTGCCGACCAGTCATTCCGTGAGTTGTTCGAGCGCTCGGTGGAATGGACTAAGGAGCTGCACCCGAAAGTTGAGATCACACGGGACCTTGTCAAAGCGCAGCTGGAGGCGTTCCCGGACAGCCGGATCATTGTCTTTGCAACGTACCGGGACACGGTACAGCTCCTTGCTGACTTCCTCACTGCGCATGATGTCGGATGTGAGCGGTTTGTCGGGCAGGCGACGAAAGATTCCGAGAAAGGGCTCTCCCAGAAAAAACAGATCGCGGCTCTCCAGCGGTTCCGTGACGGGGAGTTCAAAGTACTCATCGCGACGTCGGTTGGTGAAGAGGGCCTTGATGTACCCTCAACGGACATGGTCATCTTCTACGAAGCCGTGCCGTCCGAGATCCGGTCCATCCAGCGCAAAGGACGGACGGGCAGGTCTGGTGCCGGCCGGGTGGTTGTGCTTGTCACCAAAGGCACCTCCGATGAAGTATTCCAGCATGTCAGTGCAACGAAGGAGAAGATGATGCACAAGAGCATGCGTGCGATGGGGAATATAACCTCACCGGTCCAGCGGCCAATCGTTGCGGAGCAGGCCTGCATCGAGGAGTTCACCCCGCAGGGCCCGAAGATCATTATCGATGATCGCGAGACCTCATCGAAAGTGGTGGAGATCCTCTCGTGTATGGGTGCAGCAATCCGCCTCGAACGGCTTGCTCTGGGGGATTACTCCATAGGAGATCGCATCCTTGTCGAGCGCAAGACCGCGAAGGACTTCGTGGACACGCTCATCAACCGTGACCTGCTTGGACAGGTCAAGGCGATGGCCGAGGCAGTCACCCGCCCGGTGATGATCATCGAAGGCGGGGATCTCTACACCCAGCGGGACATGCACCCGAACGCGATACGGGGCGTGCTTGCTGCACTCACAGTCGACATGGGAGTTTCAATCATCTTCACCCGCGATGAGGATGACACCGCCCAGATGCTCATGGTGCTCGCCCGGCGCGAAGCGGGCGAGCGGGGCGAGCGCAAGGTGCATCCCCACAAGACCCACAGTTCTGTGAAAGATGAGCAGGAGTACATCATCTCGGCTTTTCCGGAGATTGGAATGAGGAATGCCCGGCTTTTGTTGGCACATTTCGGCTCGATCCAGACGATTGCGAATGCAACACTTGAGGAACTGGTGGCAGTCCGGGGGATTGGGGAGAAGACCGGGCAGAAAGTGTTCGAGCTGTGCCGGGCGAAGTACGGGTGAATTGATAAACTGATTGCCTGAATTGTATGATCAAATTTGAATTTACATATGGACATACTCAAAAAATTCTATGGATTGTTGTAAAATATGTTAAAATTTTAAAATTATGAATTGGAAATTGTTTCAAGTTCTTTTTTCAAATCTAGAATTTGGGATCGGGATTGAATTATATTATTCTCCATATTATTAAAGATACGTAACAAATTACTTTTCCGATTTTCTTCTAGGTAGTGTAAAGATCT